>JAICHQ010000076.1 GCA_025924815.1 Nocardioides sp.
CCAGGCGCAGACCAGGTGGGTCGGGCGGTAGTCGCCGACCAGACGGCTGATGAAGTCGAGGAACCCGCGGACGGCGTTGACGGGTGTGCCGTCGTCCGCGGACACCTCCGGGACGCCGAAGAACGCGCGGAAGTACATGGAGGCGGAGTCCAAGACCATCAGCCGCTGTTCGCTCGCCACGGCGCGAGCCTACGCATCCCACCGCGCGTGGGATGCGCGGACGGTAAGGTCAGCGGTGTGGAGGACACAGATCGCACGATCGTCCGGCTGTTGGCCGCCGACGGCCGGATGTCTTTCACCGACCTCGGGAAGGCGACCGGGCTGTCGACCTCCGCGGTGCACCAGCGCGTCAAGCGTCTGGAGAAGCGTGGCGTGATCGCCGCCTACGGTGCGTCGGTCAACCACGAGGCGCTGGGGCTGGCGCTGACGGCGTTCGTGTCGATCACGCCGATCGACCCCAGCCAGCCCGACGACTATCCGGAGCGCATCCGTGGGATCAAGGCGATCGAGTCGTGCTGGTCGGTGGCCGGCGACGAGTCCTACATCCTCAAGGTGCGGGTCGAGACGCCGCACGCGCTCGAGGACCTGCTGGCCCGGATCCGGTCGGAGGCCAACGTCTCGACGCGGACGACGATCGTGCTCAGCACGCCGTACGAGAACCGCACCGTCACCGAGTAGAGGTACGCCGCTCGCACTCGCGCAGCAGGTGAGCGGCACGCTCCAGGCCGGTTCCGAGCTCCATGGTCGACGTCATCGGCACTGCTCGGGGATCCACGGACGAGGCCGCGACGCGCGCCGGGGCGATCGTCACCACTCCGTCCACCCGCAGCAGCCGGACGCCGAGCAGACGGGCCAACAGGTGGGTCTCGACGAGCACGCCCTCGGCGAGCCGGCCGTCGCCGTCAGGAGCCAGGGCGATGCCCGTCGTCTGGGACCCGCTCCGCGACGCGCGTCGCCAGGGTCCCCGACGACCCGTAGTCCTCGAGCCGCCGGGCCGCCCGGCCCGCGAGCTGCCGAATGTCCTCATACCGCTCCCTCCCGGCTCGTGCGCCCAGGACGTATCCCACGGCCAGGGCTCCGAGTGCGGTGAGCCTCATGTGCCCTCCACGCGTCGTCTGATGGCCGAGGTCACGGCGCTCGCTGCCGAGAGTGCGACCACTGTCGCGCCGGCGGCCACGCCCGCGCGGAGCAGGCTGCGGTCGGGCTGCGGCAGCGCCTCCGCCACCTTGTCGGCGGTCGACCGATGCCCCCACAGCTGGCGAGCCTCGCGGGCCAGGACGTCGGCGATCACTGCTTCTTCTCCAATGCCGTCACCAACTGCTTCTTCGACATCGACGAGCGACCCGCGACGTCGCGTTCCTGGGCGAGGTGGAGAAGGTCCGACTTGGACATCGCGGTCAGCCCGCCGGCGGACCGAGTGGTCCTGTTCACCGTGCGCGTCACGGTGGCGGCCTCCTGCTCGGTGCGGGTGCGCAGCCGCTGTGCCTGCGTGGCCGCCTGGTCGGCCTGCTTCCGGTCCGTCTGGGCCGCCGCGCTGATGCGCTCGGCGTCACGACGCGCCTTCTCGGCGGCTTCCTGGGCCAACGCGGCGGCCTCGTCGGCGAGCTCACGTGCCCTCGCGAGGCGCTCGGTGGCCTCGGCGAACCGCTGGTGAGCCTCCTCCTGGGCCCGCTCCGCCTCGGCCTGAGCGACCTCCTCACGCTCGGCAGAAAGCTGTTCCTGCTCCGCCAGCGACTGCTCGGCGTCGCTCTCGGCCTCGCGGCGGGCGCGGGCGACCCGTTCCTGGGCGTCGCGCTGCGCAGCTTGGACCCGTCGATCCACCTCGTCGTCGAGCTGTCGCCGAACCTCCGCGAGCCGTTCCTTCTCCTCGGCCCGCACCGTGTCGACGTGCTGGGTCAGCTCGTGGGCGCGTTCGGCCGCCTCGACGGCCCGGTCCTCCGAGGCCTGAGCCCGCTCCGCGCTCTCCCGGGCCCGGGAGAGCCGGTGCTCGACCGAGTCCTGGCCAGGCATCGCGTCCCTGACGGCGTCGCCCGCGCGCTGGACCAACCCGCGGGAACCCCCCTCCGAGGAACCGTCGGTCGAGGTCCCGTTCGTACCACTGTCGTGGGGCAGTGCCTTGCCGACCAGCCATGAGGCGTTGCGCGGGATGTCCTTCGCGCCGCCGGCCAGCATCCCGAGCAACCCCGTGTTGCCGTTGTTGCGTGCCACGTCATTCCCTCCCCAGGGGTGACTGCGCTCCCGAGCAGCCATGTCATCGGTGACGCGATCTCCCTCCGCGTCGTAGAGGAACGACGTACCCGCCGCCTGTGGCGGCATGCATCAGCGCGGCGCCGAGGGCCGCGCCGGGAGGGTTCAGTGGGCCTGGAGGGCGGCGGTACGGCGGGAGGCCTCGGCGATCTCGGCCGCCTTGAGGGCCGACTCGTCGAGCCTGCCGTGCTCGGCCCACCACGCCTGACCCTCGGCGGGCAGGGTGTGGATCGGGTCGTAGTACTCGTACTGGCGGGAGAGCGCCTCGGGGTCGGCGGCCTCGATGGAGGTCCGGTAGTTCTTGGTCCAGTACGAGATCCCGCGCACGTGGTCGTAGTCGGAGAGCTGGTGGACCCAGCGCTTCCCCACGAACGGGACGTCGCAGACGATCCGGGGCGTGGCGAAGCCGGGCAGGTAGCCCATGATCGCGTGCTGGAGGCGCTGGGCGTCGGCGACCGATACCCGCCAGTGCTCCGAGAACGGGATCATGTCGCACATGTAGAAGTAGTACGGCATGATCTGCGCGCCGTCGAGCAGGGCGAAACAGAGGTCGAGCAGCGCATGCGGGTCGGCGTTGATCCCGTTCAGGATCACCCCCTGGTTGCGGACGTCGCGGATGCCGGTGTCGAGCATGGTCCGCGTCGCCTGGGCGACCATCGGGGTCACGGAGTTGGCGTGGTTCACGTGGGTGTGGATCGCGACCGAGACGCCGCGCTCGCGGGAGGTCTTGCCGATGCGGGTCATCCCCTCGACGACCTCGGGCTGCAGCCAGTGCTGGGGCATGCCCATCAGCGCCTTGGTCGCGAGCCGGATGTCGCGGATGTTCTCGATCTCGAGCAGCTCGGTCAGGAACGCCTCGAGCCGCGGCCAGGGCATGTTGGCCACGTCGCCGCCGGAGACCACGACGTCACGCACGGCCGGCGTACGACGCAGGTAGTCGAGCATCGCGCCGAGCCGGTCGTTCGGCTTGCCCACGAGCTTGAGCTTCTCGATCTGCGGGGTCGAGTTCCCGACCAGGTCCATCCGGGTGCAGTGGCCGCAGTACTGCGGGCAGGTCGGCAGCAGCTCGGCCAGCACCTTGGTCGGGTAGCGGTGGGTGAGTCCCTCCGCCACCCACATGTCGTGCTCGTGGAGGGAGTCACGGGTCGCGTGCGGGTGGGAGGACCAGTCGGTACGACGGTCGCTGAACACCGGGAGCATGTAGCGGCGCACCGGGTCCGCGAAGAAGGCCTCGGTCAGGGAGCCGGGTCCGGCCGGCTCGACCCGCGGCGCCATCGTGTTCATCATCTGCGGCGGCACCAGCATGGACATCGTGGCGCGCTCGGCCTGGTCGCGCTCGAGGTCGGCGTAGAACGACTCGTCGAGCAGGTCGCCCATCAGCTCGCGCAGCTGCTTGAGGTTCTTCACGCAGTGGGCGCGCTGCCACTGCACGGATGCCCAGTCCGCGGCAGTGACGTCCTTCCAGCCCGGAAACCGGGTCCAGTCGGGCTCGACGAGCTCGACGCGGCGGTAGGGGTAGGGCTGACCGGTCTCCTCGAGGCGTGAAACCGAGTCAGCCGAGGTGTCGATGCTCATCTCGCGGCTCCTGGATGACGATGGGACGACGGGCGTGCGGGCGGAGGACGCGCCGGTTGTGAGGCGCGCCGCTCTCATGCCAGAGTAGGCGGAGAACGTACGGCGAGTCCAATGACGTGCCGCAGATTCTTTCGTACTTCCAGCGATACAACGGAGGAAACCCAGGATATGTCGGTGCCTGTGACGGAATCCGGTACGACGACGGCGAGCGACCCGACCGGTCTGCACCGCGTCCTCGACGACTCCGGCCGCGGTCGGGTGCTGCCGCAGGCCGCCGGACGACTCGACGCACGCCGCGAGATCTGGCCGGACGAGGTGCGGGTGCGTGTGGAGACCCTGAACCTCGACGCCGCGTCGTTCCGGCAGCTCGAGGACAAGCACACGGTCGGCGGGCGGCCCGACGGCGACGCCGTACGCCGGGAGGTCCTCGAGATCGTCGCCGAGCGCGGCAAGATGCAGAACCCCGTGACCGGCTCCGGTGGCATGCTCATCGGCACCGTCGAGGAGATCGGCCCCGCGTCCACCCTCGGTCTCGCCGTGGGCGACCACGTCGCCACCCTGGTCTCGTTGAGCCTCACCCCGCTCGTGATCGAGGACGGCCTGCGAGGCTGGGACGGGCTCCACGAGCGCGTGCCCGCCGACGGCTACGCGATCCTCTTCGGACGCTCCATCGCGGCCCGGATCCCCGACGACCTCGACCCGGCGCTCAGCCTGTCGGTGATGGACGTCTGCGGGGCCCCGGCCCTCACGGCCCGGATCGTGCACGACTGGTCGCGACTGCGTGCGACGGACGAGAAGCCCGTGGTCGCGGTCATCGGCGGGGCCGGCAAGTCGGGCTCGCTGAGCCTGGCCGCGGCCCGGCGCGAGGGGGCGGCCCGCACGATCGGCGTCGTACCGCACGAGGGGGAGGCGGCGCTCCTGCGCGACGCGGGGCTCGCCGACGAGGTCGCCGTCGCCGACGCTCGCGATCCCATCGCCCTGCGTGACGCCGTGACCGCCGCCGGTGGCCCGGCCGACATCACCGTCGTCTGCGTCGACGTGCCCGGCTGCGAGGGGGGCGCCATCCTGGCCACCGCCGAGCAGGGCACCGTCATCTTCTTCTCCATGGCCACGTCGTTCTCGGCCGCCGCCCTCGGTGCCGAGGGCCTCGCGGCCGACGTCACGATGCTGGTCGGCAACGGCTACACGCCCGGCCACGCGGCGTACGCGATGGAGCTCCTGCGTGAGTCCGACGGCGTACGCCGACTCTTCGAGCGGAGGCTGTGATGGCGACCACCACCCGGGCGAGGAGGCCCCGCGGCAAGCTGGACCTCGACCCGGCCACCGTCCGGCGGGCCAGGTCGCTCGCCCGCAAGGTGGGACGGCCGATCGTCCGGATCGCCCAGCAGCACACCACCGTCTCGGTCGAGCGGGCGACGCTGCGGCTGGCCGGTCTGGCGGGCGCCGATGCCGAGGGCACCCCCTGGGTCAACCGGCTCGTCGACGTCGTCCGCGCCGACGTGGGGCTCGAGCACGGCGTCGCACTGCCGGTCTGGGACGCCTTGCGGCGTGCCGAGGGCGGCGACCTGCGGGAGGTGGCCGCGAAGGCGTCGGCCGGGTCGGTGAGGTTCCGTCTGCCCGAGGGCCAGGACGCGAAGCGCGCCCGGACCGCCGCGGGGCGGGCCGTCGGGTCCGGCATCAAGCGCATCGACGCCCGCCGGACCGAGCGCGAACGGCTGATCAGGCGCATCGGCGACGCGCCGTCCAAGCCGTGGATCTACCTGATCGTCGCGACCGGCGACATCTACGAGGACATCCCCCAGGCGCAAGCGGCAGCCCGTGAGGGCGCCGACATCATCGCCGTGATCCGCTCGACCGGGCAGAGCCTGCTCGACTTCGTACCCGAGGGCGCGACCCGTGAGGGCTTCGCCGGCACCTACGCCACCCAGGAGAACTTCCGGCTCATGCGCGCCGCCCTCGACGAGACGTCGAAGGAGCTCGGCCGCTACGTCCGGCTGACCAACTACGCCAGCGGCCTGTGCATGCCCGAGATCGCCACGCTGGCCGGGCTCGAGCGGCTCGACATGATGCTCAACGACTCGATGTACGGGATCCTGTTTCGCGACATCAACCCGATCCGCACGTTCGTCGACCAGCGGTTCAGCCGCCAGGTCCACGCCCGCGCCGGCATCATCATCAACACCGGCGAGGACAACTACCTCACCACCGCCGACGCCGTCGACGCCGCGCACACGGTCACCACCAGCCAGCTCCTCAACGAGTACTTCGCCAAGGAGGCCGGCCTCGAGGACTGGCAGCTCGGTCTCGGGCACGCCTTCGAGATCGACCCCGACATCCCCGACTCGTTCCGGCTCGAGCTCGCCCACGCGATGCTGGCCCGCGACCTGTTCCCCGACGCCCCGCTGAAGTGGATGCCACCGACCCGGCACATGACCGGTGACGTGTTCCGCGGGTACCTGCTCGACGGGTTCTTCAACCTGGTGGGTGCGCTGACCGGCCAGGGCATCCTGCTGGTCGGGATGATGACCGAAGCGGTCGTGACCCCCTGGCTGTCCGACCGCGACCTGGCCCTGCAGAACGTCCGCTACGTGATGAACGCCGCCGGCAACCTGCACGAGGACTTCCGGCCGGAGCCCGATGGCTTCATCGCCGATCGCGCGCGGCAGGTGCTCGGCGAGACGATAGACCTGCTGGACAAGATCGCCGACGAGGGCTCCGCCGGCTCCGGGGCGCCGCTGCTCGAAGCGATCGCGGACGGCACGTTCGGTCTGATGAAGCGCCCCGCGGACAAGGGCAAGGGCCTGGAGGGCGTGGCCGAGAAGGCCCGTGACTACTGGAACCCGGCGACCGAGATTCTGCAGGGGGAGTGATGGCGATGGGGACCGTGGTCTCGACTGGCTCGACCGGGGGAGCGGGCGGGCCGATCCGACCCTACGGCGACACCACAGGCGACGGGATGGTGCAGCTCAGCTTCACCCTGCCGATCAAGCACTCCAAGATCGCCGAGGGTGCGGCCGTCCAGCTGGCCAACAAGATGGGCATGGATCCGGCTCTGGTCGTGCACGCCAAGCAGATGGGGGAGGACTACACGTTCTTCGTCGTCTACGGCCGGGTCAACCACCTGGTCGACCCGAGGGCGGTGGAGGTCGTGGAGCGCGACTACCCGTTGCTCAGCCCTCAGGAGGCGAACGCGGCGATCAAGCGCACCCTGCGGCGGCGGCTGGTGGTGGTCGGCGGCTGCATCGGCACCGACGCCCACACGGTCGGCATCGACGCGATCCTCAACATCAAGGGATTCGCGGGGGAGAAGGGGCTGGAGTACTACCGCGAGCTCAAGGTGGTGAACCTCGGCGCCCAGGTCAGCGTGCCCGAGCTGGTCGAGGCCGCGCAGCACGAGAAGGCCGACGCGGTGCTGGTCTCGCAGGTCGTCACCCAGCGTGACGCCCACCTGCTCAACACCCGCGAGATGTCCGCTGCGTTCCGTGAGTCCTACCCCCCGCACAAGCGGCCACTGCTGATCGTGGGCGGCCCCCGCTTCGACGAGACCATGGCGGGCGACCTGGGGGTCGACCGTGTCTTCACGCGGGGGACGACCCCCGGTGACGTCGCGTCGTACCTCGTCCACCGGATGACCGAGCGGAAGGCGGGCTGAGATGGCGACCAAGAGCGGCCAGGACGTCGGCGCGCGCGTCGTGCACCGGCGCTACGTGCCCTACTCCGACGCTCACTACGCCGGGAATCTCGTGGACGGCGCGTACAGCCTGAAGCTCTTCGGCGACGTGGCGACCGAGATGTGCATCGTCACCGACGGCGACGAGGGCCTCTTCGCGTCGTACTCCGACGTCCAGTTCAAGGAGCCGGTCAGGGCCGGCGACGTCCTCGAGATCGTGTGTGAGCTGACCAAGGTCGGCACGCGAAGCCGAGTGCTCGAGCTGTCGGTCCTGGTGGTCGCGCGCGGCAACCCGACGGCGGAGCAGCCGGGTGCGGCAGACCTGCTCGAGCCCCCTCTGGTCGCCACGACCGCCACCGGCACCGTCGTCGTCCCGGCCTGACCACGACGCCCGGTTAACGACCATTCACCTGGGCGGCGTGTCGAGGTCGGACACGCCGCGAATGCGGGAAAATTCCTGGCGATCCACGCCCGCAAGCACCGCCGGTGACCTGCGGCTTCGCACGTCCCTGCAGGTCAGCGGACGGTTGACAACTCGGTGCCGGATGACCAAAAGTGCGGGCATTCGCTCAGGCATTCGCGGGCGCAAGACCGACGTCCGAGTGGCCGGGTCCGCCGGTGGGAGTCCGCCCATCGGGGGAGCCGGTTCGCGGAGGTCGGTTCTTGGTCCGCGAGAGCGAGACCGGAGAGGGACGCGGTCCCCCTAGACAACTTCCGGGAGCGCGGCAGCCAGTCGTGCCCCGGTCGGCCCGAAGGGCCGCAGACCTCTCCGGTCAGGCCTGAGCGAGCACGTTTGCGCGAAGGCGAAGTCGTCGCCCAAACGAGCGCAGCGAGCTTGCTCGCAAGCGGGCCTTCACCTCAGCCGCAGCGAACTGCGCAGTGCCCGAGCCTGCGAGGGCGCAAACGGCACCGACATCGCCTCGACGACCGTGGCGAGTGGCGCACCGAAACCGCTCCTCGCGCACCGCCGGATATCTTCGGCACCATGAGGACCCGCTGCCTGGTGGCCGTCGTGGCCGGCCTGGCGCTGGCGGTGTCCTTCCCGGAGATCCACCTCTACGTCCTCCTGCCGCTCGCCGTCGCGACCTTCTTCGTGGCGACCGACCGGCTGCCGGCGCGCACCGCCTGGTTGCCGGGGCTGGTCTTCGGTGCCGCCTTCCAGATCTCCCTGCTGTGGTGGATGCACGTCGTCGGCACGGTGCCCTGGGTGGGCCTCGCGCTCACCCAGACCCTCTGGTACGGCCTGCTGGGCGCTGCCGTGGTGCCCCTGCGCCGGCTGCCGTGGTCACCACTCTGGCTGGCCGCGGCCTGGGTGGCGATGGAGTCGCTGCGGTGCACCTGGCCGGCGGGAGGCATGCCGTGGGGGCGCCTGGCGTACGCCGTGGTCGACACGCCGGCGGAGGGTGCGCTCCCGTTCGTCGGGGCCACCGGGGTGAGCCTCGTGCTGGCCCTGACCGGGGCGCTGCTGGCCTCGGCGTACGCCGGCGCCGGGCGGGCGCGGGTACTGCCCGCGGTGGGTGTCGTGGTGGTGCTGGCGGTGGCATCGGCGCCGGTGCTGGCCCCGACGGCGGCGGCGTACTCCGCGGCCGAGACCGGTCGCATCGAGGTCGCCGCGGTGCAGGGCAACGTCCCCGGCGACGGCACGGACGTGCTCGCCCACTTCCGTACGATCACGGCGGACCACCGGATGGAGACCGAGCGCCTCGCCGCCGACGTCGCGGCCGGGCGCACGCCGCGACCGGCCTTCGTGGTCTGGCCGGAGAACTCCACGGCCGTGGATCCGTTCGAGGACCCGCAGATGCGGGCCGACATCAGCGGCGCCGTCCAGAGCATCGACGTCCCGATTCTCGCCGGAGTCGTGGTCGACGGCGGTCCGGACCACGTGTTCAACCAGGGCATCGTCTTCGACCCGGTCACCGGTGCGGGCGACCGTTACACCAAGTGGCACCCGGTCCCGTTCGGTGAGTACATCCCGTGGCGCTGGCTGTTCGGGTCGCACCTGGCGCAGCTGAACCATGTCGCCCGCGACATGGTCGGCGGGACGCGGGTGGAGCCGCTCGAGGTCGCGGGCACGAGGGTGGCCGATGCGATCTGCTTCGACGTGGCCTACGACGACGGGATCTACGCCCAGGTGTCCCGGGGCGGGCAGCTGGTGGTGGTCCAGACCAGCAACGCCATGTTCATCCACACCTCCCAGATCGACCAGCAGTTCGCCATCAGCCGACTCCGAGCGATCGAGACCCACCGTTACGTCGTGGTGGCCGCGATCAACGGTGTCTCGGGGGTGATCGCGCCGGACGGCTCGGTGGTGGCCTCGGTGCCCTCCCAGACCCGCAGGTACGTCAGCTCCCGCGTCGATCTGTTCGACGTCGTCACCCCTGCGGTCCGGATCGGGCCGTGGCTGGGGCGCGGTTGCGCGGCGCTGGTGGTGGGCGGCTGGCTGTTGGCCCTTGGTCAGTATCGTCGGACCCGCGGCACACCCTCCGCGAGCATCTCTGCCGTCTCCACGCCGCCCGCCGACAGGATCACGACATGACCAGCGACCGCCCCGGGCCGTCCTCCCCGCTCGGTCGCGTCGTGATGGTCGTGCCGACGTACGACGAGGCCGACAACCTGGCGTGGATCGTCGGTCGTCTCCGGACGGCTCGGCCCGACGTACACATCCTGGTCGTCGACGACAACTCGCCCGACGGCACCGGCAAGATCGCGGACGAGCTGGCGGCGGCCGACGACGCGGTCCGCGTCCTGCACCGCACCGAGAAGGGCGGCCTGGGAGCGGCGTACAAGCACGGCTTCCGGGTCGCCCTCGACGAGGGGTACGACGTGATCGGCGAGATGGACGCCGACGGCTCCCACCAGCCCGAACAGCTCCACCTCCTGCTCGACGCGCTGCGGGATGCCGACCTGGTGATCGGCTCGCGGTGGATCCCCGGCGGGAGCGTGGTGAACTGGCCGTTCCGGCGCGAGCTGCTCTCACGCGGCGGGAACTTCTACGTCCGGACGCTGCTGGGGGTCAGCGTGCGCGACGCGACCGCCGGCTACCGACTGTTCCGTCGTACGGCGCTGGAGACGATCGACCTGGCCTCGGTGGAGAGCACCGGCTACGTCTTCCAGACCGACATGGTCACCCGGTGCCTGCGCTTGGGCCTGCGGGTGCGTGAGGTGCCCATCGAGTTCGTCGAGCGCGTGCGCGGAGACTCCAAGATGAACGGCCAGGTGGCTCTCGAGTCGCTCCGGCGGGTCACCGCGTGGGGCGTGCGCGAGCGGTGGCAGCAGGTGACCGCCCGGGATGGACGCCGATGAGTGGGAGGACGGCTCCCGGGCGCCGTCGGGTGCGCCGGCGCGGCTCCACATGGTGGCTGCTGGTCGTGGCGTTCGTCGTGGTGCCGATCCTGGAGATCTACGTGATCATCCAGGTCGGCCAGGTGATCGGGGCCTGGTGGACGATCCTGCTCCTGATCGCCGACAGTATCTTCGGCAGCTGGCTGATCAAGCACGAGGGACGCCGCGCCTGGCAGGCGCTCACGACCACGATCCAGTCCGGCCGGATGCCGGCCGCGGAGCTCGCCGACGGTGCCCTGATCCTGGTGGGCGGCACGTTGATGCTCAGCCCCGGCTTCGTGACCGACCTCTTCGGGATCGTGCTGATCCTGCCCTTCACCCGCCCGGTGGCCCGGCGCATCCTCACCGGGGTCGTGTCGCGTCGGCTCCTGGGTCAGCGACGCCCCGGACCCGGGCCGCAGGGACCCGTCGTCCGGGGCGAGGTCGTCGACGAGTAGGCCCGGCTCAGCCGGTCATCACGCCTTGGACTTGACCCGACGCTTGGCGTTCGCGCGGTGCAGGTGGGCAGGACCGATCTCGCCTTCGCGCAGCAGCTCGAGCCGCTCCTTGAGAATGTCCTCCAGCTCCTTCTCGGAGCGCCGCTCCAGCAGCATGTCCCAGTGCGTGCGCGCCGGCTTCTCGGCCTTCTCCTCGGGCGTGATCCCCGAGGTGCTGAGCGCCTCGGCCCCGCAGCGTGGGCACTCCCACACCGCCGGCACCTCGGCCTCCACCGACATGGTCACCTCGAACTCGTGACCGTTGACGCAGCGGTAGCCGCACTGTTGACGCGCCGCGAACTCGATGCCGCGCTCGTCCTCGAAACTCTGTCCTCCCAGCCGCGCGCCACGAAGTGTGCGCTCTGCCATGAAGGTTCACCTCCGTTGTAGGCCCCCGGTACGCTCCGAGGCGTACATCAACAAGACGTCCGTACCCCGTGTTCGTGATGGGCACACGTCACGGATTCACTCTCTGCTCAACGTACGCCGATCCCGCGGTGTTCCTCCAGGAAGACGCGAGGCGGGTCACATCGGTTCGGCCTCGTTCACGAGCGCACAAGCGGACCGACGCTCAGACGACGGCCGGTACGGCGTTCCCGGCCTCCTCGATCCCGCGGCGGGCGTCGAGCCGGAGCAGGAAGACCGCCCCGAGCACGAAGAAGGCGACCAGCGCCACGATGGCGGGGCGGTAGGACCCGGTGATCTGGAAGACGACGCCGAATAGGAACGTGCCGAACCACGAGGTGCCCCGCTCACAGGCGTTGTAGAGCGCGAAGTACTCGCCCTCCCGCCCGCGCGGGATCAGCAGACTGAAGAACGACCGCGACAGCGCCTGGGTGCCGCCCAGGACGATCGCGATCGCGACCCCCACGAGCAGGAAGGCCATGAGGTTCTTGCGTGGCAGGGCCATCGCCACGACGACGATCACCATCCAGGCGTAGGTGCCCCAGAGGATGCAGCGGTAGGCGCCGTAGGCCGCCGCCAGCCGCCCGAACAGCAGGGCGCCGCCGAAGGCCACGAACTGGATGAGCAGGATGGTCGCGATCAGGACGCCGTCGGAGAAGCCGAGCTGCTTGGAGCCGTACGTCGAGGCGACGCCGATCACGGTCTGGATGCCGTCGTTGTAGAACAGGAAGGCGACCAGGAAGGTCAGCGTCATCGGAAACCGCCGCATCTCCCGCAGGGTGGTGAAGAGCTGGCCGAACGAGCGGGTCAGCAGCCCGCCCCGCTCCGGCACGACGTCCCGGGCCGGGTGGTCGTGGAGCCGGAGGAACGGGATCACGGTGAACCCGGCCCACCACAGGGCCGCCGAGAGGAGCGAGAGCCGGACGGCGAGCTCCTTGTCGAGCCCGAGCGCGTCGTGCCCGAGCACCATCACCAGGTTGATCGTCAGCAGCAGTCCGCCGCCGAGGTAGCCGAAGGCCCAGCCGCGCGAGGAGGCGCGGTCGCGCTCCTCCTCGGTGGAGATGTCGACCAGGATCGCGTAGTAGCTGACCAGCGAGCACCCGCCGAGGATGCTGCTGAGCACGATCGCGACCGCCGCGAGCTGCCACTGATCACCGCGCATCCAGAAGAGCAGGGCGGCGAAGAACGAGCCCGCCCAGGCGAACGCCGCCAGGTGCAGCCGTTTGCGCGACGAGCGGTCGACCAGGGCGCCCACCACCGGGAGCACGAAGGCGCTGGAGATGGTCGCGAAGCTGGTCAGGTAGAACGGCAGCGAGCCGGCCGAGAGGTGGAGCCCGAGCAGGTTGACGGCCTTGTGGCAGGTCTCGTCTGCGGAGTTCCCGCAACCGGCGGCGCGACCCGCGACGGTGATCATGAACGGCGCGAACAGGACGCTCAGCACAGTCGTGTAGTAGGCGGAGTTGGCCCAGTCGTACCAGTTCCACGCCCGCTGCTCCCGTGAGCGCCACAGCGGCCCGAGGTCGGCGATGCCCTGCCCCATCACGTCCCTCCCGGCGGCCCGGACCCCGCCACACCGTACACGCCGGGGTCGCCGGGGGAGGGCCGCGCTCAGCCCGGAAGAGGATGGTGGCGACCAGAGGCCACCAGAGGCTCGATGGCCTCGACGAGCCGGGCCAGCGGCGGCGGTTCGGCGCCCGGCTCGAGGGCCGAGGTCAGACGTTCGGCCAGCAGCGCCTTGCGGCCCGAGTGGGTCCCGGCGAACCGTCTGAGCTGGTCATGGATGTCCCGGTCACGCCACTGCGGCTGCCGCTGGAGGGCGCGGAACCGGCCGAGCTCGCCCAGGTCACGGAGGACCTCCAGCACCCGCTCCGGGCCGAGCGCCCGGACGAGCTCGTCCTCCAGGTCGCGGTCGCAGACCTCGAAGCCCCAGCGCGGCAGGTCGTCGTCCGACTCCACCGTCCGGCCGCCGGCCCGGAGCGCACGGGCCACGAACCGTCGCTCGGCGAAGTCGCACAGCCCGAGCACGCGGTCGCCGGGCTCGATCTCGCGCAGGTGTCGCCCGACGTTGGTGACGCCGTGCATGTCGCGCAGCACCAGGGCATCGCTCTCGACCGGGAGCCCGGCCCGCCGGCACAGCACGCGGACGGCCACCGCGTCGCTGTGACCCTCGAGCAGCACGACCACGCGTGTCGGCAGGGCGGTCATCTGGACGTTGCTGGTCGCGAGGCCGGGGGATCAGAGGTCGCGGAAGGTCTCGATCTGGGCCCCGAGCTGGTTGAGACGCTCGGCGAGGTCCTCGTAGCCGCGGTGGATGACGTAGGTCGACCGCAGCACCGAGGTGCCCTTCGAGGCGAGCATGGCCAGGAGCACGACGACGGCCGGCCGGAGCGCGGGCGGGCAGACGATCTCGGTGCCCGTCCAACGGGTGGGCCCCTCCACCATGACCCGGTGGGGGTCGAGCAGCTTGACCTGCCCACCGAGCTTGTTGAGCTCGACCAGGTAGATCGCGCGGTTCTCGTAGACCCAGTCGTGGATCAGCGTCTGCCCGTCGGCCACCGCGGCGATCAGGGCGAAGAACGGCAGGTTGTCGATGTTGAGGCCCGGGAACGGCATCGGGTGGATCTTGTCCAGCGGCGCCGTGAGCAACGACGGATGGGTGGTGAGGTCGACCAGCCGGGTGTGCCCGTTGCTGGCGACGTACTCCTCGGAGCGGTCGTACTTGAAACCCATGTCCTCGAGCACGGCCAGCTCGATCTCGAGGAACTCGATCGGCACTCGGCGGATGGTGATCGACGACTCGG
>JAICHQ010000077.1 GCA_025924815.1 Nocardioides sp.
CCGTACCAGTTGGTCGACGCCGAGATGCCCGGGACCCAGTCGAACCAGGAGTTCACCCAGCCGTTGTTGATCGAGAAGGTGAACTGCCAGGCGAACGCCGAGACCACGGTGATGATGCCATAGGGGATCAGGATCGCCGTGCGCATCACGCCGCGGGCGAAGATGATCCGGTGCATCACCATCGCGAACGCGAACCCGATGACCAGCTCGATCGCCACCGTCACCACCATGATGATCACGGTGTTGAGGGTGTCCTTCCAGAACAGTGAGTCGGTCAGGATGGTGACGTAGTTGTCGACGCCGATGAAGCCCTTGTCGTTGGGCGTGGTGAGCCGGTAGCGGAACAGCGACAGGTAAAGCGCCTGCAGCATCGGGTACGCCGTCACCAGCACCATCATGATCAGCGCCGGGGCGACGAGCTTCTGGCCCAACCGGTTCTCTGCGACCGACCGGTCGCTGATGACAGTCGGGGCCGCCTTGTCGACCTTCCGGGGAACAGTGGTGGCAGTCACAGCAGCTTCTTTCCGGTCAGGACGTCCTGGATGAACGTGGCGGACTTCTGCGGAGTGGAGGAGTTGACCGAGACCGGCGGGTGCCAGGTGCTCTGGATAGCGCCGGAGATGTCGCTCCAGTACGGCGTGACCGTGCGCGGAGCTGCGGAGTCGACACTGTCCTCGAACAGCTTGATCAGGTCGGCGGGGAACAGCTTCTGGATCTGCTGGTTCTGGTAGCCGGCCGGGCTGGCCGGCATGTTGCCGGTCATCGCGCCGTTGGTGGCCTGCTGCTCCGGCTTGACCAGGCAGGCGGCAGCCTCGTTGGCCTGGTCGATGTGGTTGGAATGGCTGCTGACCCCGATGCCGATGCCGCCGTAGGGAGGCCGCGAGGGCTGGCCCGCCACCGTCTCGGGATAGGGCGCGTAGCCGATGTCCTTGGCCACGTCGGGCTGGGTGGCGTCGTAGTTGTGCCAGATGTAGGTCCAGTTGACCATGAAGGCGCCGTTGGCGGCGCCGAACGCCGAGCCGGCCTGCCCCTCCTGGGCGACCGACAGGTCAG
Organism: Nocardioides sp.; assembly: GCA_025924815.1. Lineage (GTDB taxonomy): Bacteria > Actinomycetota > Actinomycetes > Propionibacteriales > Nocardioidaceae > Nocardioides. Next base: position 1,054 of record JAICHQ010000077.1, read on the forward strand.
GCGGCGCCGCCTTGGAGTGGGACAGGTCCTCGATCACCTTCGCGGCGTCCTCGCCGGCCGGGCTGTTGATCGTGATGTCCGCGTCGACGCCCTTGGAGGCGTCTTGGACCAAGGTGCCGCCGGCGCCGGCGATCAGGGCGTTGATCCAGACGACGTAGCCCTCGTACTTGTTGGCCTGCACCGCGACCGTGCCGCCGTTGTCGGAGGCGGCGGTGATGATCTGGTCCCAGGTGACCGGCTTGGACATGTCGAGGCCGGCCTTCTGGACGAACGACTTGCGATACCAGAGCACCTGGGTGTTCGACCAGAACGGGTAGACGACCAGCTGGTTGTTCCAGGTCGCCGCGTCGGTCGCGCCCTTGAACGACTGGTCCTTGAGCGTGGCCTGCTCGGCCTCCGGGATCGGCGCCAGCAGGCCGGCGTTCGCGAGCTCGGCGGTGTACGGCGGGTCGATGCTCATCAGGTCGATGCCCGTGTCGTGGGCCTCGAGCCGTCGGGCCAGCTGCACGCGCTGCTGGTTGGCGTCCTGCGGAAGCACCTGCGTGGAGATCGTGTACTGGTCGGTGCTGCAGGCCTTGGCGATGGCCGCCTGGCCTCCGCTGTCGGGGTTGATGTACCAGACGAGCGTCGTCTTCCCGCTACTGCCGCCGCACGCCGTGAGGACGCCGGCGGCGGTGGCCAGAGCGACCAGCGAGCCGGCCACGCGGCGGGAGGTGCCCGATCGACCGGGAGGAGCGGAGCCCCCCCGAGATCGCCTGCGGACTGCCATGTGTCGCTCCCTCCACGAAAGGTGAACTACGTCACGTCTAGTCGTTATCGCAGGTCATGGCAAGCCTTGACGGAAATGGCTGCCTGTGCGTTCGGGGCGGGTCAGGCTGGACCGGGGGTCTGTCGTCTCACCTGCCGATCGCGCGTTTCGCAGTGCGGTCAATGGCCTCGACGAAGGTCGCGAACAGCTCGGGCGGTAGGTCGTGGCCCATTCCCTCGACCAGCAGCAGCTCGGCGCCGGGCACGGCGGCCGCGGTGGCGCGACCGCCCGAGACGTGGACCATCTTGTCGGCGAGCCCGTGGATCACCAGGGTCGGGACGCCCACCGCGTGCAGCCGCTCGGAGCGGTTGGGCTGGGTGAGGATCGCCAGCATCTGCCGCAGGGCTCCGGCCGCCGACACGCCGCGGTCGTACGCCGCGCCGGCCAGGGCCCGTGTCTCGTCGTCGTCCCGCGGATAGCCGGGGGACCCGATGAGCCGCCACATCGTCAGGCTGGACTCGGCGTACGCCTCGCGGCCGGGACGGACCGGCCTCAGCAGAACGGGGAGCAGGCCCGGGTGCTGCCAGCCGACCGAGCGTCGCCCCGTGGTCGACATGATGGTGGTCAGCGACCGGACCCGCGCCGGGTGTTCGATCGTCATCGTCTGCACGATCATCCCGCCCATGGAGACGCCCACGACGTGCGCGGAGTCGAGACCGAGGTGGTCCATCAGCCCGAAGGCGTCGTCGGACAGGGTGCTCATCGTGTACGGCGCGCGCACGCGCCGGCCGAGGAACGCGCGCACGAGCATCGACCTGGTCACCCGGCCGCTCCCTCGCGACGAGCGTCCCACGTCGCGGTTGTCGAAGCGGACCACGAAGTAGCCGCGCCGTGCGAGCATCACGCAGAAGGCCGTGTCCCAGAAGGTCATCTGCGTCGCCAGCCCCATCACCAGCAGCATCGGTGGGTCCTGCGGGTCGCCGAAGGTCTGGTAGCACAGCTCCACCCCGGTGCTCACCGGGGCGATGAGCTCGGGAGACGTCGCGACGGACGGCCCGTCGGCGTTCGCGTCCGGCGGTGGCGTCTCGGGAGTGACGGAGGCGGGACCGGCCATGCACTCCAGTCAACCCCATGCGGGCGACACGGCGGCGTTCGGGGATCGGCCACCTCAGGGGTCACGTCGTCGTACCGTGGATCCTCGTGGCCACGTTCGCCGTTGCCGACTTCCTGCTCCCGGAGGGCTTCGCCGCCCCGGGCTGGCGGGCGGCACTGCGCGAGGCCGGGGTGGTCGCCGAGGTGGGCCGGCTGGCCGGATCGCGGGTCGGAGAGCGGGTCGCTCGCCGCGGATCCCGTGCGTCGTACGCCGGATCGGTTGCGCCGCGCGACGTCGATCCGGTGGTACTGCTGCCCGGGTTCCTCGCCGGTGACGCCAGCCTGGCCCCGCTGGCCCGAGCGCTGCGCGCGCAGGGACACCGCACCTACCGGTCGCACATCCGCGCCAACGTGGGCTGCACCGCACGCGCCGCCGGGCAGCTGGAGGCACGGCTGGAGGCCGTCGTGGGCCGCCGGGGGCGCCGCGCCACGATCGTCGGCCACAGTCTCGGCGGGCTGGTCGCGCGTGGTCTGGCCGTACGCCGGCCCGACCTGGTCGCGGGCATCGTCACCCTGGGCAGCCCGATGCTGGCGCCCGGTGCACACCACGCGGCGCTGACGCGGAGCCTGGACGCGCTGGTGCGGCTGAGCCGGGCCGGCGTGCCGGGCCTGATGGCGCTCGACTGCGTCGCCGGGGACTGCGCCCGTACCAGCTTCGACGAGAGCCGGCTGCCGCTGCCGCCGGACGTCTGGTTCACCGCCGTCTACTCGCGGCGCGACGGGGTCGTCGACTGGCGGGCGTGCCTCGACCCGCTGGCGAGGACCGTGGAGGTGCGCTCGTCGCACCTGGGCATGGTCGTCGACCCGGCCGCGATCCGCGAGGTCTGCCGGGTGGTGGCCGCGGGGCCGGCACCACCCTCCAGGCCCTGACAGGACGGGCGCTGCGTCAGAGCCCGTTCAGCTTCTCGAACCGGTGCTCGCTGGAGATCAGTCGCACGGTGCCGCTGCGCGAGCGCATCACCAGCGACTCCGACGTGGCACCGTGGGCGCGGAAGTGGACGCCCTGCATCAGCTCACCGTCGGTGATGCCGCTGGCGACGAAGAAGCAGTCGTCGCCGGTGACCAGGTCGTCGGTGGACAGCACGTGGTCGGGATCGAGGTCGTGCCCGGCGTCGATGGCGCGCTGCCGTTCTTCGTCGTCCTTGGGCCACAGCCGGCCCTGGATGACGCCACCGACGCACTTCATCGCGCACGCGGCGATGATGCCCTCGGGAGTGCCACCGATGCCGAGCAGCATGTCGACGCCGGTGTGGGGGCGGGCGGCCATGATCGCGCCGGCGACGTCGCCGTCGACGATGAACTTGATCCGGGCGCCGGTCGCGCGCACCTCGTCGGCGAGCTTCTCGTGGCGCGGTCGGTCGAGCATCACCACGGTGACGTCCTCCGGTCGGGAGTCCTTGACCTTGGCCACGGCGTGGATGTTCTCCGCGACGGACGCGCGGATGTCGACCACCGCCGCCGCCTCGGGCCCGGTGACGAGCTTCTCCATGTAGAAGACCGCCGACGGGTCGTACATCGAGCCGCGTGGTGCGACCGCGAGCACCGAGACGGCGTTGTTCATCCCCTTGGCCGTCAGGGTCGTGCCGTCGATCGGGTCGACCGCGACGTCGCACTCCGGCCCGGTGCCGTCGCCGACCTCCTCGCCGTTGAACAACATCGGGGCGTTGTCCTTCTCGCCCTCGCCGATCACCACGACGCCTTTCATCTGGACCGTCGCGATCACCTTCCGCATGGCGTCCACCGCGACGCCGTCGGCGCCGAGCTTGTCGCCCCGGCCGACCCAGCGGGCGGCGGCGAGCGCAGCGGCCTCGGTGACCCGGACGAGCTCGAGCGCCAGGTTGCGGTCCGGTGAGTCGGGGACGGGCTCTCGGCCCGTCGGTGACACCGTCATGGCCCGACCCTATCGGTCGCGGCCCTGCGGGCCGGGCGTTCCCGGCGCGGCGGGATAGCTGCGTACGGCGGTCTCCTTCACCGACAGCCAGACCCGCTGACCCGGTGCGAGTGCCAGGTCGGCCACGGCCGCCGGAGTCACGTCCGCGAGAAGCTCGTGCTTCCCGGAGACCAGCAGTCGTACGGCGTCGCCGTGCGGCGCCAGGCTGGTGACCGTCCCGGGCCAGCGGTGACGCGCCGATCCGGCCGGCTCGGCCGGAGAGACCGTCACCGCACTGGGGCTGAAGGAGAGGATGCGGTCACCGTCGGCCAGCACGTTCAGGCCCACCAGACGAGCGACGTGCCGGGTCAGGGGCTGGGCGGCGACCTCGCGCGGCGGTCCGACCTGGACGAGCTGGCCCTCGTCGAGCACCCAGACCACATCGGCCAGGGTGAGCGCGTCGATGGCGTCGTGGGTGACCAGGAGCGTGACCCCGTCGTACGACGCGAGGTGGCGGGCGAGCTCGACGCGCAGGGTCGCCGCGATCCCGACGTCCAGCCCGGAGAACGGCTCGTCCAACAGCAGCACGTGCGGGCCGGTGGCGAGAGCTCGGGCGATCGAGACGCGCTGCGCCTGACCGCCCGAGAGCTGGCGCGGCTTGCGGCGCGCCAGGTCACCGACGCCGAACCGGTCGAGCCATTCCTGGGCGGCCCGACGTGCCCGGTCGCGCGGGGCGCCGGCCGTGCGCAGCCCGAAGGCGACGTTGTCGAGCGCGGTCAGGTGCGGGAACAGCAGCTGGTCCTGGAACGCCATTCCCACCGACCGCTCCCGGACCGCGAGGCCCGACCACGAGCGGCCGTCGACCCGGAGCTCTCCCTCGGCGGCCACCAGCCCGGCGACCGCACGCAGGAGCGAGGACTTGCCGGCACCGTTGGGACCGATCACGGCCACCACCTGACCGCGCTCCGCAAGGGCCGCCGCGGTCACCCGCCCGGGCACGCTGAGGGCGATCTCGAGGACGCTCATGGGCGGGTGAGCCAGCGGTTGCGGAGCAACGCGAGCACCGCGACCGACAGCACGAGGAGCACCATGCTGACGGTGCGGGCCAGCTGGGGGTCGGACTGGAGCAGCGTGTAGATCAGGGACGGCATCGTGCGGGTGGTGCCCTCGTAGTTCCCGGCGAAGGTGATGGTCGCCCCGAACTCCCCGAGTGAGCGGGCCCACGCCAGGGCCGCTCCGGCGATCACACCCGGCAGGGCCAGCGGGAGCGTGACCCGCCGGAACGTCGTCCAGCGGTCGGCGCCGAGCGTGGCCGCCACCGCGTCGAACTCCTCGCCCGCCGAGCGCAGCGCCCCTTCGACGCTGAGCACGTAGAACGGCATCGACACGAAGGTGTGGGCGATGACGACCGCGGTCGTGGTGTAGGGGATCGTCAGGCCGAACATGGCGTCCAGGGGCCGCCCGACGGCCCCGGTGCGACCGAGCGCGGTGACCAGCGCGACGCCGGCGACCACGGGCGGCAGCACGAGCGGCACCAGCACGGCCGCCCGCAGGATGGATCGCCCCGGGAAGGCGACCCGCGCGAGGAGCCAGGCCAGGGGAGTCCCCAGCAGCAGGCACAGCACGACCGTCAGCATCGACGCCAGCGCCGTCAGCCAGAGCGCCTCGCCGACGGCCTCCGACGTCAGCTGGTCGACGAACTGTCCCCAGGGCGTGTCGACGACGAGCGTCACCATCGGCACGACCAGGAGCAGCGCCGCGACCGCACCGGGAACGAGGAGCACGAGGGGCGGGCGGCCCAGGCACGGCTCTGCGGGGCTGCTCACCCGGGCATTCTCCCGCACCGGATCAGGTGACCGCCCACAACACGACGACGGCGGCCAGGAGTGAGACGGGGGTCAGGGTGAGCGAGACCCGGTGGAACGCCGCGCTGGTCGGGTGCACGCCGTGCCGGCCCAGCGTCCGCCGCCACAGCAGGTTCGCCAGCGAGCCGGTCCAGGTGAGGCCGGAACCGATGTTGAGCCCGAGCAGCGCGGCCAGCACCGCCGAGGTGCCGAGCGGGGCCACGACGGGGACCAGCAGCAGGGTCGCGGAGAGGTTGGTGAGGAGGTTGGCGAGCACGGTCGCGAGCACCGCGACGACGAGCAGGGCACCGAGGCCGGTCGAGGCCGGGGCCAGGTCGCGCACGGCGTGGCCGAGGAAGCCGTGCGCGAGACCGGCCACGACCACCCCGAGAGCCAGGACCCAGAATGCGAAACCCGGGTGCGCCGCGTGCACGAGATGGATCGGGCGGGCCAGCCCGCGGCGGACGGCGTACGCCGCCAGGGCGGCCGCGGCGACCAGCGAGACCCACCAGGGATCGCCGCCGAACGGCGAGACGAGGGCGAACCCGAGGAGCATCAGCGCCACGACCGCCACCGGGAACCTCGGCACCGGCCGCAGCGGCGCGTCGGCGGTCGCCGGCGTCGCAGCCAGTGCCTCGCGGAAGATCAGCCGGAGTCCGACGTACTCGACCACCAGGACCACGGCGAGCACCGGCGCCATCCGGGCTGCGAAGCCGGTGAACGTCAGGTCCAGTCGGGGGAGCGCCAGCAGGTTGGTGAGGTTGGAGACGGGCAGGAGCAGGGAGGCGGAGTTCGCCATCCGCAGGCAGGCGTAGGTCGCCGGCGTCCCGGGGACCGCGCGCGCCATGGCGGCGGCGAGCACGACGGGGGTCAGCAGCACGACGGTCGCGTCGAGGCTCAGCGTGGCCGTGACGACGGCGGCGAGGACGAACACGCCGGTGAAGAGCCGGACCGCTGACGGTCCGCTCCACCGGCTCACGCGCCGAGCGGCGGCGTCGAACACGCCGGACCGGGCGCAGACGTCGGAGACGACCAGGATGGTGACCAGGAACGCCACGACCGGAGCCAGGTGGTCGACCGCCGCACGCGCCTCGTCGAGGGTGAGGATCCCGGTGGCCACCGTGGCCCCGGCGCACGCCACGCCCATCGCGACCTCGACCCGGCCGCGCGGGTGGCCGAAGGCGACGATCAGCATGCCCACGAGTGCCAGGACCACCACGACGTCGGACAGCGGTGGCGGCACGCGTCGAACAGTAGGTGGTCGGCGCCGGCGTACGGCCACCTGTGAGGATGGAGCCGTGGTCCCGACAGGCTCGCCCGACCGTCCGGGGTCGACCGAGGGTCCGGGGTCGACCGACGCGCCGGAGCGGCCCGGTCGCTACCAGCGCTCGAGCTCCGGCATGGTCGGGGCACTGATCGTGACGCTGCTGGTGATCTTCGCCTTCGTCGCCTTCCGGGCCCTCAACCGCACGGACCTCGAGGTGAAGCCGGAGAAGATCGACTACCTCGCGCAGGTGCACTACGCGCAGGAGGCCGGGGCCCGGCCGGTCTACCCGGCCCGGCTGCCGGCCGGCTGGTACGCCACCACCGTGACCTTCTCACCGGGGGACCGGTCGGGGCTGGAGCTGTCGATGCTCACGGCGGACGGACAGTACGCCGGCTTCGTGGAGTCGCCGGCATCGCCACCCCAGGTGCTGACGACGTACGTCGACCCCCACCCCCAGGCGGGCGGGCCGGTCACCGTCGACGGATCGGTCGTGAGCCGCTGGGAGGCGTGGACGGACACAGGCGGCGACAGCGCGCTGGTCGCCCAGCGGGGCCACGGGTCGTCCCAGGGGTCGCTGCTGGTGTTCGGGACGGTCCCACGCGCGCAGCTGATGCAGCTGGCGGCGTCCCTGACGACCACCCGGGTGAGCGGCTGAGTCGCTCCCGAGCCCCGGACCGGTCAGGACTCGTCGGCCTCGATCGCCGCGTCGAGGCGGCGCCGGGCGCCGTCGAGCCACTCCTGGCAGAGCGTGGCGAGCTGCTCCCCGCGCTCCCACAGCGCCAGGCTCTCCTCCAGGGTCGTGCCGCCGGCCTCGAGGGCACGCACGACCTCGATCAGCTCGGCACGCGCTTCCTCGTAGCCGGGCCGGTCGCCGGAATCGGGCGATGCTGCCGGAGACGACTTCTGCTCAGCCATGATCCTCCTCCACGGACGTGGTGGTCGCGCCGATCCTGCCGTCCGCGACTCGGATGCTCAGGGCCGCCCCCGGCGTCACGGCTCCGACCGAGGTCACGACCTCGCCTGCGGCGCCCTGGACGACGGCGTACCCCCGCTCGAGCGTGGCCAGCGGCGACAGGGCCCGGGCTCGGGCCCGCTGGTGGGTGACGTCGTCGCTCGCGCGGGCGAGGGCGTGGTCGAAGCAGCGGCGACCCCGGTCACGGAGGTCGGCGACCTCCACGGAACGCGCCTCGACCAGGCTGCGGGGGTCGGCCAGCGCCGGCCGGGCGCGGAGGTCGGCCAGAGCCCGGCTCTCGCGGTCGACGATCTGACGCACCAGCGAGCGCACGCGGTCACGCGCCCAGGTCACCCCCTGGAGCTCCTCGACCATGTCGGGCACGAGGTGCTTGGCGGCGTCGGTCGGGGTGGAGGCGCGTACGTCGGCGACCAGGTCGAGGAGCGGAGTGTCGGGCTCGTGGCCGATCGCGGACACCACCGGCGTGCGCGTGCCCGCGACGGCCCGCACGAGCGCCTCGTCGCTGAACGGCAGCAGGTCCTCCACCGAGCCGCCGCCGCGCGCGACCACGATCACGTCGACGTGCTCGGCCCGGTCGAGCCGCGCGAGGGCGTCGATCACCTCGGTGGCGGCACGGCTGCCCTGCATCGCGGCGTACGCCGTCTCGAAGGCGACCCCGGGCCAGCGGCGGCGAGCGGTCTCGAGCACGTCGCGCTCGGCGGCGGATCCCGGGGCGGTGATCAGCCCGACGCAGCGCGGCAGGAACGGCAGCGCCCGCTTCAGGGCGGCGGAGAACAACCCCTCCGCCGCGAGCAGCTGACGCCGGCGCTCGAGCCGGGCGAGCAGCTCTCCCAGGCCGACCATCCGGATCTCGCGCGCGACGAGCGAGAGCGAGCCGCGGTTGGCGTAGTAGTCCGGCTTGGCATGGATCACGACGCTCGCGCCCTCGACCAAGGGCGGGTTGAGGCTGTCGAAGAGCGTGCGCGCGCAGGTGACGGGCACCGAGATGTCGGCCGCCGAGTCGCGCATCGTCATGAACACCGTGCCGACGCCCGGGCGCCGGCTTACCTGGGTCATCTGGCCCTCGACCCAGACGGCTCCGAGGCGACCGACCCACTGCGAGATGGCCAGGGCGATCTGCCGCACCGGCGCGGGCGCCGACGGGGAGGTCTCCAGAGCCATGGCGTGACCCTAGAACAGGCCGCCCCCCGGGTCGGAGGATCCGTCGCCGGCTCGGGCGCGACCCCCGCCCCCGGTAGCCTGGGCGTCATGAGTGTCGAGCTGGGGATGCCGGTGTCGTCGAGGACGGGCGTCCGCCTGGCCGCCCCGCGCGGCTACTGCGCCGGCGTCGACCGAGCGGTGATCACCGTGGAGAAGGCGCTCGACCTCTACGGTGCCCCGGTCTACGTCCGCAAGCAGATCGTCCACAACAAGCACGTCGTCTCCGACCTCGAGTCCCGTGGGGCCGTGTTCGTCGAGGAGCTCGCCGAGGTGCCCGAGGGCGCAACCGTCGTGTTCTCCGCTCACGGCGTCTCTCCGGCCGTGCACGAGGAGGCGAGGGCCCGCGTCCTGAAGACCATCGACGCGACCTGTCCGCTGGTGACCAAGGTCCACCACGAGGCGAAGCGGTTCGCCGGCGACGACTACGACATCCTGCTGATCGGGCACGCGGGCCACGAGGAGGTCGAGGGCACCTCCGGCGAGGCGCCCGGGCACATCCAGCTCGTGCAGGGGCCGGCCGACGTCCCCGGCATCGTGGTGCGCGACCCGTCGAAGGTCGCCTGGTTGTCGCAGACGACGCTGTCCGTCGACGAGACGCTCGAGACCGTCGAGGCCATCCGCCAGCGCTTCCCCGAGCTGCTCGACCCACCCAGCGACGACATCTGCTACGCCACGCAGAACCGCCAGCTCGCAGTCAAGGAGATCTCCCACGACGCCGACCTGGTGATCGTGGTCGGGTCGGCGAACTCCTCCAACTCCGTGCGGCTCGCCGAGGTCGCCCTCGAGGCCGGCGCCCGGGCCGCCCACCGCGTCGACGACGCGAGCGAGATCGAGGATGCATGGCTCGAGGGCGTCGAGACGGTCAGCGTCACCTCGGGCGCGAGCGTCCCCGAGGCCCTGGTCGAGGGCGTGCTGAGCTATCTGACCGAGCGCGGATATCCCGACGCCGAGGCGGTGCACAGCGCCGAGGAGTCGCTCATCTTCGCGTTGCCGCCGGAGCTCAGGCGAGACCTGCGGGCAGCGACCAAGGGCTGACGGCCCGTCGGTCGCCCTAGACTCGCGGGATGGCGAGGTACGTCGACGTCCACCCGGACAACCCGCAGCCGCGGGTGATCGCGCAGGTGGTCGCGGCGGTCCGCGACGACGCCCTGATCGCCTATCCCACCGACTCCGGTTACGCGCTCGGCGCGCGCCTGGGCAACCGCGATGGCCGCGACCGGATCCTGGCCATCCGTCACCTCGACGACAAGCACCACTTCACCCTGATGTGCTCCGACTTCGCCCAGCTGGGCCAGTTCGTGCAGATCTCCAACAGCGCCTTCCGGGCGATCCGGGCGGCGACGCCCGGCCCGTACACGTTCATCCTGCCCGCGACCGCCGAGGTGCCGCGTCGGCTGCTGCACCCCAAGAAGCGCACGGTCGGTGTCCGCATCCCCGACCACGCGGTCTGCCAGGCGCTGCTGTCCGAGCTCGGCGAGCCGATGCTGACCAGCACGCTGATCCTTCCCGGCGAGACCGAGCCGCGTGCGCTGGGCTGGGAGATCAAGGAGGAGCTCGACCATGTCGTCGACGTCGTGGTCGAGGCGGGGGAGACCCTCGCTCAGCCGACGACGGTCGTGGACTGGTCGGAAGGCTCTCCGGAGGTGGTACGCCGCGGCGCCGGGGACGCGACCAGGTTCGAGGAGTAGGCCGCAGCTCAGCGGAGCGCCCGCTGGCGCAGCACCAGGGTCACCAGGCACACGGCGTACCCGATGAAGAGCGCAAGGCTGTGGTGGGCGAGCCCGGTGATCACGGCCTGCACGACGCTGTCGTGGCGATGGGCGATGATCCGGGTGCCGTTGAACGCCACCAGGACCATCGTCGCGCACATCAGCAGCGGCGGCAGGACGCCGACGGTGAAGAAGTCGCCGGGCCGCACGTGCATGGCGGCGGTCAGGCAGATCGCGATGAAGCAGACGTCGAAGAACACCCCCAGGCCGGCGCTGAAGGCGATCTCGGCAGCCGCTGCGGTGAGGGTGAGGGCGACCGCCAGCGCCACCACCTCGCTGCCACGGGCCTCGCCCTCCCACAACGGCCGGATCGGCCGGCGCTCGGCGGAGAGGTCGGGATGCCCCATGCGCGCTCTCACGTCGCTCACCGGCGCTCCCGGTGAGCTCGCGCGCGACGCGTGATCACGGGCTCACCGTATGCTCGCGCGCCTCCTCGCCGCTCGCGGCACGCCGTGGCAGCGCATGCACCGAGCCGACGGCTCGGGCCGTTCTCTCGACGGTCGTGGTCGTCTCGAGACGGTCGTCGGTGGCGTCGAGCTCCTCGAACCGGCGCGCCGCGACCAGCACGCGCGACTCCCAGGAGGCGATCGTCTGGTTGTACGCCGCGACGGCGGTGTCGAGCGACCGGCCGAGCCTGCCCAGATGGCCGCTCATCGTCGCGATCCGCTCGTGGAGGTCACGGCCAAGGCGATGGATCTCGCGGGCGCGGTCGGCCAGCGCCTCGTGTCGCCAGCCGTGAGCCACGGTGCGGAGCAGGGCGATCAGGGTGGTGGGGCTGGCGAGCACCACACCGCGGTCGGCGGCGTACTCGATGAGGGAGCCGTCGGCCTCGAGGGCCGCGGACAGGAACGACTCGGCCGGCAGGAACAGCACCACGAACTCCGGGGTATCGGCCAGCGAGCGCCAGTAGCGCTTCGAGCCGAGCAGCTCGACGTGCGCGCGCAGCTGACGGGCGTGTCGTGCGAGATGGGCATCGCGCTCGTCGGGGTCGTCGGCTGCGGTCGCGTCGAGGAAGGCGTCGAGCGGCACCTTGGCGTCGACCACGACCGCATGATCGCCGGCCAGCCGCACCACCAGGTCGGGTCGGAGCACGCCGTCGGCTCGGTCGCGCAGGTGCACCTGCTCGAGGAAGTCGCAGCGGTCGACGAGCCCGGCCACCTCGACCGCGCGGCGCAGGTGGAGCTCACCCCAGCGTCCGCGGACCTGGGGGCGGCGCAGCGCCGTCGAGAGGGTCTGGGTCTCACGACGCAGGCTGTCGGTCGTCAGTCGCATGTCCAGTACCTGCTGATGGAGCTGGCCCTGCCACGTCGCGCGTGCGTGCTCGAGGTCGTGGAGCTGGTCGCCGAGCCGGTCGAGGCCCTGCATCACCTCGGCATGCGGGAGGGCCTGGTCGACCATCGCCTGCCCCAGCCCCTCGGCGTACGCGGGTCTCGAGCGCGCCCAGAGGACGCCCAGCGCGCTCCCGAGGAGCAGGCCGAGCGTCAGCACGATCACCACAGAGATCAGGTCCATGTGGGCGAGGGTGCCAGGGACCACCGACAACAGTGGATAGCGTGAACCCCATGAGTCACACGAAGCACAGTCGGACGGCCCTCGTCGGCTCGGTGGTCGCGTGCTTCCTGCTCTCGGGATGCTTCGGCTCGGGCGGCGACCAGGAGCCGACGGCGACCCACACCCGCACCCACCAACCCCGGGCGACGTCGAGCACACCGACCGATGTGCCGACCTCGGACGCCACGTCGTCGGCGACACCCGGCGGGCCGTCGACGGCGTTGGTGAGGTTCAGCCCGAAGTCGGGCGGGAAGCATCTCGACGAATGTCAGCGGCTCGAGCCGGGCGACGACCCGGCGGAGTTCCTGTACTACCCGGTGGTCCTCACGCCCACCACCACGGTGGCGCTGGACTCGGTCGCCACCGAGCACACCCAGGGCGTCCTGGATGCCGGAACCTGGGTTGCGCCCGTCGCCGCGACTCCTGAGACCGGCACCTTCAAGGGCTGGCCGCCGAAGTACGTGGCCCACGACCCCAACCTGCAGTGGAGCGCGCGGACGGCGGCGAACGGCGCCACGCTCGAGGCCGGCACGTCGTACAACGTCTTCTTCCGGCTCCAGGTCGACCCCACGCCGGGCGACTCGGAGGTCACCGGCATCCGGCTGGACTACCACGAGACGAGCGCGAGCTCGAGCCTGGGACTCTCGGTCACGTGGGTCGCGCACACGACCTTCTCGATGTCGTGCTGACCACCGTCAGCCCGTGAGGTCGACGA
>JAICHQ010000078.1 GCA_025924815.1 Nocardioides sp.
AAGGGCCTCGGCGAGATGAACGCCGAGGAGCTGTGGGAGACCACGATGAACCCCGACCAGCGGCTGATGCTGCAGGTGACGCTGGAGGACGCCGCGCACGCGGACGAGATCTTCTCGATCCTGATGGGCGAGGACGTCGAGCAGCGGCGTTCGTTCATCCAGCGCAACGCCAAGGACGTGCGGTTCCTCGATATCTGAGGCGATACGGGTATCTAGGACGAAGACTAGACAGAGGTAGAGAGCCGGAGAATGACCGAGACCCCGATCAACCGCGGCCGGATCGAGCCGATCGAGCTGCAGACCTCGATGCAGCGCGCCTACATCGACTACGCGATGGCGGTCATCGTCGGCCGCGCCCTGCCCGACGTACGCGACGGGCTCAAGCCGGTGCACCGGCGGGTGCTCTACGCGATGTACGACGGCGGCTACCGGCCCGACCGCGGGTTCTCCAAGTGCTCGCGCGTCGTGGGTGACGTGATGGGGCAGTACCACCCGCACGGCGACACCGCGATCTACGACACCCTGGTCCGCCTCGCCCAGCCGTGGGTGATGCGGGCGCCGCTGGTCAACGGCCAGGGCAACTTCGGCTCGCCCGGCAACGACTCCGCCGCCGCGATGCGCTACACCGAGTGCCGGATGGCGCCCCTGGCGCTGGAGATGGTCCGCGACATCGAGCAGGACACCGTCGACTTCCAGCCCAACTACGACGGTCGCTCCCAGGAGCCGATCGTCCTGCCGTCGCGCTACCCCAACCTGCTGGTCAACGGCTCGGCCGGCATCGCCGTCGGGATGGCGACCAACATCCCGCCGCACAACCTGCGCGAGGTGGCCGAGGGCGCCCGCTGGGCCCTCGACCACCCCGACGCCACCCGCGAGGAGCTCCAGGACGCCCTGGTCGAGCGGATCAAGGGTCCCGACTTCCCCAACGGCGCGCTGATCGTGGGCCGCGAGGGCATCGAACAGGCCTACCGCACCGGCCGGGGCTCGGTCACCCAGCGGGCCGTCATCGAGATCGACGAGGACGCCAAGGGCCGCACGTTCCTGTCGATCACCGAGCTGCCCTACATGGTCAACCCCGACAACCTCGCGCTGAAGATCGCCGAGCTCGCCGACTCCGGCAAGGTCCAGGGCATCTCCGACGTGCGCGACGACTCCTCGGGCCGCACCGGCCAGCGGCTCGTCGTGGTGCTCCGGCGCGACGCGGTCGCTCGGGTCGTGCTGAACAACCTGCTCAAGCACACCGAGCTGCAGACCAACTTCAGCGCCAACATGCTCGCCCTGGTCGACGGCGTTCCGCGCACGCTGACCGTCGATCAGTTCATCAGCAACTGGGTGACGCACCAGGTCGACGTGATCCAGCGGCGTACCCGCTTCCGCCTCTCGGAGGCCGAGCGCCTGGCCCACGTGCAGCGCGGCTACGTCAAGGCGCTCGACGCCCTCGACGACGTGATCGCGCTGATCCGCCGTTCGCCGGACGTCGACGAGGCGCGCACCGGTCTGATGGAGCTGCTGGAGATCGACGAGGTGCAGGCGCAGGCGATCCTCGACATGCAGCTGCGCCGGCTCGCCGCGCTGGAGCGCCAGAAGATCATCGACCGCCTGGCCGAGCTCGAGGCGACGATCGCCGACCTCGAGGACATCTTGGCCAGCGAGCCCCGACAGCGGCAGATCGTCGGCGACGAGCTCGCCGAGATCGTGGAGAAGTACGGCGACGACCGGCGCACCCAGATCATCGCCGCCGACGGCGACCTGTCGATGGAGGACCTGATCCCCGACGAGGAGCTCGTCGTGTCGATCACGCGCGGCGGCTACGCCAAGCGCACCCGCGCCGACCAGTACCGCACGCAGAAGCGCGGCGGGAAGGGCGTGCGCGGTGCGTCGCTGCGCGGCGACGACGTCGTCCAGCACTTCATCGCGACCACCAACCACCACTGGCTGCTGTTCTTCACCACGGCCGGCCGGGTCTACCGGACCAAGGCCTACAACCTGCCCGAGGCGTCGCGCGACGCGAAGGGCGGCCACGTCGCGGGGCTGCTCAGCTTCCAGCCCGACGAGGACATCGCCCAGGTGCTGGCGATCCGCGACTACGAGCAGGCGCCGTACCTCGTCCTCGCCACCCGCAACGGGCTGGTGAAGAAGACCCGGCTCGGCGACTACAACAGCCCGCGCCAGGCCGGCGTGATCGCGATCAACTTCCGCGAGGACGATGACGAGCTGATCGGCGCCGAGCTGGTCAACCCCGACGACGACATCCTGCTGGTCTCCCGCAAGGGCCAGTCGATCCGCTTCCCGGCCGACGACTCCCAGCTGCGGCCGATGGGCCGCGCGACGTCCGGGGTGACGGGCATGAAGTTCCGCAACGGCGACGCCGTGCTGTCGATGTCGGTGATCCGGGCCGACCAGGTCGCGGCCGAGGCCCACGACTCGGTCAAGCCGCAGTACGTCTTCACGATGACCGACGGCGGCTTCGCCAAGCGCTCGCGGATCTCCGACTACCGCCAGCAGTCGCGCGGCGGCCTCGGGATCAAGACGATGTCGCTGGCCCACGAGGACCGCGGCGGCCTCGTCGGCGCCTTCATCGTGGTCGACGGCGACGAGATCCTGTCGATCACCCAGGGCGGACAGGTCGTGCGCAGCCCGATCAACGAGGACTTCCGCGCCACCGGGCGCTCGACGATGGGCGTGAAGTTCGTGACACCCAAGGAAGGCGACGCCGTCGCGGTCGTGACCAGGTCGGTGGAGTCGCCGGACGAGGTGCTGGAGGAGGTCTCGGACCCCCTCACCCCGTCGGGTGAGCCGGGAGCCGAGGCGGGCGACGTGGTGACCGCCGCCGAATCCGCAGAATCGCCGGATGTGGCCCCGGATGCAACAATCGAGGGCGGGACGACGTCTTCCCCGGTGTCGTCCGGGTCCGAGAACGGACCCGAAGCCGATCCAGGAGAGTGAGGGCTGATGACAGAGCGCTCTGCCGAGCAGGCACCTGTCCAGTCGCACCCGGACCACCAGGACACTGCGCGGATCCCCCTGGCCGAGCGGTTGCAGCGCCGGATCACCGCCGCCAACGGTTCCGGCCGCACGGCCACGACGGCGCCGCGTGAGACGCCCGCCCGTGAGGCGGCTCCCCGTGAGTCCGGTCGAGTGCTGCCGCCGATGCCGGCCGACCTCCGACATCAGGAGGCCCCCGCGCCCGTCGCCCCGCAACCTCGCGCGGTCACCACGGTGCCCGAGACGTCCGGTCCCGAGCAGACCGCAGCGGTGCCGGTGGTGCGCGACCGCCCGGCCCCCGCTCCGGCGCCGGCCGCGGCCCCGCGTCGTACGACGGCGGCCGCGTCGCGTTCCCCGCGCCGGGCACGCCTGCGATTGAGCCGCATCGACCCGTGGTCGGTGATGAAGGTGTCGTTCCTGCTGTCGATCGCCTTCGGGATCGTCACCGTGGTCTCGGTGTTCATGGTCTGGTCCGTGCTCGGCGCCGCAGGCGTGTGGAGCTCGATCAACAACACCGTCTCCGACACCGTGTCCAGCGGCAACACGGTCTCGAGCTTCAACATCGAGGACTACCTAGGGATGTCGCGGGTGCTCGGTTTCACGATGCTGGTCTCGGTCATCGACGTCATCTTGATCACCGCGGTCGCCACCCTCGGCGCGTTCCTCTACAACATGGCCTCCTCGCTGCTCGGCGGCATCGAGGTCACCCTGGCCGAGGACAACTGAGGCCGGTCACCGCCCGCCTCCCGATTCGGTGGCGCTTCGGGCGCTGCGGTAATGTTCCGCACCGGTCGCTGTGTCGCCGAAGGGTCGTCGCCGGCGGCCGTCTCGGTCTGTCGACGACCACTGCGGGCCTATAGCTCAGACGGTTAGAGCGCTTCCCTGATAAGGAAGAGGTCAGAGGTTCAAGTCCTCTTAGGCCCACGGGTTCCACCACCCCAGCCGAGTCACGGGAGGTCCACGATGAAGAAGCTGTTGCTGCTCGCCCTCGCCGCTGCCGGCGTCCTGTTCGCGAAGAAGAAGCTCGACGAGGGTCAGCGCGAGCAGGCCTTGTGGGCCGAGGCGACCGACAAGGTCGACCGCGACTGATCCGCCGCCGCCGGGCGTCGGGACCTGTCCAGCCAAGGGGCCTTGGCGCAATTGGTAGCGCACCTGCTTTGCAAGCAGGGGGTTAGGGGTTCGAGTCCCCTAGGCTCCACTCTGTGTGATGACACGAGATCCGGGACGGGACGGAACTTCTCACGCCTTAAGGTCGACGGGTGCGCATCGACCGCATCGATCATCTGGTCCTCACCGTCGAGGACCTCGACCGCACGATCGCGTTCTACGTCGACGTACTCGGCATGACCGAGGCGACGTTCGGCTCCGGTCGCAAGTCCCTCCTGTTCGGGTCGAGCAAGATCAATCTCCACGAGCGCGGTCGTGAGTTCGAGCCCAAGGCCGCTACCCCGACGCCGGGGAGCGCGGATGTGTGCCTCATCGTCGACGACTCGCTGGAGTGGGTCGTGTCCGAGCTGGCCGCGATCGGGATCGCGGTCGAGGAGGGTCCGGTGCCGCGCACGGGGGCACGAGGTCCCATCACCAGCGTCTACATCCGGGACCCGGACGGCAACCTGATCGAGCTGTCCAACTACCCCGGGGGCTGAGGGCGATGGTTTTTTCGTTCTCGATGTCGTATTCGCTGCCTGCGGATCGACATAGAGAGATGATGACCTCCACCCTCTGCTGTCCTACGAGCGTCGCCGACGGTGCGTACGACGGAACCCGTCGAGAAGAGATGCTCGACCACCTCTCCCCACGCGAGCTAGAGGTGCTCGCGCTGATGGCCGAGGGCCGGTCCAACCGGGCGATCGGCAAGTTGCTCGCCGTGGAGCTCAAGACGGTCGAGACCCATGTCGGTCGCGTCTTCACCAAGCTCCGGTTCGACGAGGACCGGCACGAGAACCGTCGCGTCCTCGCCGTTCTCACGTTCCTCGGCCGACGGGGTCTGGACGCGGGTGACCCAGGATGCGCGACCCGGACCCCATGACGGGAGTAGCCTCAGCGCGCCGGGACCAGCGGACGGGGGCACGAGATGGCGGACACCGCGTGGCGCAAGGGCCTGCACGACAAGGCGATCGAGGCCGTCGAGGCGACCCTGGCACCCGACGAGGACGTTCGGCTGGTGATCCACGGCGCCAGCCACCAGGCGATCTTCGCCACCGACCGGCGGGCCCTGGTCTTCAAGAAGGGCTTCATGGCCGGGGCGTCGTTCGGCTGCGAGCTGACCAGCTGGGCCTACCGCAACCTGGTCGGCGTGCAGATCCACACCGGGATGCTGAGCGGCGCGGTCGTGCTCCAGGGTCCGGGACAGAGCGGGACCCGGACGTCGGCCTGGAAGGCCGGTGAGTCGGATCCCTACCAGGCCCCGAACGCGATCCCACTCGACCGTCCCTTCGACGGAGCCCGCCGACGGGTCGGTGCGCTGGGCAGGCTCATCGACGCGGCACACCGCGCCGAGCAGCCGGCGCCGGTCGCACCCACCGACGAGTCGATCGCCGACGAGCTGCGCAAGCTCGCCGGCCTGCGGTCCGAGGGGATCCTCAGCGACCAGGAGTTCGCCGACCTCAAGGCCAGGCTCCTGGCCTGACACGTAGCCTGACCGCGTGCCGCCCGACGCCCCCGCTCTGCCGGCGACCCGGGCCCTCGCGCCGCGGTACTGGATCATCCACCTGCTGCTGCTCGGGGCGGTCGCGGCCTGTGTGCTCCTCGGCCGCTGGCAGCTGGGGGTGTGGTCCGACCACCGCAGCGCCGACGCCGAGCAGGTCACCCGGCAGCAGCCGGTCGCGCTCGACGACGTCCTCGGCCCGGACGCCGCGTTCCCCGCCGCTGGTCTCGGCCGTCCGGTCGTCGTCGCCGGGCGCTGGGACCCCGCCCACACCGTCTTCGTCTCGGACCGGGAGCGCGACGGACGGACCGGTGTGTGGGTGGTGACCCCGGTGGTGACGTCGAGCGGGTCGGCGATCCCGGTGGTCCGTGGCTGGGTGCCGAGCCCCGGCGAGGCTCCCGCACCTCCTCGGGGCGCGGCCGACCTGGTGGGCCTCCTCCAGCCGGCGGAGGGCAACGACACCGCCGACAGCGACCCCCACGACGACGTTATCCCCGAGCTGAGCACGGTCGACCTCCTGCCGCGGGCGCCGTACGACCTCTACGGCGGCTACGCCCTGGCCACCGACCGCGCCGTCCCCGGCGCGAGTGGGCAGCCACGCGCCGGGACCGCCGGACTCGAGACGGTCGGACCCCAACACCTGCCCGGCGCCGACGCCACCAGCGGCCTGCGCAACCTGTTCTACGCCTTCCAGTGGTGGATCTTCGGCGCGTTCGCGGTCTTCATGTGGTGGCGCTGGCTGGAGGAGGACGTCCTCGGTCGCCGGGCCTCACCCCGCCCCCGATAGGTTCGGGTCGTGTCGAAGCTCTTTCCCGCCTATCGCATCCTGGCCCTGATCGTCGGCGTGCTGCTCGCGTTCTGCGCGCTGGTGATCACTCCCGCGCGCTACCTGGCCCCCGACGGCAGCGGCCTCCAGCACTTCGGCGAGACCTGGAGCATCTTGTGGGCGGTGCACGGCTGGGTCTTCATCGTGTACGTCGCAGTCTCGTTCCTGCTCTGGCGCCAGACCCGCTGGACCGCGCCGTTCGCTCTCCTCGTGCTGGTCGCCGGCCTGATCCCGCTGGTCATCTTCTGGGTCGAGCGCGCGGTCACCCGCCGGATCCGCGCGGAGCACCCCGAGCTCGCCTCGGCGGGGTAGCCGGCCCATGACGACGGCGTTCGTGCTCGGGGGCGGAGGCGTCCTGGGCGCCGCCGAGGTCGGCATGCTGCGCGCGCTCCTCGAGACCGACGTCGTGCCCGACCTCGTGCTCGGCACGAGCGTCGGGGCGCTGAACGGGGCCATGGTCGCCCGCGAGCCATCGCTCAGCGTCATCGACCGGATGACCGCGCTGTGGCAGGACGCCAGCACCGCCCGTGCGATCTCCGACAGACCGTTTCGGACCGTACGCCGGGCGGTCTCGACCGGCACCCACCTGTACTCCTCGGCCTACATGCAGCAACGCCTGGTCGCGGAGTTCGGCGACGCGACGTTCGCCGATCTCCCCGTGCGGTTCCAGGTCTGTGCGGCCAGCATCGAGCGCGCGGCCGAGCACTGGTTCTCCTCCGGCCCCCTCGTGGAGGCGATCATGGCCAGTGCCGCGGTGCCCGGACTGCTCCCACCTGCGGAGGTCGACGGCGAGCACTACCTCGACGGTGGCATCGTGAACTCGATCCCGCTCGGTCGCGCCGTCGCCCTGGGGGCCGACCGCATCTTCGTGCTCCAGGTCGGCCGGATCGACCGCCCGCTCAGGCCGCCGCAGCGGCCGTGGGAGGTCGCCCGGGTCTCCTTCGAGATCGCCCGCCGCCACCGCTTCGCCCGCGAGCTCGCCGAGGTGCCCGACCGGGTCGAGGTGCACGTGCTGCCCGCGCGCGGTACGTCGGTCCGCGACGACTCCCTGCTCGCCCACCGCGACTTCTCGCGCGTCCGCGCACGGATCGACGCCAGCTACGAGGCATCCCGCGACTACCTCGCGGGCCTGTCATGATCGGCGCGTGATCTGGCTCCTGCGGCGCTTGGTGGTCGCCCCGGCGATGATCCTGCTCGCGGTCGCGCTGTGGGTGCTGCTGCCGTTCTGGCTGATCGTCGCCGCCGCCCTCGTGCCGGTGCTGCCCGGCCGCTGGCGTCTGCTGCGCATCCTGTGGCTGCTCGTGGTGGGCGCGACCGCCGAGAGCGTGCTGCTGGTGATCCTCTTCGGCTGGTGGGTCGCGTCCGGCTTTGGCCGCCGCATCCGTGCGCCGTACTGGCAGGGCCTGCACTACGACCTCGTGCAGGGCCTGACGTACGTCGTGTTCCAGGAGTCCCGGCGGGTGCTCGCGCTGCGCATCGAGACCGACGGCCCCGACCCGCACGCCCACCCGGGACGACCCCTGATCGTGGCCAGCCGGCACGCGGGGCCGGGTGACTCGCTGATCCTGGTCCACGCGCTCATGCACTGGTACGACCGCGAGCCGCGCGTCGTCCTCAAGGACACCCTCGCCTGGGACCCGGCCGTCGACGTGGTCATGCACCGGATCCCGTCGCGGTTCGTCTCCTCCGGGGGGAGCCGGCGTCCGGGCAAGACCTTCGAGAGCCAGATCGCCGATCTCGCCCGCGACCTCGACGAGAACGACGCGTTCGTGATCTTCCCCGAGGGCGGCAACTTCACCCCCGAGCGGCGGCGCCGCGGGATCGAGCGGCTGCGCAGACTGGGTCTCGAGCGGATGGCGCGGCGGGCGGAGCGGATGACCCATGTACTCGCGCCACGCCCCGGCGGCCTGCTCGCGGCGCTGGACGCGGCCCCGGACGCCGACGTCGTGCTGGTCGCGCACACGGGCCTGGACCACATGCTGACCGTCCGCGACGTGTGGCGGGAGCTGCCGATGGACAAGGTGCTGACGATGCGCTGGTGGCAGGTGCCACGCGGGGACATCCCCACGCAGCGAGACGCCCAGATCGAGTGGCTGTTCGGGTGGTGGGAGCAGATCGACGGCTGGATCGCCGAGCACCAGCCGCGGGATCTCGCCCGCCGCCGGTCCCGGCGTACCGCCGAGGTGGGCTGACCGTCGGGCCCCGGGCTCAGGGCTTGGCGGACTTCTTGGCCACCGGCTCCTCGCCGGGGGCCACGTCGACCACGTCGGCGGGCTCGTCGGGCGTGGTCACCTCGTGCACCTCCTCGACCGAGTCGGCGAGCGCCTCGTCGGGGCCGGCCCCGCCCTCGTCGGCGCCCGCGGCCGTCGACCGGGCCGACGCCGCGGCCGCATCGGCGATGGGCGTGTCGGTGCGGTCCGCGTCGCGGGGCGGCGGCGTCGGGGTGTACGACGACTGCCAGTTCTCCTGGTCGGCACTGTCGCGCAGCTTCTTGGCCACGAAGCCCAGCAGCGCCGCGATGCCGGTGACGAGCAGGAGCTTGCGGAGGCGGTGCTTCTTCTTCGGCTTCCCGGACAGCTGGGCGGCCTTGGCCGAGGCCAGCTCCTTGCCTTCCTGGGCCCTCGCGGAGGCGAGGTCGGCGACCTGCGACGCCTTGTCCGCCGCGAGCGCGGCACCCTGGGCGATCAGCGGCGTGGCCCGGTCCCGGGCGTCGGCCAAGGCGGGCCCGGCCTTGGCCACGGCCTTGTCGCGGGCGTCGGCGATCGCCGGACCGGCCTGGTCACGGGCCTCGGCGAGGATGGGGCCGGCCTTCTCGACCGCGGCCTCGACGTAGTCCGCGGCCTGCTCGATGAGCGACTTCTTCTGGCGGATGCGCATGGGGACCCTTCCGTTCGTCTCGTCTGTCTATCCCACCACGATCCCCTATGTACCCAACAGGGCGGTCCCTACCGCCCCCGTGGGAGGATCTGCGTCACTAGTACGCGAGACGCGAGAGGCACCCATGGCTGACCAGCAGGCCGTCCTGAAGACCAACCGGGGCGACATCACGATCACCCTGTTCCCGAACCACGCGCCGGAGACGGTCGCGAACTTCGTCGGCCTCGCCACCGGCACCAAGGAGTACCGCGACGCCGCCGGGCGCAGCGGCGAGCGCTTCTACGACGGACTCACCTTCCATCGGGTCATCGACGGCTTCATGATCCAGGGCGGCTGCCCGCTCGGCACCGGCACCGGCGGCCCGGGCTACACCTTCAAGGACGAGCCGCACCCCGAGCTGACCTTCGACAAGCCCTACCTCCTGGCGATGGCCAACTCCGGCCCGGGCACCAACGGCTCGCAGTTCTTCGTGACCGTGGGCGCTGCCCCCTGGCTGAACTTCAAGCACACGATCTTCGGCGAGGTCGCCGACCCGGCGTCCCGCGACGTCGTCGACGCGATCGCCACCACGGCGACGGGCCCGGGTGACCGTCCGGTCGAGCCGGTGGTCATCGAGTCCGTCGAGGTCAGCGGCTCCTGAGCACGCCCGCCGGTCCCGGCGCAGGGGCATCGCCACCGGCGGGTGATCCCGCGGGGGCGCCCACCTGCTACCGGCACCCCGACCGCGAGACCTACATCCGCTGCCAGCGGTGTGGGAAGCCGATCTGTCCCGACTGCATGAACGACGCGGCCGTGGGCTTCCACTGCCCCGACTGCGTGGCCGAGGGACGCCGTACGACGCGCCAGGCCCGCACGGCGTACGGCGGACTGCACGCCGGCAGCGTCGGTCTGGTCTCGAAGACCCTGATCGCGATCAACGCCGCCGTCTGGGCGCTGATCATGGCCACCGGCGGGCAGGCCAGCGCGTGGGTCTACCGCCTCGCGATGATCCCGCGCGGCGTGTGCGTCGCCACCGACCATCCGGGCAACGTCTACCCGCAGGTCACCTCGGGGGCGCAGTGCTCCGTCGCGCCTGACGGCAGCTGGGTCGGCACGGCCGCCGGTGACTGGTGGCAGCCGCTGACCGCGACGTTCACCCACGTCGAGGTGCTGCACATCGGTTTCAACATGCTGGCCCTGTGGATCCTGGGCCCGCAGCTGGAGATGGTGCTGGGCCGGCTGCGCTTCACCGCGCTGTACCTGCTGTCGGGTCTGGTGGGATCCGCGGCCGTCTACTGGCTGAGCCCCGGCGACACCCCGACCCTGGGCGCCTCGGGCGCCATCTTCGGGCTGATGGCGGCGCTGCTGGTGGTGGCCCACAAGCAGCGCGCCGACGTCAGCCAGCTGATGATCTGGATCGGGATCAACGCCGCCCTCACCTTCTTCGCCTCGGGGATCTCCTGGCAGGGCCATGTCGGCGGCTTCGTCGGCGGCCTGGCCCTGGCGGGCGTCCTGGTCTACTCCCCGCGCGCGAGCCGGACGACCTGGCAGGTCGCCGGGTTCGCGGGCGTCACGATCCTGGTGGCGCTGGCCTTCGCGCTGCGCACCGCCGTGCTCACCTGACCCGGGCGAACTACACCGGTGTGATTATCCACAGGTGATTCCACACCTGTGGACGATTTCCGGCCCCGCCGGTCAGGCTCACTCCCAGCGTGTCGCGAAGGAGAAGCCGACCGCCATGAAGCCGATGCCGACGACCAGGTTCCACTGGTCGAGGTCGTTGAAGACCGCGACCTTGTGCAGGTTGTCGCCGGAGATCACGTAGAACGTGCAGATCCAGAGCAGGCCGAGGATGAAGCAGCCCAGCATGCCGACCACGACGCCGCGACCGCGGCCGAGCGGGGTGCTGGGGTGTGCGGAGAAGAGCAGGCCGAGGAAGAACAGGCCGAACCCGACGACGTAGTTCCACTTCTCCAGGTCGCCCATGAACGACGGGCCGCTCGGCTTCTGGACCGGCACGGCGGTGGGGTCGGCCCGCACCGCGACGTAGTAGTAGACGATCCAGGCGATGCCGATGAGCATCAGCAGGACGCAGATCAGGAACCGGACGCTCAGCAGCGGGCCGCGGTCGGGGTCGACGAACGACTGCTTGGCCTTGGGCTTGGCCACGCAGGCCCTCCTTCTCGCACGCGGCGCCGTCCCGGCTGGGCGGCGTCCTTCCAGGTCGCGGGATACCTTAGTCACCATGGCGTCACGACCCCACACGGAGGCGGCTGCCGCCCGCTCCCGCCGGTCGAACGCGTGGCGGGTGGCCACCCCGATCGTCGGCCTGCTCAGTGGCGGGCTGTTCGTGGTCAGCGCCCACAGCAGCGAGGGCACCGACCTGCGTCCGGGCCGGTTCACCGACCTCGCCTCGATGGTCCGCTACGACGCCCAGCGGGCCGACGCGCTGACCCAGCGCGCGACCGACCTCAAGCACCAGGTGACGGAGCTGAGCGGCTCGGTCGACAACCAGCAGGTACGCCGGCTCAGCCGCCAGGCGGAGCGGCTCAAGGGGCCGGCCGGCCTCCGTGCCGTCAGCGGGCCGGGCATCACCGTGACCCTCTCCGACGCTCCCCAGAGCACGGGCCAGGAGGCGCCCGACACCGTCGACAACCCCAACCTGCTGCTGGTCCACCAGCAGGACATCCAGGCGGTGGTCAACGCGATGTGGAAGGGCGGCGCGATCGCGGTCACGATCCAGGGCCAGCGCGTGGTCAGCACGACCGGCATCCGCTGCATCGGCAACTCCGTGCAGCTCCAGGGCGTGCCCTACAGCCAGCCCTACCGCATCCAGGCGGTCGGTGACGTGGCCGCGCTGAGCGCCGCCATCGCCGACGACGCCTACCTGCAGGTCTACCGGGCCGACGCTGCGGACCCCGACATCGCGGTCGGCTGGGACGAGCAGACCGAGGACCACGTCACCGCGCCGGCGTTCGCCGGGCTGACCGACCTGCAGTACGCCCACGTCCTGCCCCAGGGCGACACCACCGGCTGAGGCTCAGCTCGGCGTGACCGGCGACGTCGGCAGCGAGGTCGGCGGCGAGGTCGGCTCGGTCGTCGGCGGCGTGGTCGTCGGCGCGGAGCTGGGCTCGTAGGTCGACACCGTGAGGTAGACGGGCGAGCCCTGCTGCAGCGGGGTGTCGGCCGGCGGCGTCTGCCCGGTGACGGTCCCCTTCGCCTCGGTCGAGCTGTTGTCGTCGCTGATCTGCGGGTCGAAGCCGCGGGCCTTGAGCAGCTTGACGGCGTCGTCCTGGGTCATCCCGACGACGTCGGGCACCTGCTTGGGGCCGCGCGAGAGGTTGACGGTGACGTCGGAGTCGCGGGCCACCTGCTGGCCGACCTGTGGGTCGGTGCTCACGACGGTGCCCTTGGGCTGGTCGGAGTCGACGTGTTTGAAGACCCCGTTGAGGTGGGCGTCCTGGAGCTGTTGCTCGGCGTTCGCCCGCGTCTGCCCCACGATGTTGGGCACCTTGGTCGGGTGTGCACCCAGGGACAGGGTGAACGACACGGGGGTGCTCTTGTCGGCGAACGCGTCCGCGTCCGGGGTCTGGTCGATGACGCGGTTGGCGGCCACCTTCGTGTTGTACGCGTGGTCGACCTTGCCGACCTCGAAGCCGGCGTCGGCCAGCGCCTTGCGGGCCTGGTTCTCCGTCATCCCGGCCAGCCGGGGGACCTGTACCTGGTCGGTGGGGCTGGCGAACATCTTCGGCAGCAGGTACGCCGCGAGGCCGAGCACGATGACCAGCAGGAGCGCCAGGAACACCAGCAGCCCAGGCCGGGTGCCGCGCTCGTCCTCCACGGGTTCCTGGACCGGCGGCGGCACGGGAGCGACCACCGGCGTCGGGGTCGTCACCGTCGTCGGCGGCTCGACCAGTGGCGGGGGCGGCGTGACGTGCACCGTGTGACCGGCGAGGTAGCGCTCGATGTCGCCGCGCATCGCGGCCGCCGACTGGTACCGGTCCTCGACCCGCTTGGCCAGCGACTTCATCACGATCGCGTCGATCTCGGGCGGCAGGTCCGTGTCATGGTCGGACGGCGGAGCCGCCTGCTCGCGGACGTGCTGGTACGCCACGGCGACGGGGGAGTCGCCGATGAACGGCGGACGTCCGGTGAGCAGCTCGTAGAGCAGACAGCCCGCGGAGTAGACGTCGGAGCGCGAGTCGACGGCCTCGCCGCGCGCCTGCTCGGGGGACAGGTACTGCGCGGTGCCGACCACGGCGGCGGTCTGGGTCATCGTGCTGGAGGCGTCCGACATGGCCCGGGCGATGCCGAAGTCCATCACCTTCACGTCGCCGGACGGGGTCAGCATCACGTTGCCCGGCTTGATGTCGCGGTGGATGATCCCCGCCCGGTGGCTGTAGTCGAGGGCGGACAGCACGCCGCTGGAGATCTCCAGGGCACGCTCGGGAAGGATCTTGCGGCCCTCACGGAGGATGTCGCGCAGGGTGCGGCCCGCGACGTACTCCATGACGATGTAGGGCAGCGGGCCGAAGTCGCTGGTGACCTCGCCGGTGTCGTAGACCGCGACGATCGCCGGGTGGTTCAGTGCGGCGGCGTTCTGCGCCTCGCGGCGGAACCTCATCTGGAACT
>JAICHQ010000079.1 GCA_025924815.1 Nocardioides sp.
GCCGCACGGTCGCCGAGCCACAGGTCGGTGCCGATGCGCGGGCGCACCTCGAAGTCGGCGTACGACGAGCGGAGCGATCCCAGCTCGCGGGTGGTCAGGTGGCTGACCCACATCCGCCGAGTCGCCAGGCCCGAGGCGACGACGTCGTTGACCAGGCCGACCACCTCCGAGAGGTGGGCCCCGGCGGCGAGGGGAAGGTGGAACGCGACTCCCTCGACCTTTGCCGGGCGCCGCTCGAGGAGCTTCGCCGCCGACCTGAGCTCGTCGGCCGACATGCCGTGGCGACGCATGCTCGTCATCCGCTCGAGCACCAGCCGCGCCTCGGGCTGGACCTCGAGCAGGGCGAGCAGGTCGGCGAGCCGGCTGACGGTGTGGATCACGCGCCGAGGGGCCAGGTCATCGGGCAGGGCCGAGCCGAACGGGCGCCACGGGGTGAGCACGAGGAGGTCGCCGCCGAAACGCTGCCTGACCTCCGACAGCTCCTCGTAGGTCCCGACGGCCAGGGTGTCGACACCGAGCCACTCGGCCCGGCGGGCGAGCCGTCCCAGGCCGAAGCCATAGCCGTTGCCCTTCGCGACCGGCACCAGCCCGGGCGTCCGGTCGGCGACGGAGCGGAGGTGTCGTCGCCAGCGGTCGCCGTCGACGGTCAGGGTCAGACTCACGAGCGCCACCGCAGGTAGAGCTCGAACCCCTTGTACAGGCCACGGTTGAGCGGGAGGTCCCACTCGCCGACCGTCTCGACGGCCTCGCCGCCGGTGCCGGCCTTGAACTGGATCAGGCCGACGTGGTCGTCGTCGGCGTCGAGGGTGTCGGTGATGCCGCGCAGGTCGTAGACGTCGGCGCCGTGGGCGATCGCGTCGCGGATCATCGCCCACTGGACGGCGTTGGAGCCGCGGACGTCGCGCTTGTCGGTCGACGAGGCGCCGTAGGAGTACCACGCATGGCGGCCGACGCGGATCGCGATCGTGGCGGCGACGAGGTCGGCCTCGTGGTGGGCCAGCCAGAGGGTGATCCGGCCCGCGTCCTCGGAGCCCAGCGCGTCGTACATGGTCCGGAAGTAGGCGAGCGGGCGTGGGGTGAAGTGGTCGCGCCCGGCGGTGTGGACGTAGAGGTCGTGGAACGCCTGGAGGTCCTCCCGCGTGCCGGTCGTGACCACCACGCCGGCCTTCTCGGCCTTGCGGATGTTGCGACGCCAGAGCTGGTTCATGCCGGCGAGCACGTCGTCGTCGGTACGCCGGGTGCCGTCGTCGGCGACCAGCGGGATCACGAAGGTGTACTGCGGCTGCCCGGCGGCGAACCCGCCCTCGGCCACCTGCCGGCGCCAGCCGAGCACCTCGAGCTGCTGGACGACGCGGGCCCCGGCCGCCGAGCGGGCCGCCGGGGAGAGCTCGGCCAGGCTGTGGACGCTCTCGTCTGCGATCCCGGCCTTGACCCGGTCGGCGGTCCAGCGCCGGGTCACGACCGGCGGCCCCATCCGGATGCCGAAGGCTCCCTGTCGCCTCAGGTGATCGGCCATCGGGGCCAGCCAGTCGCCGAGGTCGTCGGCCCCCCAGTCGAGCACCGGCCCCTCGGGAAGGTAGGCCAGGTAGCGCGCGAGGCGGGGCAGCCTGCGGTAGAGCACCAGCCCGGCTCCTACGAGCTTCTCGCCGTCGTACCAGCCCAGCGACTCGCCCCGCCACTCGGACTTCACCGCCGCCCAGGCGGGCGTCTGCAGGAAGCTCGCCCACGGCTGCGCAGCGATGAACGCGCGGTGCTCGTCGGCGGGAATCGAGCGGACGGTGGGGACCACGGCGACGAGGCTACCGGGGTGTATCAGGGGTGACACCGGCCGCTCCTGAGAGGTGTACACAGCGCGAACGGCCGGCCCGGCCGGCACCACGGCAAGGACAACACGACGGTGAACATCGCACCGATGAACCTGCTCGTCCGCGACGCACGTTGTCGGCGACGGAGGGCTCCGGCATGCTCCTGCGAGGGCGCCTTCACGTCGGCGACGTCCTCAGGAGGCATCCCATGAGCGATCCGCACCTCCAGGAGGAGCTGCTCTTCGCCGGCGTACGCCGTGCGGCCGAGGCGTTCGATCCCGTCCCCGCCGGGATGGTCGCGCGGATGGTGGCCGTGACCCGTGACGTCGCCGACCATGATCCCGACCTCGAGCTCCAGCTGCTGCTCGTCGTCGAGCGCTCCGACGAGCTCGTCGGCACCCGCGGGGGCGCGCGCTCGTACACCCTGCGCTTCGGCGGTGAGGGCGTCGACCTGCTGGTCCGCGTCGGCGTCTCCGAGGACGAGGGCCGGGCCCGGCTCGACGGATGGCTCGTGCCGGCCGAGAGCGCCCCCGTCCAGATCCGTGAGGTGGGGGGCGAGGGCCGGACCTACGACGGCGTGGCCGAGGCGAGCGGACGGTTCGAGTTCACCGACCTGCCCACCGGCTTCTACCGTGTCTCCCTCAAGCTCGCGGACGACCAGATGTTCGGCACCCCCGGTTTCGAGATCTGAACCTGTCTATCCGCCATCTGAAGAAGAGGCCCCATGACCGAGCCCCGGAACGTCCGGCTCTCCCGCGAGCCACGCATGCCCGATCGCGACCGGTTGGACGCCGCAGGTGCGCGGATCCTCGACCCGAGTCGCGCGCCGGTCGTCGACGGGGTCACGGCCCGGCCGACGGCGTACGTCGCGAACCGGCTGATGATCGCCAAGGGCGACCGGGTGCAGGAGCAGGTCGCGCTGCTCCGCTCGGCGGCCGAGACGCTGAGCTGGACCGTGCGGCTCGACCCTGAGCCGGCGAAGGCCCGGAACCTGCCGCTCGGAGTCCGGACGGTCCACCTCGGAGGTGCCGAGGCCAGTGTGCTGCAGCCACCCGACGCCTGGGCCCTGCTCCAGACCGCGCGCCACCTCCACGGGCGACGGGCCTTGGTCGGCGTCGACCTCGACCACGTCGTCTCGACCCGCCCGCTGGAGCCCAATCCCTGGGAGGTCCCACATTCTCCCGATCCCTCGGCCTGGATCCAGCCCGACCCGTGGGAGGTGCCCCACCCTTGGGAGGTCCCCCATCCCGAGGGCGGCGACCAGGCATCGGCGGGGCTGCTCAGCTACGGCGCACCCGGAAGCGGCGGCCGCCAGGTCATCGCATACGCCGGTCCCAGGCCGGCCCGCTTCCCGAACTCCGCGATCAAGGGACGGCGTCCGGTGGTGGCGATCCTCGACACCGGCTGCTACCCGCACGAGTGGTTCGACGGCGGCGTCGTGAAGACGGACGTCAAGCTGCGCGGCCACGCGATCGGGCTCACCGACCCCGCCACCGATCCCGAGCTGCACGGTGACATCGGCGGACCCTTCGACGGGTCCTTGGACCGGATCGCCGGGCACGGCACGTTCATCGCCGGACTCGTCCACCAGGCGTGTCCCGACGCCCAGGTCCTCTCGTGGCGTGGCATCCCGGCCGATGAGCCGCTGATCGAGTCCGAGTGGCTGACGACCCTGGCCCAGATCGTGGAGTTGGTGCGCCTCGACCGCGAGGGCAAGCGCGGGGGGCATCCGATCGACGTGCTCAGCCTGTCGATGGGCTACTACCACGAGAACCCGGGCGACGCGCTGCTCGATCCCATCCTGTGGGGCATCCTCGACGAGCTCGGCAAGCTCGGCGTGATCGTGGTCTGCTCGGCGGGCAATGACGCCACCGACCGGCCGAACTTCCCGGCGGCTTTCGCGCCCTGGAAGAACGGCAAGGGAAGGGTCCACCGGGCCCGTCACCGGGTCCCCCTCGTCTCGGTCGGCGCCTCGAACCCCAACACCAGTGACGCGCTGTTCACCAACGCCGGTCCCTGGGTTCGTGCCTACGCACCCGGAGCCTCGGTGATGAGCACGATGCCGCCGTTCCGAGGCGGGCTGCAGCCGACGGCCCGCACCTGGGTCGAGGGGCGTCTGCGCGAGTCCATCGATCCCGACGACTTCAGCGCGGGGCGTCGACGCGACGGTGGACGGCGTGGCGGATTCGGGGTCTGGAGCGGCACGTCGTTCTCGGCGCCCCTCATGGCCGGCGCGCTGGCGTCAGCCCTGTCGCGCGAGCTGATCAACCGAGCCAATCCCTCGCACACCGCCGCGGCGGCGGTTCGCCGGGGTTGGGGGGCCGTCGAGCTCCTGACGGACATGAAGCGGCCAGAATAGGCGGGTGCGGAGCGCCCAAGAGCTCCACCAGGCCGGTCTCGAGGCGCTGGTCGGACGTCGCCTGCCCTCGGCGAGCCGACTCCTCGAGCGCGCCCGGGCGAGTGCTCGTGAGCCGGATCTGGGCGCACGGATCGATGCCAGTCTCGCCTTCCTGACCGCTGAGCTGGGTGACCTGGCGGCTGCGCTCACCCTGTGCGACGAGGCCCTGGCGGCGGAGGGAGTGACGTTCGAGACGACCGGTGTCCTGCACAGCCAGCGCGCGTTGATCCTGCTCCGGCTCGGAGACACGACCCAGGCGTTGGAGTCGTTCGGGATCGGCATCGCGATGCTGTCCGATCCGGTTGAGATCGGGAAGGCCCACATCAACCGTGGCGGCGTGCATCTCGCTCGCGGTGACGGTGTCCGAGCGGCCGCGGACTTCCGGGTGGCCGTCGACCTGCTGACCGCGCACGACTCCCTCGTCGAGGCGGCCATGGCCGAGCACAACCTCGGTTACGCCGACCTTCTTCGGGGGGACCTGGTCTCGGCCTTGGCGCACATGGATGCCGTCCGTCCGATCCTGCTCCCGCTGAGCCCGATCGGCGTCGCGATCACCAACCAGGATCGGGCCGAGGTGCTGATGGCCGCGGGATTGCAGCGCGGCGGGCTGCTGGCGCTGGATGAGGCCGCTCGCACCTTCGGGCAGCACCGGCTGGTGCAGCGGCGTGGTGAGGCGGAGCTGACGATCGCCCGTGCATCGCTGGGCGTCGACCCGGAGCGGGCTCTCTCGGCCGCCCGAGCCGCACGCTCGCGGTTCACGCGGGCGCACACGCCCGCCCATCGGGTGCGGGCCGAGGCCCTGGTGCTGGGTGCCGAGGTGCGGCTGGGGAGGACCCGGCCCGCACTCATCCCTCGGGCCGACGACCTGGCTGCGGAGCTGACGCGGCTGGAGATGCCCTGGTGGGCGATCGACGCCCGCCTCGACGCGGCCCTGGTGGCGGCTCGGCGCGGGGAGCTCGACGAGGCGCGACGTCGGCTGGCGGCGATCCGGGTCCCGGCGCGCGCCCCGCTCGGCGTACGGCTGCGGGAGCGAGACGTGCGGGCGGCGCTGGCGGAGCGCACGGGCCGGCGTAGCGACGCGCTGGCGCACCTGCGGCGTGGGCTGGCCGAGCTGCACGAGTGGCAGAGCTCGTTCGGCAGCCTGGACCTGCAGACGATGGTGACGGGCCACGGCCGGCGGCTGGCGGTGCGCGGCCTCCGGGTGGCGGTGGCGACCGGCCGTCCCGAGGTGCTGTTCGAGTGGTCGGAGCGGGCGCGGATGCTGGCCAGCCGGGTGCAGCCGGTCCGGGTGCCGGGCGACGAGCAGTCCCAGACCGACCTGCAGGAGCTGCGCTCGCTGGCGACCGCGGAGGACCGGACCCGGGACGGCGCGTCGCGCCAGGCCGAGCTCCGGCAGCGGGTACGGGAGAGGGCGTGGCAGAGCCGTGGGTCCGGTGCGTACGACGACCCCGCGACTCTGGCCGACGTCCAGGGTCGGCTGCGTCCCGAGCGGGCGCTGGTCGCGCATGTGGTGACGAACCGGGAGATCGCTGCCCTGGTGGTCACCTCGGCGACGGCCTCCGTCGTCGATCTCGGGCCGCGCGCCGCGCTGGACGCTCTCGCCGGTGGCCTGCTGCCCGACCTCGACATGGCCGCGGCCGAGCTGCCGGGCGCGTTCGCCGATGCGATCCGGTCCGAGCTCCGCAGCCGGCTGCGACGCCTCGACGCCCTGTTGGTCGCGCCGCTGCTCGACGCGATCGGAGACCGCGAGCTGGTGCTCACGCCGTCGGGCGTCCTCGCCGCCGTCCCCTGGACGATCCTGCCGAGCAACCACGGGCGGCCGGTCACGGTGGCGCAGTCGGCGACGTCGTGGCTGTCGCGCACCGCGTCGCCGCTGCGATCCTCGTCCGCGGGCTTCGTGGCCGGCCCGCGGGTCGCCCAGGCCGAGACGGAGACCTCGGCGGCCGCGTCCACGTGGCCACGGGCCACCGTGCTCCACGGTGCCGAGGCCACCGCATCGGCGGTGAGCGGGCTGGCCGGGTCCGTCGACGTGCTCCACGTGTCCGCGCACGGGCGCCACTCGTCGGAGAACCCGTTGTTCTCCGGCTTCGAGCTCGCGGACGGTCCGTGGTTCGGCTACGACATCGACCAGCTCACCTCGGTGCCCGACGTGGTCCTGCTTTCCGCGTGCGAGGTCGGCCGCTCGACGTTGCGCGGCGGCGAGGAGCTGATCGGGATGACGGCCGCCTGGCTGCACGCGGGCGCACGCTGCGTGATCGCCTCCGCGGCGGCCATCAACGACGCGGTGGCGCACGACGTGCTGGTGGCGGTGCACCGCGAGCTGTCCGCCGGCCGGCCCCCGGCCCGAGCCCTGGCTGCGGCGCTGAGCGAGGTCGATCCGGACGGCCCGCCGGCCCCGCTGATCTGTTTCGGGTGAGACGTCTCCCTGGTCAAAGTCGGGAGCGGACGGCCTCGAAGTCGGCGAGGTGCTCCTCGGCGCCGCCGGGGGTCTCGAAGACGACCGGGGCGCCCGCCTCGCGCACCACCGACGCGAGCAGGTCGGCCTCGATCTTCCCGGCGCCGACGTTGGCGTGGCGGTCGGCGCCGGAGTCGAACTCGTCGCGGCTGTCGTTGCAGTGCACGAGGTCGATGCGGCCGGTGATCGCGCGGACCTCGTCGACGACCGACTCCAGCGGGATGCCGCCGGCATGGGCGTGGCACGTGTCGAGGCAGAAGCCGACGTCCTCCGACCCCGAGGCGGCCCCGGCGATCGCGTCGAAGACGCCCTTGATGCGGTCGAGGTAGCGGGCCATCGCGTTGTCGCCGCCGGCCGTGTTCTCGATCAGGAGCGGGATCTTGAGGTCGGTCGCCTCGATCGCCTTGCGCCAGTTGTCGAATCCGACCGTAGGGTCATCGCCCTTGTTGACGTGGCCGCCGTGGACGATCAGTCCCCTGGCGCCGATCGACGCCGCGGCGTCCATGTGCTGCTGGAGGAGCTTGCGTGAGGGGATCCGGATGCGGTTGTTGGTGGTGGCGACGTTGACGATGTACGGCGCGTGCACGTAGAGCCCGACCCCCGCCGCCTCAGCGTCGGCGCGCAGCCGGGCTGCGCCGCCGGCGTAGCGGATCTCGGGTCCCTGGTAGCCCTGCGGGTCCCCGAGGAAGAACTGCACGTGCGGCGCCTTGCGGGCCTTCGCCTCCGCGATCGGGTCGGTCTGCTCGACGTGGGCTCCCAGGGCGATGGTGCTCATCGGGCCATCCTAGGAACCCGGACCCGGCACGCGCGTCGGGCCGGACAGTGACAGGCTGAGGGCATGAACGTCGTCGTACTGATCTTCTTCCTCGTGACGCTCGTGGCGATCATCGTCGCTGCGCTGTGGACCATCGGGGTCGCTCTGGGCGGCAGCACCCGCGACTGACCGGGTCCCGCCGACGGCGGGGCGAGGTCCCGACCGGTCCGTCAGTGGGCCCAACGACTCGCGGCCGCGATCTGGTCGGGCTCCGCGTCGTCGAACAGCTCCAGCTCGGACTCGCGTACGGCGCGGATCGCGCCGGTGAGCCCCTCGCCGAACGTGGTGCCCAGGACGGTGTCGTCGACGAACGCGTCGGTCGCCTCCCGGAGGGTCCGCGGCAGGCGCTCGATCCCTCGCGACGCGAGCGCCTCCTCGCCGAGGGACGCCGGGTCGACGTCGACCGGCTCGGGAAGCGCCGTGCCCGCGTCCAGACCGGCGGTGCCGACGGCGAGCAGACCGGCGAAGGTCAGATAGGGATTGGCGTGCAGGTCGAAGCACTTCACCTCGAGGTTGGCCGCCCAGTCCTCGCTGCCCCGCGAGCCGGTGACCATGCGCAGCGCGGCCTCGCGGTTCTCCAGGCCCCAGCAGGCGTAGGCGCCGGCCCAGTGCTGCGGGACGAGCCGCAGGTACGACACGACCGAAGGGGCGCCGAGTGCCAGCAGTGCGGGCAGGTGCTCGAGGATGCCGCCGGCGAAGGCGGTCGCCTCGTCGGTCAGGCCGAAACGACCGGAACCGCCGGCCATCAGGTTGCGCTCGTCGCGACCCAGGCTCAGGTGTACGTGCCCTCCGTTGCCGACACCGGCGGCGTCGACCTTGGGGGAGAACGACGTGCGGAGGCCGTGTCGCCGGCCGATCGCGCGCACCGTCTGGCGTACCAGCACCGAGGTGTCCGCGGCGTGCACCGGCGACTCGGGTGCGACCGACACCTCGAGCTGACCGTCGGCGTACTCGGGGTGGAACTGCTCGACGGTGACGCCCTGCTGGGCCAGGGCCGAGAGCAGGTCTCGGCCGTAGTCCGAGGCGTTGGTGAGCCGGGTCAGCCCGTACGCCGGCCCCGTGGTGGCGGGCACGTACTCCTCGCCCTCCTCGGAGACGACCCACTCGATCTCGATCGAGGAGAGCACGCTGATCCGCCGGGTGGCGAGCTCGTCGACGAGCCGGGTCAACAGCAGCCGGGAGTCGAGCTCGTACGGCTCGCCGGTCTGGGCGTACCGCTCGCCCGGTGCCCAGGCCCACCCGGGCTGTGCGGCCAGTACCACGAGTCGGTCGAGGTCGGGGATGATCCGCTGGTCGCCCACCGGCGCCGTGCCTCCCGGCGGCGCGGCCACCCAGTCGTCGAAGCGGAAGTAGTCGAACGACGTGGAGAAGCCCACGCCCCAGGCGGCCAGCGAGGGCAGCCGGTCCAGTGGCACCGACTTCACCCGGGAGATGCCGGAGTTGTCGACGAAGCTGGTCGCCACCGCGACCACGCCGCGGTCGGCCAGGCCCGGGAGGAGCGACTCGGCGCGGCTCAGGCGGCGGTCACGGTCGGCGAGGTCCACGCTTCTTCCCTTCGCAGTGGCATGTCCTTCGGATCCGTGCCTCGAACGAGCATGTGGACACGGATCGGACATCTCTGGACAAAGGATAGGGCCGGGATCAGACTCCGGTGTGGTCCGTTCACATCGAGAGGAAGACCCACATGACCGCTCCGGTCCGTGAAGGTACGACGCTCCGCCGCTCGCTCTCGGTCTGGCAGGCGGTCGGTCTCTCGGTCGCCCTGATGGCGCCGAGCATGGCCGCCAACATCAACCCCCAGGGCACCGCCCTGACCGTCGGCCGCGCGACGCCGCTCGCGTTCTTCCTCGCGGCGATCGCGGTCCTGCTGATCGCCTACGTCTTCGTCCGGCTCTGCCAGTACTACCGCCACGCGGGATCGGTCTACGTCTTCGCCGGGGCCACGCTCGGCGCACCGGCGGGCGCGGTCGCCGGTCTGTGCCTGATGGGCACCTACATCTTCTACGCGCTGGTCACCTCCTCGGCGGCCGGCATCTTCGGGGCGACGTTCCTCGACATCATCGGCGTCTGGAACGACCAGCCGAGCTGGGCGGGCTTCCTGATCGGCTTCGTCGCCCTGGCCCTGGCGCTCTTCTTGTCCGTCGTGCCGGCCAAGCGCGCGGCCGAGGTGCTGCTCAGCGCCGAGGGCATCACCGTCGCCCTGATCCTCGTGGTGTCCCTGGTGGTGCTGGTCCGTCTGCTCGCCCACAACGCCCCGCACGACGCGACGTTCACCATGAAGGTCTTCCAGGTCGAGCCCGGCACGAGCACCTCGACGCTGTTCCTGGGCATCGTGTTCGGCCTGCTGTCGTTCGCGGGCTTCGAGGCCGCCTCGACGCTCGGCGAGGAGACCGAGAACCCCAGGCGCGACATCCCGCGGGCCATCCTCGGCACCGCGATCTTCGGTGGCGTCTACTTCACCGTCGTCACCGCGATCGAGATGATGGCCTTCAAGCCGGACGCGGAGGGAGTCAAGGCGTTCGCCGCCTCGGGCGCCCTGGTCGGCGACCTCGGTACGTCGTACATCGGGTCCTGGGTCGGCGACCTGATCACGCTCGGCGCCTGCGTCTCGGCGTTCGCGTGCTGCCTGGCCTGTGTGGTGGGGGCCTCGCGGCTCCTCTTCGCGATCGTCCGCGACCTGTCGCCGGGGCACGCGCTCGGCCGCACCGGTGGCAACGACACGCCTGCTGCGGCGGCGGTGGTGGTGGGCGCGACGGTGTTCGTCATCGCCGTGATCTGCGCGGTGTTCTTCAACGCCGAGCCCTTCGACACGTTCTTCTGGAGCGGCGCGATCGGCACGCTGATCCTGCTGGTGGCCTACGTGCTCGCCACCATCGGCTGCATCAAGCTGATCTGGATCGACAAGAAGATGCCGCAGGTGCGCAGGTGGGAGATCGTGATCCCGGTCCTGGCTCTGGTGATGATCGTCTACACCCTGTACCGCAACGTGCTGCCCTATCCGGATGCCGCCCCGGCGAAGTGGTTCCCGGTCGCGGCGGGTGGCTGGCTGCTCGTCGTCGTGCTGGTGACCTTCCTGGTGCCCGGCTTCGCCCAACGCCTCTCGCGGGGACTGCGGGAGCTCGACGAGGCGCACACGGAGCCGGAGGTCCTGGGTGGCTGACGCCCCGGACCTCTCGGCCCAGCTCGGGGATCTCGTCGACCACCACTGTCACGGCATCCTCACCGGCGACCTCGACCGGCCCGCGTTCGAGGGGCTGATGAACGAGGCCGTGCGCGCCTCCCCGCTCGGCACGACGCTCTTCGACTCCACGCTGGGCTGGGCGATCCGGCGACACTGCGCGCCGGTGCTCGACCTCGAGCCGCTGGCCCCGGTCGAGGAGTACCTCGACCGGCGCGCGGCGCTCGGCGGTGCCGAGGCGAGCCGGCGGCTGATGGCGGCGAGCGGGGTCGGGACGCTCCTGGTCGACACCGGGATCCCGCCCGACGAGCTGACGCCGATGGGTGAGCTGGCCGGCCTGGCCGGCGGCACGGCGTATGAGATCGTCCGGCTCGAGCGCCTCGCCGAGCAGGTGCTGACGACGGGAGCCGGCGACTTCGCGGGCGAGGTCGAGGAGCGGCTGCGGTCGGCGCAGGCCGGCGGTGCCGTGGGGGCGAAGAGCATTGCGGCGTACCGGGTGGGGCTCCAGCTGCCGGCGAGCAAGCCCTCGACGGACGAGCTCCGGCGGGCCCTGGCCGGTGTCGACGCGTCGCGGGTGGCCGACCGGACCGTCAGCGGCTGGCTCGCCCACACCGCGCTCGAGCTCGGGCTGCCCCTGCAGTTCCACGTCGGGTACGGCGACAGCGACCTCGACCTGCTCGATTGCGACCCCCTGCGGCTCACCGCGTTCCTGAGGGCCACGCAGG
Organism: Nocardioides sp.; assembly: GCA_025924815.1. GTDB lineage: Bacteria > Actinomycetota > Actinomycetes > Propionibacteriales > Nocardioidaceae > Nocardioides. The sequence continues at coordinate 11,376 of JAICHQ010000079.1, forward strand.
AGCGCGGCGTGCCGGTGCTGCTGCTGCACAACTGGCCCTACCACCGCCAGGCGGCGTACCTGGCCCAGGTCTTCGACCACGTCTTCATGGACCTGGGGCTGACCATCCACAACACCGGGGCGCTGTCGGCCGGCGTGCTGCGTGAGACGCTCGAGCTCGTGCCCTTCGCCAAGCTGCTGTTCTCCTCCGACGCCTACGGTCTGGCCGAGCTGTACCTGCTGGGCGCGGTGCTGTTCCGGCGCTCGCTGAGCACCGTGCTGGGCGAGCTCGTGACCGCGGGCGACGCCACGGCCGGCGACGCGGCGTACGTCGCGGGGCTGGTGGCGCGCGAGAACGCGCGGCGGGCTTACGGGCTGTGACCGTCCAGGCGACCATCGACGAGCTCCCCCGGCGCTGGCGGCTCGCGGTCCAGCAGCTGCTCCCCGAGGCGATCGCCCTGCGTCACGAGCTGCACGCGCAGCCACGGCTCGGTGGCCAGGAGACGCCGACTGCGGAGAGGGTCGTGGACTGGATCGGGGCTGGCCCCGGCGGCGTCGTCGCGGACACGGGCCGGCTGGTGCGGCTGCCGGGCCGGACGGGCACCGCGATCGCGGTCCGGGCCGAGCTCGACGGCCTTCCGGTCCGGGAGGAGACCGGAGCGCCGTGGGCCTCGACGAACGGCGCGATGCACGCCTGCGGGCACGACGTCCACCTGGCGGCGTTGGGAGCGGTGGTGCGGGCGGCGGGGGAGCTCGACCTGCCGCGCCCTCTCGCCGCGCTGCTCCAGCCGCGCGAGGAGGGTGTCGACTCGGGTGCCCAGGACATCATCGTCGAAGGCGGCCTCGAGGGGATCGAGGCCGTGGTCGCCGCGCACGTGCAGCCCCGGGTCGGCGCGGGCGTCGTCGCGGTGACCCCCGGTCCGGTGAACGCCGCCATGGACGCCTTCCGGGTCGAGGTGACCGGGCGTGGCGGACACTCGGGCTATCCGCACACCGTCGACGACTCGGTGCTGGCGCTGTCGGCGGTCGTCGTCGCCCTGCAACAGGTCGGTGCCCGGCGGATCGACCCCACCGTCGGCGTGGCCTGCATGGTCAACCAGGTGCACGGGGGCACCGCCGACAACGTCGTACCGTCGGGCGCGTCCTGCTCCGGCACCCTGCGCACCATGCGACCCGAGGACCGCGACACCGCCCACCGGGTGATCGAGGAGATCGCAGTGTCGACCGCCGCCGGGTACGGCTGCCGCGCCGTGGTGACGATCGAGAGGGGTGAGCCGGTACTGGTCAACGACGCCGGGCTCGCGGTGCGGACCGGCGAGATCCTGACCGAGCTCGGGCATGCCGTGGACCCGACCTTCCGGTCGTTCGGCTCCGACGACTTCTCGGCGTACTGCGAGCACGTGCGCGGCCTGATGGTCTTCGTCGGCACCGGCGCGGAGCGCGGCGGGCTGCACGACGCGTCGTACCTGCCCGACGACGCGTACGTCGCGACCGTCGCCGACGCCCTGATCGCGGGCTACTGCGCTGCCCTGGCTCCCTGAGGACGCACGACGAGCGGCCGGGGTCATTGCCTCATGGCTCGTTGGGGTGCAGGCTCTCGCCCAGCCGGATCCGGTCCGTCGGAACTGGGAGATGAGGGACAGACACATGACTGACCAACACGGGGAGAGTCCGATCGAGCCCGCCGGCGAGAGCTCCACCCCGCCGGAGGCCGCGGCCACACCACCGCCCGCGCCGGCGCCGGCGTCACCGCCACCATCCGCGTCCGGCCCGGCCGGGACCGGCCACAGGTTCGATGCCGACCAGGTGAAGGGGGCCTTCCAGGGCGCTGACAGGTTAGACTTGGGTATCATCGCGGCCGGCGTGATCGCGTTCCTCGCGACGTTCATGCCCTTCTACACCGCCTCGGTCGGCAACGCCGCCTTCCACGTGTCGGCCAACGCCAGCGCATGGCACGGCTTCTTCGGCTGGTTCGGCGCCCTGTGCTGCCTGGCCGGCGCCGTGGTGGCGACGCTCGCGCTGCTCGACGTGGCGCTGCCGCTGCCGGTGGGGCTGACGGTGCTGGGCGCCTTCGCCCTGGGCGCACTGTGCCTGATCCTGGCGCTGTTCGTGTTCCCCGGCGGCGGGTGCGGCGGAATGCCCGGCTGCGACACCGGCCACGGCTTCGGCTACTGGCTGGCCCTGCTCGCCGGTGTGGTCGGCACCGGCCTGGCCTACGTGCGCACCAAGGACACGCTGCTGAAGACCGCCTGACCGGGGTCGTCCAGCACCCACGACGGGCGTCGGCCGATTCGGTCGGCGCCCGTTCGCGCTGCTAGTGTGGCGCGGTCGTCCGGCCCGGTCCGGACCCCCGCTGCGCTCGACCCACGTCGTACGCCGTGTTGCAGATCTACAACGCAAAGCCCTCCTGCCACGGAGAGTCCGTGGCCGCTCTAGTCCAGAGGAGGTGGAGACCGCTGTGCGTGCCTATGAAGTGATGGTCATCCTCGACCCGAGTCTCGAGGAGCGGACGGTGGAGCCGTCCCTCGACAAGTACCTCAACGTCATCCGCAAGGACGGC
>JAICHQ010000080.1 GCA_025924815.1 Nocardioides sp.
GGCTACTGCAACATCGTCGGCCGGATCAAGGACATGGTCATCCGCGGCGGTGAGAACATCTACCCGCGCGAGATCGAGGAGTTCCTCTACGGTCACCCCGACATCGAGGACGTGCAGGTGATCGGCGTCCCGGACCAGAGGTACGGCGAGGAGCTGGCCGCCTGGGTCAAGCTGCGGGCCGGCGCCGATCCGCTCGACGCCGACGCGGTCCGGGAGTTCTGCACCGGCCGGCTCGCGCACTACAAGATCCCGCGCTACGTGCTGCTCGTCGACGAGTTCCCGATGACCGTCACCGGCAAGATCCGCAAGATCCAGATGCGGGAGGAGACCGCCGCGCAGCTCGGTCTCACCGGCGCCGGCCATGGCGCCGACGCCCGCGCGGACTGAGCGAGTTCCTCCTGGGTCCCACCCGTCGAGCCCGGTTCGTGCGTCCATAGGGACGTGGAGGACTTCGAGCAGTGGGTCGCGGCCCGTCGCGGCGTGCTCGCCCGCACGGCGTACCTCCTCACCGGCGACGTCCACCTCGCCGAGGACCTGGTGCAGGAGACGTTGGCGCGCGTGGCGCAGTGGCGCCGACTCGCGCGTGACGAGGCGTACGACGCCTACGCGCGGACCACGATGCACCACCTCGCGATCGACCGGTGGCGTCGTCGGAGGGCGCGGCCCCCGGAGGTCCTGACCGACCGCCACCCCGAGCTGGGCGACGGCGGTCCGGACATCGAGCGCCGGTTGGTCCTGCGCGACGCCCTCTCGCGCCCGACCCCCGAGCAGCGAGCGGTGCTCTCGCTGCGGTTCTACGACGACCTCACCGAGGCGCAGACCGCAGCCGTGCTCGGCTGCTCGGTCAGCACCGTGAAGTCCCAGTCGCGGGCCGCGCTGGACCGCCTGCGTGTGCACGCCCCCGACCTGCTCGGGTCCTTGACCGAGGAGACGAGATCATGACCACCGACCTCCGCGACCGCTTGGACGACCTGCTGGCCGAGGTCCCCGCCCACGTCCGCGTGGCACCCACCGCTGCCTGGCGCGCAGGAGCCCGCCGCAGGGTCCGGCGCCGTCTCCTCACGGGTGCGGGCGTCCTCGCCGCGCTGGCGTTGATCGGCGGAGGAGGGATTGCCGTCCATCAGGTCACCGACCCGCCACCCGCCGACGGCGGGGAGAGCGGGAGCCCCACCCTGTCGTACCCGGTGCGGATCGAGAATCCGCTGCTGCGCACGGGGACGGTGCCCCGCGACGGCACCGCGGTCTCCGGCATCGTCCAGCGGTCCGACGGGTGGTACGCCGTCGGACCGCACGGCCAGGTGTGGCGGATGACCGGAGCGAGGGACACCGACTACCTGCCCGCCGTCTCCCCGGACGGATCTGGGCTCGCCTACGTGCGGGACATCCGCGACGGTGGGGACCTGAAGAAGCTGCTCTGGCTGACCGACGTCCGGACCGGTGCGCAGAACCAGGACTTGCTGCTGACGTCCAACCCCACTCCTTTCGCACTCCGGCCGCACACCCCGCTGTTCTGGTCACCGGACTCCAGCCGCGGCTCGTGCCCGTGGTTCCGGGCGTCGGAACAGGCGAGCCCGTCGCCTTCCTGCTGACTGCGAACGGCCAGAAGGACTTCGTCACCCAGCAGGTCCAGGGCAGGCTCCTCCCCGCCGGGTGGTACGACGACCACACGCTGGTGTGGGTGAGGTGGCACAAGGACCCCGAGAGCGGAACCACGGTCGGCTCGGCGTCGGTGATCCTGACCGATCTCCATGGTCGCGTCGTCGAGCGGTTCCCGCTGCGGCTGGGCAAGGTCTGGACCGACCCGCCGGACTCGAGCTCGGTCAGCGTCTCCCCGGGGGGCGAGATCCTCGCGCTGGGAACCGACCAAGGGCCCGATCTCTCCGTGTGGTGGTTCCACCTTCGTGGTCCGTCGCGAGGTCACGTGAAGGCAGAGCTCGCCCCGTCTGCCTACGCAGATCCGTCGGGATGTCCCGCCTCGTGGAGCGACACGATCCAACTCCCGGGAGCGGGCTATCCCGACACCGTCCTGGCGGCCCCGGGCGGCGCCTCGACGATCCAGGCCGACCCCCGCCTCCGCATTGGGTCCCCCGTGTGGGCCTCCGACGCGCTCAGGGGGCCGGCGTACCGCGATCTCACAGCTCGGGTCTTCGACGACGCAGGAGCGATCAGGATGGGCAGGACCTCGTGGCTGTCCTGGCACTGGCGCCAGGTCGCGCTCGGCACCCCGGCCGGGCTGCCCGTCGCCGCGGCAGGCCTGGGCCGGTGGCTGCGACGGCGGCGCGAAGGGCGGCTGACGGCGTCACAGCCTGCTGGCTAGGTTGGAGGCCACCCACCCCTCGGAAGGACCTCCTGTGAGCGACGACCTGGACCGCCTGGCCGACGAGTTCTGGCAGGAGACGTTGCGCTTCCAGCCGACGTACCGGCACATGCTCGGCGACTACACGGACGTCGCCGCGTGGGAGCACTGCAGTCGCGAGGCCGAGGGACGCCACGTGGCGGAGCTGCGTGAGCTCGTGCGTCGAGCCGAGGCGTTCGACCCGGCCGGGCTGGACGCCGACCGAGGGCTCACCCGTGACGTGCTGGTCGCGTCGGCCACCACCACCGCCGACCTGGCCGCCACCCCGCTCACCGGGCTGGCGGCCAACCCGGTGAGCGGGCCCCAGCGCCAGCTGGCGCTCGTGCTCGGGCTGCTCTCGGTGCCCGACGCGGCGGTCGCCGGGCAGATGCCGGCCAAGCTGGACGCCGTGGGGGAACACCTCCACGAGCTGGCGGAGCGGACCCGCGAGGCGGCCGTCGACGGCTGGGTGTCGCCCGAGTTCGCCGTCACCGAGACGCTCGTCCAGCTCGACTCCCTGCTCGCGACACCGCTGGACGACGACCCGGTGATCGCCGCCGTCAAAGTGCCCGACGGTGTCGACGACGCCGCGCTCCGGGCCGACCTGCGGAGGGCGGTCGAGCGCTCGGTCCGGCCGGGCTTCGAGGCCTTCCGCGAGGCGCTGTGCGCGACGCTTCCGCAGGCCCGACCCGAGGAGCGGTGCGGGCTGTCGTGGCTCGACGGCGGCGACGAGGCGTACGCCGCGACCCTCCGCTTCTTCACCACCACCGACAAGACGGCCGAGGAGATCCACGAGATCGGGCTGGCCCAGGTCGCGAAGCTGGCCGACGAGTACCGCGCGCTCGGCCCCGAGGTCGTGGGCACCGACGACCTCGAGCAGATCTTCGAGGCGATGCGCATCGACCCGGCGCTCCACTTCGAGCACGGCGACGAGCTGGTCGAGCAGTCGAAGGTCGCACTGGCGCGGGCCGAGGCCGTGATGGACCAGTGGTTCGAGGTGGTGCCGGAGGCGCCGTGCGCCGTCGAGGGCACGACCGTCGGCGCCAAGGCGTTCTACTTCGCGCCGGCCACCGACGGCTCGCGCGGCGGCACGTTCTTCGTCAACACCGAGGACGCCTCGTCGTGGGGTCGCTTCGAGCTCGAGGCGATGGCCTTCCACGAGGGGGTCCCGGGACACCATCTCCAGCTGGCGATCGCCTCCGAGCTGCCGGGCTCCGTCCCCGAGTTCCGCAAGCACCTCCACAACTCGGCGTACGCCGAGGGCTGGGGGCTGTACACGGAGCGGCTGGCGGACGAGATGGGCCTCTACTCCTCGCCCCTCGACCGGATGGGCATGTACAGCGCCGACTCGATGCGGGCCTGCCGGCTGGTCGTGGACACCGGTCTGCACGCGCTCGGCTGGAGCCGGCAGCAGGCCATCGACTACCTGGTCGCGAACTCGCCGCTGACCGAGGGCGTCTGCCGACCCGAGGTCGACCGCTACATCTGCCGCCCGGGACAGGCGACGTCCTACATGGTGGGCCGGCTGGAGATCGAGCGGATCCGGCGTGGCGCCGAGGAGCGGCAGGGCGACCGGTTCGACGTACGCCGATTCCACTCCGCCGTGCTCGACAGCGGGTCGCTGCCCCTCGGGGTGCTCGACCGGGTCGTCGCCGACCGGCTGGCCTGATCGGCGATCCGGACCGACAGACTCAGTGACTCACCCGCGGCCGGACCTCGACAGCAGCTGCACCACGGTCTCGCCCGGACAGGTCGCCGACTTCTTGATGGCCCAGCGCCCCGTGAACCCGCCGCCGACCCAGCTCGCTTCGGCGTCGTCCGCTTCCGTCTCGCCGCTGGTCACCCGGAAGCCGGCCTTCTTCGCGGCGTTCATCGCTCCGAGCACGTCGTCGAAGGGTGTCGCCGTGACGCCGGTGGCGATCACGCCATCCGCGCCGCGGTCCTCGACGTTGAACACGATGGTGCCGGCCGGGAGCGGAAAGCTCGCCGGATAGTCGTCCGGGGTCGAGGTCACCGCCGTCGCGTCCCCGAGACAGGTGGTGGTGTCCGCCGCTGACGAGAACCTTCCAGGGTCCGGATCCTGCGCGCCTGTCGCGTCCCGGCCCCCGCCGCCGCACCCGGTTGTCAGGAGCAACACCGCGGCGATCAGGGGCGCGGCGAGTCGTCCGCGGGGCTTCATGTCGACATCCGGGTGACGCGCTTGTTGTCACCCTCGTCCGACTCGGGGATCCGGTTGTGCGGGTCGACGTAGCCGATGAACCTGTGCCTGCCCTTGGTCGCGTGCCACGTGAAGCGGACGGCTGTCGTGACGCCGGGGCGCAGCCGGGTCAAGGTCGTGCGCCCTACCCGCTTCCGCCCGTCGGTCAGTCGCACCATGACATCGCGGGCGGTACGGCTGCCGGTGTTGCGCACGATCAGGGTGCCCACGAACTTCCCACCGCGCTGCCTGACGTGCTGCCTCTTCAGGGTGAGGTTGACCGGCGGGTCGTACGCCGAGAACAACCCGAGCCCGCTGCTCTGCCGGGCGATCGTGGCGTACGCCGCCTGCGCGTCCGCAGGACCGTCGTCACTGTTGTGGGACACGTTCGTCGTGCAGGCGTCGATGCAGCCGTCGGCGAACGCCGCCTCGACGTGACCGGTCTTGTCGACGGTCACGTCGATGAAGTCGAGCAGGTTGCGGTCGTTGCCGCAGGTGGTGCCGCCGGTGCAGATCGAGCCGCGCTGCACCGGGTCGTTCGGCGTCGCGTCACTGGTGATCCAGGACGAGCCGCCGTCGTAGGTCGTGGCGAGGTAGAGGTGCCACTCGGCGTCCTTGAAGTCCGTCTGGCTCTGGTAGTTGCCGGCCTGGTCGGTGCCGAGGAAGGCGATCGTGGCCCGGTCGTCGTCGCCGGCCACCATCGTGGGGAACACCGCGTTCTTGACTCCGAACTCGCTGCCCACGGTCTGTGGGGCGCTCCAGGTCGAGCCCTGGTCGTGGCTCACCGCAACGGCCGGCTTGCCGTCGGAGCCGACGTACCCGAAGTAGACGGTGCCGTTCGCGCCGATGCCCACCGACGGGTCGGCGTCGCTGGTGCTGCTGCCCGGCACCGGCTCGACGGTCCACGACGTGCCGCCGTCCTTGCTGACCACGACGGCAGCGTTGCTGCCGCAGGCCTTGTTGGGCAGGTATGCCGTGCCGTCGGGCGCGACCTTCACGTGCCCGTGCAGACCGCCGCAGTCGAGCAGGCTGTAGGTCGGGACGCCGGGGCCGAACGTGGCACCGCCATCGTGCGAGGCCGCGCAGAACGCGGTCGCGATGTCCTGGCTGCAGTAGTAGACGGCGTTCGGGTAGGTCGAGGTCGGCAGCGCGCCGAGCCCGGCGGCGTCGTAGGGCCCGCCGCCGATGGTCTGGTGGTCGACGCCCGACGGGATGCCGCCGCCGGTGCTCGGGTTCCACGTCGTGCCGTCGTCGTCGGTGTAGCAGGTCGCGGAGTCCTGCCCGGTCAGCTGCGACTCGAACGTCCGCCCCGTGGCGTGGTCGGTGAACAGGATCGGGTCGAGGCTGATCGTGCTGCCCTGCGGGCAGCCGTTCGTCGCGGTCGCGGACACGTCCGTCCACGTCGCCCTCGCCGGGGAGACGCTGTCGTCGAAGGCGACCTTGTAGGTCGAGAGGGACGACTGGTACATCGTCGACCCGGTCGTCCAGTTGTTCCCGATGGACGGCTCACCGGCGTTGTTGACGTCGGCGTTGAGGCCCTTGGGTGCGGCGTACGTCGTGAAGCCGGGCGGCGTGGCGGTGCCGGGCGGCGGGGGCACCGGCTGGTCGACGAGGGTCGCCTTGGCGGTGTAGCTCTGGCCGAGGGGCAGGAACGGGACGACGCGCACCGTGTAGGTGCCGCTCGTCGGCGGCAGCACGACCTCCTCCGGGTCGGCGCTCGAGGCCGCCTGGCCGACGGAGTTGCCGGCCGCGTCGAGGACGTAGACGTCGAAGTCGGCGGCGCTGTCCGGCCAGGTGACGTCGATCTTCAACGAGTGGGTCTGGTCGTAGCCCGCCGGCGTCGAGACGTGCAGCGTGAAGTCGTCACAGGACTCCGGCACGGTGCAGTCGGGCGCGTCGAGAGCGGTTCCGCTGGGGTTCGGCGCCACGAACGGGCCCCCGGTCCAGGTGACGGAGGTCGAGGCGTCGCTCACGGCGCCCTCGCTCGGGGAGCTCGCGACAGCGGTCGTGCTGTGGGCGACGGCCGTGCCGACGAGGGCGGCAGCGGCGAGGAAGACGGTCAGGCGGTGCAGGGGACGTGACGCGGACCGAGAACGCATGGGGGACTCCTCAATGAGCTGGTGATGGGGGAAACGACCTATCGGCGGTCAGGTCACGCATCGCCTCGCCGCGCTATCGGTTGGAAAGCTCACGGCTCTGCCGCCTACGCTTGGTCGGCGCCCCGGACGGCGGGGCCTGAGGGCTGGATAGAGGGATCGACGTGCCGACTGGCAAGGTGAAGTGGTTCGACGCCGAGAAGGGCTTCGGCTTCTTGTCGCAAGACGACGGGCCCGACGTCTACGTGCGCACCGAGGCGCTGCCGGAGGGCAGCGACAACCTCAAGGCCGGCACCCGCGTGGAGTTCGGGATCGCCCAGGGCCGGCGTGGTGACCAGGCGCTCCAGGTGCGGGTGCTCGACGCTCCGGCGTCGGTGCAGCGCAACCAGTCGCACGCCCGCCGCAAGTCGCCGGAGGAGATGGTGCCGATCGTGGAGGACCTGATCCGCCTGCTCGACGGCGTCGGCGAGGCCTACCGCCACGGTCGTCACCCCGATGCCCGTCAGGCGCGGCCGACCGCGAAGCTCCTGCGCGCCCTCGCCGGCGAGCTCGAGCTCTGAGCCTGGCCGGTCAGGCCGCCTGCGCCGCCGCCGTACGGCGCGGCCGCTGCGAGAAGGTGAAGATCGCCCAGACGAGCAGCACGACCGCGGCGACGCTGAGCCCCAGGCGGGGGTTCAGCGGGAGGGCGATCCCGACGAACCCGCCGATCACCCAGGCCAGCTGCAGGGTGGTGTCGCTGCGCGCGAACGCGCTGGTGCGGACGCGCTCGGGCACGTCGCGCTGGATCGTGGCGTCCAGCGACAGCTTCGCCAGCGACTGGGTGAGGCCGGCCACGAGCCCGAGGACGACCAGCGAGAGCAGGCCGTAGGCGAGGGCGGCGAACATGGCGGCCGCGACGTCGGCCAGCAGGGCGAGCACGACGGTGATCTTGGGGTCGACCCGCTTCAGCACCGAGCCGGCCGCGATCCCCGCGAAGTTGCCGAGGCCCGCGGCGCCGATCACGACGGCGAGCAGGAAGTTCGTCGAGTGGTCGCCGATCGGGTGCTCGCGGAGCAGGAAGGCCATGAACAGGGTCAGGAAGCCCGACAGCCAGCGCGGGCCGCAGTTGGCGCGCAGGGCGAAGGCCATCGACGCGGGGATGCGGGTCCGGTTGCGGCGGGGAGACGTGACGGCGCGGCCGGTCGTCTCGTCGCCGGCTCCGTGCGGCTCACCGCTGAGGAAGCCCAGCGACTCCTCGCCCTCGCTGGAGTCGACCCGGGCAGGCAGCCGGATGGCCAGCACCGTGGCCAGCGCGAAGACCAGCGCGGCGTACCGCAACGACCACTCCGGCCCGATCATCGAGGCCCCGGCCGCGATCGGGGCCGAGACCACGACGCCGACCACCCCCGCCATCGACATCCGGGCGTTGGCGGTCACCAGGGTCAGGCCCTCCGGCAGCAGGCGGGGGACCGCAGCGGCCCGGGTCACGTTGTAGGCCTTGGACGAGACCAGGACCCCCAACGCGGCGGCGAACAGCCACGCCGAGGTGTCGTGCACGGCCGTCGCCAGGCTCCACGCGAGGAACGCGCGGATCGCCATGGTGATGCCGATCGCCCACCGCCGACCGTGGGCGAACCGGTCGATGAACGGTCCGATCAGCGGCGCCACGATGGCGAACGGCAGCATGGTCAGGCCCAGGAACAGCGCGACCTGTCCCCGTGCCTCGGAGTTCGGGACCTGGAAGAACAGCGTGCCGGCCAGGGAGATCGCCACGGCGGCGTCGGCCGCGGCGTTCAGGGCACCGAGCTCGATGAGTCCGGCCAGGCCGCTCCGGTCGGCGCCCTCCGCCGCGGCCGCCCGGCGCGCCCGGCGTACGGCGTACCGGCTGAACCGCCCGGTGCCGCGTGCCATGGACGCCAGCCCGCGGCCGGTCACCTTGGCCCCGGTGGCCACGGAGTCCTTCGTCGAGCGATGCTCGGACTCCGGCGGCGTGGTCATGGCTCCATCCTGCACGAGCAGCAAGCCGCGAGGGACGATCGGCGCGGGGGCGCGGGCAGGCCGAGCGATCGATCTGACAACCACGAGGCCGATCGGTCATCATGGCGCCATGACCCCAGACGAGGCGCCGCCCTCGACGGAGGCGGCGACGGCGACGATGACCGCCGCACGCCCCCGCTCCGCAGCGAAGGCCGACGCGGTGGCGATGGCCGCCGCCGACCTGGCCCGCGAGGCGCTGGTCGCCGAGGTGGGCGCGGCCGACGTCGGCGAGCACCTGTCGGCCGACGTGGAGGGCGACCGCGTCGTCACCCACCTGTTCGACTGCCTGCGGCCGGGGTACGTCGGCTGGCGCTGGTCGGTGACCGTGGTCCGGGCCTCCCGCCAGAAGACGGTGACGGTGGCGGAGGTCGTGCTGGTCCCGGGCGCAGACGCGATCGTCGCGCCCACCTGGGTGCCCTACCGTGAGCGGCTCAAGCCCGGCGACCTCTCGCCCGGCGACCTCCTTCCCGTCGCCGACGACGACCCGCGCCTGGTCCCGACGTACTCCTTCGGCGACGACCCGCTCGACCCCGACGAGCGCGCCCAGATCCGTACCGTCGCCAAGGAGCTCGGCCTCGGCCGCATCCGCACGCTCTCACCGGAGGGACGCGAGCTCGCCGCGCAGCGCTGGTACGACGGCGACTCGGGGCCGGACGGGCCGCTCGCGCAGTCGGCGCCCGAGCCCTGCTCGACCTGTGGCTTCCTGGTCCGGATCTCCGGCGCGCTCGCCGAGTCGTTCGGGGTCTGCGCCAACGGCGACGCCAACGACGACGGGCGGATCGTGGCGTTCGGCCACGGCTGCGGCGCCCACTCCGAGGTGCGCCTGACCAAGCGGCAGGAGCCGCAGCGGCTGCCCGACCCGGTCGTCGACGAGCTCGCCGACGAGCTCGAGCTGTTCTGAGCCGGCAACCAGACTGAGACGACGAGTGACGCGGTCGGGCCAAGGGACGCGGTCGGGCTAGGCGTCGGCCGCGTCGCGGAGCTCGGTGCGGACCAGCCGGCGGCGGCGGCAGTACTCCAGGCCGAGCAGCCCGAGCCCGCAGCCGGCGGCGCACGTCCAGAGCATCCAGCCGTGACCGGCGTCCCGCAGCCGCCCGTAGAAGGGGAGCAGGGCGAGGAACCCGACCACCCACAGCGCCACCCCGACCTGGACCGTGCGCACCCCGTCCACGTCGAGCGGCTCGACGTTGGCGACCAGGTAGGTACGGTTGCCGATCTCGTGGACGATCGGCTGGTCGTCGCGCAGCTCCATGAGGTCACTGTAGGAGTCGCCGCCACCAAACGCGTCGCATCCCTTCCCGAGCGCCGTCCGCTCTGGCATGCTCAGCGCCCGTGACGGATCAGCCTCAGGACGCGCGCCCGGCCGAGAAGCCTCAGCACGACCGCACGAAGGGCAGGCCGACTCCACGTCGGGACGCCGCTCGCGGGAGACGGAGCGGGCTCGACCGCTACTTCAAGATCAGCGAGCGCGGATCCACCTTCGAGCGCGAGATCCGCGGCGGCGTCGTCACGTTCTTCACGATGGCCTACATCATCGTGCTGAACCCGCTGATCCTCGGGTTCGCACCCGACGAGAACGGGCACTTCCTCGGCGGCGGCACCGGCGACGGCTCCAACCTGCCGGCGATCGCGGCGGGCACCGCCCTGGTCGCGGGGGTGATGACGATCCTGATGGGCGTCGTCGCCAACTACCCGCTGGCCCTGGCCACCGGGCTCGGCCTGAACGCGTTCCTGGCCGTGTCGGTCGCCCAGCAGATGTCGTGGTCGGACGCCATGGGCCTGATCTTCCTCGAAGGCGTCATCATCCTGGTGTTGGTGCTGACCGGGTTCCGGACCGCGGTTTTCCACGCCGTACCGGCGCAGCTCAAGATCGCCATCTCGGTCGGCATCGGCCTGTTCATCGCCTTCATCGGCTTCGTCGACGCGGGCTTCGTGCGCCGTACGCCGGACGCCGCGCACACCACCGTCCCGGTCCAGCTGGGCACCGGCTTCTTCCTTCAGGGCTGGCCGGTCGTCGTGTTCGCGGTGGGCCTGGCTCTCGTCATCACGCTGTGGGTCAAGCGGGTCCGTGGTGCCATCCTGCTGGCGATCATCGCGACCACGATCCTCGCGATCATCGTGGAGAGCATCGGCAGCTTCGGCTCGAGCCAGACCAACCCCAGCGGTGGCTGGGGGCTGAACGTCCCGAAGTGGCCGGACACGATCGCCGACACCCCGCACTTCGACACGCTCTTCCACTTCGACCCGTTCGGCGCCTTCGCGTCGGCCGGGGTCGTCACGGCGCTGCTGCTGGTGTTCACGCTGATGCTGGCCGACTTCTTCGACACCATGGGCACCATGACCGCCATCGGCGCCGAGGCCGGCCTGCTCGACGAGGAGGGCATCCCGCCGAACACGGAGCGGATCCTGGTCGTCGACTCCCTCGCCGCGGCCGCGGGTGGTGCCGCGGGCGTCTCGTCCAACACGTCGTACATCGAGAGCGCCTCGGGCGTCGGGGAGGGCGCGCGTACCGGCTTGGCCTCGGTGGTGACCGGCATCCTGTTCCTGGCCTCGATCTTCCTCGCGCCGCTCGTCAGCGTGATCCCGAGCGAGGCCGCCGTGCCGGCTCTGGTGCTCGTCGGCTTCCTGATGATGCAGCAGGTCAAGGGGATCGGCTGGGACGACACCGAGATCGCCATCCCCGCGTTCCTGACGATCATCCTGATGCCGTTCACGTACTCGATCAGCGTCGGCATCGGCGCCGGCTTCCTCGCCTACGTCCTCATCAAGGCGGTCAAGGGCAAGGCCACCCAGGTCCACCCGCTCCTGTGGGTGGTCGCCGCCCTGTTCCTGGTCTACTTCGCGATCCACCCGATCACCACCCTGTTCACCTGACCGCCGAGTCGGGGCAAAGCCATAGAACGCCGAGTCGGCAGGTGCCGACTCGGCGTTCAGCCGTTGGGGACGGGGAGGAATGGTTAGCGGAGGTAATGAGTTACGCTAACGATATGCCGACCGCCGAGATGGCTGCCCGCACCGATGCCGGGCTGGCGAGCGAGCTGCGACTGAGCGTGATGCGCCTGCGCCGCCGCCTCGCCGGCGAGCGCGCGCCCGACAACCCGCTGAGCATGGGCGCGATGGCGGTCCTCGGCTGCCTGTTCCGCAACGGCGACCTGACCGTCGGCGAGCTCGCCGCCCACGAGCGCATCCAGCCGCCGAGCATGACCCGCATCGTCAACGCCCTCGAGGAGGGCCGGTACGTCGCGCGGCGCGCGCACGAGACCGACGGCCGGCAGGTCGTCGTCGTCCTCGCCGAGCTGGGCCGGCAGACCCTCCTGGCCGACCGGGCGCGCCGCGACGTCTGGCTGGCCCGCCGGCTGCGCGAGCTCACCCCCGACGAGCGCGACCTCCTGCGCCGGGCAACTCCTCTCCTGGAGCGCCTGGCGACCACCGACTGACCACGCCCACGCACCACCGACCGGAAGCACCTCTTGAGTCCCACGTTCCGTGCCCTGCACAACCCCAACTACCGGCGGTACGCGCTGGGCAGCCTGATCTCCAACACCGGCACCTGGATGCAGCGCGTCGCCCAGGACTGGCTGGTGCTGCGCCTGACCGACGGCAGCGGCACCGCCCTCGGCATCACGACCGGCCTGCAGTTCCTGCCGGTCCTGCTGCTCTCGCCGTACGCCGGCGTCATCGCCGACCGCTTCTCCAAGCGCCGGCTGCTCCAGCTCACCCAGCTGATGATGGCGTTCGCGTCCCTCGTCCTCGGCCTGCTCGCGGTCTCCGGCGTGGCCGAGGTCTGGATGGTCTACGTCATCGCCTTCGCGTTCGGAATCGGCTCCGCGTTCGACGCGCCCGCCCGCCAGTCGTTCGTCTCCGAGCTGGTCGGCCCCGACGACCTGACCAACGCCGTCGGCCTGAACTCCGCGACCTTCAACGCCGCCCGGATCATGGGCCCGGGCCTCGCCGGCCTGATGATCGGCGCCATGGGCGGCGGCGCAACCGCGACCGGCTGGGTGATCCTGGTCAACGCCCTCTCGTACGGTGCGGTGATCTGGCAGCTGGAGCACATGGACGTCCAGCTGCTCCTGTCTCCCAAGCCGGTGGCCCGCACGCCCGGCATGCTGCTGGAGGGGGTCCGCTACGTCCGCAGCCAGCCGAAGATGATGGCGATCCTGGTGATGGTGTTCTTCGCCGGCACCTTCGGCATGAACTTCCAGATCACCTCGGCGCTGATGGCCACTCACGTGTTCGGGAAGGGGGCCGGCGAGTTCGGCGTCCTCGGCTCGGCGATGGCCGTCGGGTCGCTCGCCGGAGCCCTGCTGGCGGCTCGCCGGGTGCACGTCCGCGTACGCCTGGTCGCCGCCGCAGGCGTCGGCTTCGGGGTCACCGAGGTGGTCGCCGGCCTGATGCCGTCGTACGTCTCGTTCGCACTGGTCTGTCCCCTCATCGGACTGTGCACCCTGACCATGCTCAACTCGGCCAACGCGATCATGCAGCTGGAGTCCGAGCCTGCGCTGCGCGGCCGCGTGATGGCGCTCTACATGACCATCGTGATGGGCGGCACCCCGGTCGGCTCCCCGTTCATCGGCTGGGTCGGGCAGCAGTTCGGTGCCCGGTGGACCCTGCTGGGCGGGGGCGCGCTCGTGATCGTCGGCGTCGTGCTGGCGGTCGCACTCTTCGCCCGTCCCACCCGCGGTAGCGAGCCCCGGGCCGAGCAACGACCGGTCGAGGTCCGCGCCGCCTGACGGTTTCTCGTTTTGGCCCGGGCGGGCCACCCGAGTAATCTTGAACACCGCGCCCGGCTCGCCCGGGCCTGTTCGCGTGCCCATCTGCCACACGGCGTGCGAGATCACCAGGCACACCGCACCACCGTACGACGATCGTGCCCGGCAAGGCGCCGGGTACTGAGGTAGGAACAGAAGGGGAACCACCGAGTGCCCACCATTCAGCAGCTGGTCCGCAACGGCCGGCGCGACAAGGCGTCGAAGACCAAGACGCCGGCCCTCAAGGGCTCACCGCAGCGCCGTGGCGTCTGCACCCGCGTCTACACCACCACCCCGAAGAAGCCGAACTCCGCCCTCCGCAAGGTCGCCCGCGTGCGCCTGTCGAGCGGCGTCGAGGTCACCGCGTACATCCCGGGTGTGGGCCACAACCTCCAGGAGCACTCGATCGTGCTCGTCCGCGGCGGCCGGGTGAAGGACCTCCCCGGCGTCCGCTACAAGATCATCCGCGGCACGCTCGACACCCAGGGCGTGAAGAACCGCAAGCA
>JAICHQ010000081.1 GCA_025924815.1 Nocardioides sp.
GAGTCCCACGTGGCGGTGCCGCAGGTCGGTGGCATGTACGAGGGCGACATGTCCCGCAAGCGCAACCTGGTCGACCACGGCTTCCGGCTGCCGAGCGCCATGGACAACCGCCCGCTCAAGTGGGAGGAGTTCCTGGAGCGGATCGGCCAGACGATCTACCTCTCGGCGACCCCGGGGAACTACGAGCTCGACAAGGTCGGGGGCGACGTGGTCGAGCAGATCATCCGCCCGACCGGCCTGGTCGACCCCCAGGTCATCGTCAAGCCGACCAAGGGCCAGATCGACGACCTGATCCACGAGATCAACACCAGGACGCAGAAGCACGAGCGCATCCTGGTCACGACCCTGACCAAGAAGATGTCCGAGGACCTCACCGACTACCTCCTCGACGCCGGCATCCGCACCCGCTACCTCCACTCCGAGGTCGACACCCTCAAGCGCATCGAGCTGCTGCGCGACCTGCGCCTCGGCGACTACGACGTGCTGGTGGGGATCAACCTCCTGCGCGAGGGTCTCGACCTGCCCGAGGTGTCCCTGGTCTCGATCCTCGACGCCGACAAGGAGGGCTTCCTGCGCTCGGACAAGTCGTTGATCCAGACGATCGGCCGCGCCGCGCGCAACGTGTCCGGCGAGGTGCACATGTACGCCGACAAGATCACGCCGTCGATGGAGTCCGCCATCGACGAGACCAACCGCCGCCGCGCCAAGCAGGTCGCCTACAACACCGAGCGCGGCGTCGACCCCCAGCCGCTGCGCAAGAAGATCGCCGACATCACCGAGATGCTCGCTCGCGAGGGCGAGGACACCCAGGCCCTGCTCGCGACCTGGGCCGGCACCGAGGCCAAGGGCCGGGCCGGCGGCGTCAGGCTCAAGGCCGGGCAGCCGGTGCCAGCGCTCGGGCAGCTCCACGCCGGCCAGCACGCGAAGGACCTCGCCGGGCTCCCCAGCTCCGAGCTGGCTGCGCTGATCCAGGAGCTCACCGACCAGATGAAGGCGGCCGCGACCGAGCTCCAGTTCGAGCTGGCGGCCCGGCTCCGCGACGAGGTCAACGACCTCAAGAAGGAGCTGCGCCAGATGATGGAAGCGACCAAGTGAGCGCCAGCGCCGAGCGAGGGCGCGACGAGCGGCTCCAGCGGTGTGCTCGGATCGGTTCGACGGCTGAATTTCGATCCTGGCTCACCGCCGCCGGAGGGGGACGGTGGGGAGCGGTGGATGAGGATCGTTCACGCGCGGCGAAACCGGTCCTGGCTCACCGGCATGTGAGCTGACGCGTGCTGGAAGCGGCTCCAGAGGCCGCCGCTGCCCCCCGGTCGTCACCTGGTCATCGTGGCGCGGGCCGGGCGGCACCCGGATCAGCCGACGACCTCGGCCCAGGCCGCCGCGGTGACCCGGGCGATGCCGGCCTCGCGCTCCTCCGGAGTGCCCGGCGCCGAGACCAGCACGGCCAGCCCCACCGGGGGCAGACCCGGTGCGCGCACGAGGGCCACGTCATGGCTCACCCCGTCGATCCAGCCCGTCTTGTTGCCGACGACCACACCGTCGGGAAGCCCGGCCGGGATCCCGGAGCGGTACTCCTGCGCCTGGAGCGTCCGCTCGCAGGAGGCGGTCGACTCGGGACCGGCCAGCCGTCCGTCGGCCAGCGCGACGAGCAGCCGGGCCATGTCGTCGGCGGTGATCAGGTTGTCGATCCCGGCGTCGCGGGCCGGATAGTCCTCGATGCCGCGCACGATCGTGGTCTCCTCCGAGCAGCCCGCGTCAGCGAGCACCGCGCCGACCTCGTCGAAGCCGACCTGGTCGAGCACGAGGTCGGTGGCCAGGTTGCCCGACACCGTCACCATCCGGTGGACCAGGTCGCCCAGCGACACCTCGGTGCCGAGGGCGTCCCAGGTCTCGGGATCGGAGTCCTCGTCCGGGTCGAGGCGGAAGCGCTGCCCTGGGTCCCGCGATGCGAAGTCGTTGTGCACCGGCACCCGCAGGCCGAGGTCGAGCGCGCCCCGTTCGGCCAGCCGGTGGGCGGCCACCAGGATCGGCAGCTTCATGATGCTGGCCGAGTAGTGCCGGGTGTGCGGGTCCACCGACACCCGCGGATCGCCCTCACCCGAGACCCGAGCGACGACGGACACGATCCCGTCGTCGCGCCGGACCTGCTCGACGGCGCCGGCCAACGGCTCTACGGGGGACGAACGATCCATCCGCTCATCGTAGGAAACCACCGGGTCGGAGCCTCGGTCAGGCGGCGCCGCGCTTACCATGCGTTCAGCGTGACACCGGTCGAGCCTGGGAGGGGGCGCAGCTCGTGTCCACGGCGAACCGTTGGCTGACCATGCTCGTCGTCCTGCTGGCCCTCGCGGCCGGGCTCGGTGCGGCGTCGACCTGGCAGACCCACGGCGACCGCGCGGACGCCGCCACCCGGCAGGAGCGGTACGGCGAGGTGCTCACCGCCGCCGATCGTGAGGTGACGGCGTTCGTCAACATGCGTCACGACCGGGCGTCGGAGTCTGTGGACGCCGTGGCCGCGGGGGCGACGGGCGACTTCCGCGACCAGTACGTGCGCTCCGCGGCCCGGGTCATCCGGGTCCTGAAGGCCCATCGCTCGACGATGACCGGTCGCGTGGTGTGGTCCGGCGTGCATGCGATCAGTGCCACCGACGCGTCCGTGATCGTGGCGACCTCGGGCACGGTGTCCAACATCCGCACCTCGGGCACCGCGGAGCGTCGGGACTTCCGCTTCCGGGTGAGCCTGCAGCGCGAGTCGGGCCGGTGGCTGACGTCGGACATCGAGTTCGTGGGCGAGTCCCGGTGACCCGGCGTACGACGGTGGCGCTCGGCAGCGCGGCGCTCGTGCTCGCCGCGACGGTCGGGGCCGAGAGCTGGTACCTCTGGGGCAGCTCACCGCCGTCGCCGAGCGCGCAGCGTCCGGTCGTGGTGGGCGACATCGACGCCCAAACGGTCGTCGACTCAGCCGCCACCGACGCGGCCGCCATCTTCTCCACCACCTGGCGTCGGTACGACGCCCACGTGGCCTCGGTGACCGCGCTGATGACGGCCGACATGGCCGACCGGTACCGCACCACTGCCACCCCCTTGCGCAGCCGAGTCGTGGCCAGCCGCACGAACACGACCAGCCGCGTCGCCGCCTCCGGAGTCGTCCGGGCGACCCCCGACGAGGTGCTGGCCCTGCTGTTCATCGACCAGCGCACCACGGCGGGGAACGGGCCGCCGTCGTACGCCGCCCGCCGTGCCCTGGTGACGATGGTGCACACGGACCACGGCTGGCTGGTCGACAACGTCCAGACACGCTGAGACTGACTGGCCGTTCAATGGGTGGTGCGGCAGAGTAGCCCCGTGCCTCACCACGACACCGACCTGGCGATCATCGGAGCCGGCCCGGCCGGACTGTTCGCCGCCTACTACGCCGGCTTCCGCGGGCTCCGCGTCGCCGTCGTCGACTCCCTGCCGGAGCTCGGCGGACAGGTGACCGCGATGTATCCGGAGAAGCAGATTCTCGATGTCGCCGGATTCCCGTCGATCAAGGGCCGCGACCTGGTCGACGGCCTCGTCGAGCAGGCCAACACCGCCGACCCGGAGTACCTCCTCGACCGCACCGCCTCGGCCCTGACCTGCACCGACGACGACGTCACGATCACCCTCGACGACGACACCACCGTGACCGCTAAGGCGCTGCTGATCACCGCCGGCATCGGCAAGTTCAGCCCCCGTCCGCTGCCCGCGGGGGACGGCTGGCTAGGACGCGGCATGGAGTTCTTCGTCCCCAGCTTCGCGCCGTACGCCGGCAAGGACATCGTGATCGTCGGTGGCGGCGACTCCGCCTTCGACTGGGCGGTCAACCTCGAGCCGATCGCCCGCTCCATCGCTCTCGTCCACCGCCGCGACGGGTTCCGCGCCCACGAGCGCACCGTGCAGCAGGTGCGCGACTCGAGCGTGGAGATCATCACCAAAGCCCAGGTCACCGGCCTGTTCGGCGAGCCGACCGTGTCCGAGATCGAGATCACCGTCGATGGCGAGGAGCCGGTACGCCGCCCGGCCCAGGCGGTGGTGGCGGCCCTCGGGTTCGTGGCCGACCTCGGGCCGTTGCAGCGGTGGGGGATCGAGGTGCAGAAGCGCCACGTCGTCGTCGACGCCTCGATGCGCACCAGCCTGCCGCGCGTCTTCGCCGCCGGCGACATCACCGAGTACCCCGGGAAGGTGCGGCTGATCGCGGTGGGCTTCGGCGAGGCTGCGACCGCGGTCAACAACGCCGCCGTCGTCATCGACCCGACCGCCCACGTCTTCCCGGGGCACTCCAGCGAGGCCTGAGCCCGCATCCAGGCTCGGGCGGGGCGGGGCGCGTCCGGCGCTCCGGATAGGGTCGGCGTACTGGCCGGTAGCAAGAGCGGCGGCCGTTCTCGAAAGGCGGTCCCTGTGCGCGTCGCACTGCTGTCCTACCGCAGCAAGCAGCACTGCGGCGGCCAGGGTGTCTACGTCCGCCACCTCAGCCGGGAGCTGGTCCGGCTTGGCCACGAGGTCGAGGTGTTCTCGGGCCAGCCCTACCCGGAGCTCGACGAGGGGGTCCGGCTGACGAAGGTCCCGAGCCTCGACCTCTACCGAGAGCCCGACCCCTTCCGCACGCCGCGCCCGCAGGAGTACCGCGACCTGGTCGACGTGCAGGAGGTCGCGACGATGTGGACCGCCGGCTTCCCCGAGCCCCGCACCTTCAGCCGCCGGGTGCTGCGGTTGCTGCGGCAGCGGGCGCACGAGTTCGACGTCGTCCACGACAACCAGACGCTCGGGTCGGCACTGCTCGGCGTGGAGGCCGCGACCGGACTGCCGTTGGTGGCCTCGGTCCACCACCCGATCAGCATCGACCGGCGGATCGACCTCGAGTCGGCTCCGACCTGGGGCCGACGGCTCTCGCTGCGGCGGTGGTACGGCTTCGTCCGGATGCAGGCGCGCGTCGCCCGCCGGATGCGGATGGTCATCACGCCGTCGGAGTCCTCGCGGCGAGACGTCGTCCGGGAGTTCGGGGTCGACCCCCGACGGGTGCGCGTGGTCCTGCTCGGGGTGGACGACGGGTTCGTGCCGCCGACAGCGTCGCGGGTCCCGGGCCGCATCCTGGCGATGGCCAGCGCGGACGCGCCGATGAAGGGCATCGCGGCCCTGCTCGAGGCCTTCGCCAAGCTCCGCACCGAGCGTCCGGAGCTCGAGCTGGTGCTGGTCACCAAGCCGGTCCCCGGAGGACGCACCGAGCAGCTGCTCGACTCGCTGGCGGTCCGCGAGCACGTCCGCTTCGTGCACGGGATCAGCGACGCCGACCTGGTCGGGCTGATGGGCTCCGCCGAGGTCGCCTGCGTGCCCAGCCTCTACGAGGGCTTCTCGCTCCCCACCGCCGAGCTGATGGCCACCGCGACACCTCTGGTCGTCTCGCGGGCCGGTGCCATCCCCGAGGTCGTGGGTCCCGACGGTGTCTGCGCCGACGTGGTCGCACCCGGCGACGTGGGCGAGCTGATCACGGCGCTGGGCTCGCTGCTCGACGACCCGGACCGACGTGCCCGGTACGGCGCCGCCGGCCGCCGCCGGGTGGAGGAGCTGTTCAGCTGGCGGGCCGTCGCGGCCGCCACCGCCGCGGCGTACGAGGACGCGATCGCCGACCTGGGGGCCCGACCGACGGGGTCGGTGACCCGATCCGCGGTCCGTGTGCCCCGCGCCCTGAGGAGGATCCGTGCTCACCGTTGACTTCGACCGGTTGGGCCTGCGTGCAGGGGAGCGGGTGCTCGATCTCGGGTGCGGCGCCGGACGCCACGCCTTCGAGATGTACCGCCGCGGCGCGGACGTGGTCGCGTTCGACCAGGACGCGGACGAGCTGGCCGGCGTGCGCGATCTCTTCGCCGCCATGCGCCAGGCCGGCGAGGTCCCCGAGGGCGCCGAGGCCGACGTCAAGGAGGGTGACGCGCTGTCGCTGCCGTTCGGCGACGGCGAGTTCGACCGGATCGTGGCCGCGGAGATCCTCGAGCACGTGCCAGCCGACCTGCAGGCGCTGGCGGAGCTGGTCCGGGTGCTCCGACCGGGTGGCACCATCGCGCTGACCGTTCCGCGGTGGTTCCCCGAGGTTGTCTGCTGGAAGCTCTCCCGTGCCTACCACGACATCCCGGGTGGCCACATCCGCATCTACAGCGACGCCGAGCTCGTCGGCAAGGCCGAGAGCGCCGGCCTCGTCTACGACGGCCGCCACTACGCGCACGCCCTGCACTCGCCATACTGGTGGATCAAGTGCGCGGTCGGCGTGGACAACGAGCGGCATCCCGCGGTGCGGGCCTACCACCGGATTCTGGTGTGGGACATCATGAGGAAGCCGCGGGTCACGCGGTGGGCCGAGCGGGCGCTGAACCCGGTCCTCGGCAAGAGCCTGGTCGTCTACCTGCACAAGCCCGAGGCCGCGGGGGGCGCCGATGACCGGGCCTGAGCTGCTGTCCGCCACCGAGGTGTCCGCGTCGGGCGCCGCGATCGCGGCGGTCCAGGAGCCGGACGGCGCGATCCCGTGGACCGTCGGCGGCCACGTCGATGTCTGGAACCACGTCGAGGCCGCGATGGCGCTGCTCGTCGCCGGCCGGCTCGAGGAGGTCGACCGGGCCTGGGCGTGGGTCCGGCAGACCCAGCGGGCCGATGGCTCCTGGCCGATGAAGGTGGTCGGCGGCGTCGTCGAGGACGCCAGTGGTGAGACCAACATGGCGGCGTACGCCGCGGTCGGGTTGTGGCACCACTGGCTGGTCCGCCGCGAGCTCGGCTTCGTGGTCGCCCACTGGCCCGTCGTACGTCGTGCCCTCGACCTGGTCTGTGGCTTCCAGCTGCCGTTCGGCGGCATCGCCTGGTCGCAGGAGTGGCACGACGGGAGGCCCGCGACGGTCAACCGCGAGGCGCTGCTGGCCGGGTCGTCGAGCATCCACCACGCCCTCCGCGCCGGCCTGACCCTGGCCGAGCTGCTGGACGACCCGCAACCGGACTGGGAGCTGACCGCCGGCCGCCTCGGCCACGCCCTGCGCGAGCACCGCAAACGGTTTCTCGACAAGTCCGCGTTCTCGATGGACTGGTACTACCCGGTCCTCGGCGGAGCGGTGCGCGGCGACGCGGGCCGCGCGTTGCTCGACGCCCGGTGGGCCGACTTCGTCGTACCCGGGCTGGGGGTGCGCTGCGTCGACACCCGCCCGTGGGTCACCGGCGCCGAGACCTGCGAGCTGGCCCTGGCCCTCGACGCACTCGGCGACCGCCGACGAGCCCGGGTCCTCTTCGCCGACACCCAGCACCTGCGGCAGCCCGACGGCTCGTACTGGACGGGGTACGTCTACCCCGATCAGGTCAACTGGCCGGCCGAGCACACCACGTTCACCACCGCCGCGGCGCTGCTCGCCCACGACGCGCTGGCGGAGGTGACCGGTGGCGCCGGGATCGTCCGCGGCACGGGGCTGGTGCCCGACCCCGAGCCGCTCGCGCTCGAGTGCGGCTGCGAGTCAGCCGACCTCCTCGCCGGCCACGCCTGAGACCCGGGTCAGCACGCGCAGCGACCCGACCGCCTCGCGCTCCGCAAACGCCCCGGAGGCCAGCGCCCGCAGGAACACGTCGTACGGCGGACGGCCGCCGTCGGCGGGATCGGGGAAGACGTCGTGCACGGCCAGCAGCCCGCCGGCCATCACCCGGGGCGCCCAGCCGGCGTAGTCGGCGTGCGCCGGGCCCTCGCCGTGACCGCCGTCGACGAACAGCAGGGACAGCGGCGTCCGCCAGTGACGGGCCACTGTCGCCGACTCGCCGACCACCGCGACGACGACGTCCTCGAGGCCGGCGTCCTCGATGGTGCGGCGGAAGTGCGGGAGCGTGTCCATCCGGCCGGTGCGCGGGTCGACGAGGGACGGGTCGTGATGCTCCCAGCCCGCCTGGTTCTCCTCCGAGCCGTGGTGGTGGTCGACGGTGAACACGACGCCGCCGACCTCACGCGCCGCGGCGCCGAGATAGACCGCCGACTTGCCGCAATAGGTGCCGACCTCGAGCACCGGGCCGTGCGGCAACCGCTCCCGGGCGAGCCGATGCAGCGCCAGTCCCTCGTCGTCGGGCATGAACCCACGGGTCGCTCGGGCCATGGGCAGCAGGTCGGGGTGCTCGGTCATCGCGGTGGCGACGCTACCGGCGACCTGCCCGACCGCCGGGACGCGTGTCCCGGGAAGCCGGGACGCGTGCCCCTCGCGCCCGGTCGGCGGGCGCCGCACAGTGGACGGCACGGCGTGGACGGCACGTCGTGGACAGTGCGGGACGACAGGCACAGGGGAGAGAGACGGATGGAGCGGCTGACCGAACGCGAACGCGAGGTGCTCGCACTGATGGCCCGCGGCATGTGCAACAGCGAGATCGCGGGGGAGCTGTACGTGAGCCAGGCGACGGTGAAGACCCACGTCGCGCGCGTTCTGCGGAAGCTGGGGCTGCGCGACCGCACCCAGGCTGTCGTGGCGGCGTACGACCTCGGCATCGTGCGGCCCCGGAACGCGGACCAGGTCCTGCTGGCGTGGGCCTGAGGTGACCTGCCCTGGCGGTGGACTCGCCTCTATGCTTCGCGCATGGCATCCCGGGCTTCCAACTTCTGCATCGACGCCGCCGACCCCTACGCCCAGACCATGTGGTGGGCACAGGTGCTCGAGGACTTCACGATCGACGACTCCTGGGAGATGACACCCGCGGACGATGAGTGCGGGCTGAGCGGCCCCGACGGCCGCTACCTGTTGTTCTTGAAGGTGCCGGAGCCGAAGTCGGTGAAGAACCGGATGCACCTCTGCCTGCGCCCGACCGACCGAACCCGCGACGAGGAGGTCGACCGGATCCTCGGTCTCGGCGCGACCATGGTCGACGACCGGCGCCACGGCGAGCGCGGCTGGGCTGTGCTGGGCGATCCCGAGGGCAACGAGTTCTGCGTGCTGACGCCCTACGAGCCGTCGACCGAGGCCGCCGCGGGGTGACCGCCCCGACCACCATCCTGGTCGCCCGGCACGCGGACGCCGAGTACGAGACGCACCACTGGGCCGACGAGGGCGGCTCGCTGACCGCCACCGGGCGGATGCAGGCGCGGGCCCTCGGCCGCAGCCTGGCCGCGCGCGGTGTCGCCCACGTGTGGACCAGCACGTACGCGCGTGCCGTGCAGACCGCCGAGCTCGCAGCCGCCGAGCTCGGCGTCTCGGTCACCACGCGGGAAGCCCTGCGGGAGTTCTCCGTCGGCTCGCTGGAGGGGTCCCGGGCGGAGGACCCGTTCGCGCCGACGTACCAGGCCTGGCTGGCGGGCGACCTCGATCGGCGACTGCCCGGCGGCGAGACCGGAGCGGAACTCCGTCGGCGGATGCACCACGTGCTGTACGAGATCGCCGAGCATCACGTGGGCGAGTCGGTGCTGGCGATCAGCCACGGCGGTCTGATGCGGCTGACGCTGCCCCTGATCCTCACCGACGAGCCGATCGACCCGCCGGCCCGGCTGGGGAACTGCGCCACGGTCGAGCTCACCATCGACGGGTCGCACTGGCGCTGCGTGCACTGGCCCACCGGCGACGGTTAGGTCCCGTCCCGGATCTCCAGGGACCTTCGTCGGCCACTGCCCTCGGCGGTGGGGTGTCCACCCTCTCGTCGGCGCGATGGGTGGATTGCCCACCGCTCCGCGACCGTTCAGGTGCGGTCCAGGGTCAGGCCCCGGGCCTCCGCGTAGCGGGCACGGACGCTGACCCCGCTCTGTCCCTGCGGCTCGCACCGGGTCCAACCGTCGCCGTCGGTCGGCCATGCCGGGGGGTCGCCGCCGGGGCTCAGCACCCAGGCCGCCTGTCGGGCCGCGCCCAGCGCGACGTACTCCTCGGCGGGCGGGACGTCCACCGGTACACCGAGCACCTCGGCGCCGATCTCGCGGACCGCACGCGAGGCCGCGGCCCCACCGACGAGCAGGACCCGGCGTACGTCGGCACCCTGGCCACGCAGGGCGTCGAGCCCGTCGGCCAGGCCGCACCAGAGGCCCTCGACCGCCGCGCGGGCGAAGGTGGCCGGGGTCGTCCCGTCGAGGGTCAGCCCCAGGAAGGACCCGGTGGCCCGTGGTCGGTCGGGGGTCCGCTCGCCCTGGAGGTAGGGAACGAGGACGACGCCGTCGGCGCCGGGCGGAGTGCCGAGGGCGAGCCGGCTCAGGCCCTCGTGGTCGACCCCCAGCAGGCGGGCCGTCACGTCGAGCACCTGGGCACCGTTCAACGTGGCGACGAGAGGGAGGAAGCGTCCGGTCGCGTCAGCGAAGCCGGCGACCGCTCCGGACGGGTCGGCGGCGGGGACCTCGGCGACGGCGGTGACCACGCCCGAGGTTCCCAGGGAGACGACGACGTCGCCGGGTCCGGCTCCGAGGCCCAGGGCCGCGCCGGCGTTGTCCCCGCAGCCGGGGCCGAGCGCCCAGGCCTCGGTCGCGGAGGCACCGACGGTCTCGTCGGGGGCGGCCACCCGCGGCACTCCGGCGTCGTGGCCGAGCGCCTGACGCAGCACGTCGGGCAGGTAGCTCCCCGTCGCCGCCGACCAGTAGCCGGTGCCGCTGGCGTCGCTGCGGTCGGTCGTGATCTCGGCGTCGCCGCCGGCCAGCCGCCAGGTGAGCCAGTCGTGGGGGAGGCAGACGCGGGCGGTGCGGGCGGCGGCGGCCGGCTCGTGATGGGCGAGCCAGCGCAGCTTGGTGACCGTGAACGACGCGACCGGCACCAGACCGACGCGGGCGGCCCACGCCGCCGGTCCGCCGAGCTCGCCGGTCAGCTCCCGGGCGGCCCCGGCGGACCGGGTGTCGTTCCACAGCAAGGCGGGTCGGACGACGTCACCGTCCTCGTCGAGGGCGACCATGCCGTGCTGCTGCCCGCCGACGGACAC
The DNA here is from genome assembly GCA_025924815.1 of Nocardioides sp. GTDB lineage: Bacteria > Actinomycetota > Actinomycetes > Propionibacteriales > Nocardioidaceae > Nocardioides. The sequence continues at coordinate 10,903 of JAICHQ010000081.1, forward strand.
GGCCGCGACGTCGTCGAGACCGCCCGCCGCGGCGGCGGCGTCCTGCAGGGCCGTCCACCAGTGGTCGGGATGCACCTCGGTGCCGGCCGGGTGCGGCGCCCTGCCACGGCGTACGACGTCACCGGTCTCGGCGTCGACGACCAGGACCTTGCACGACTGCGTCGAGGAGTCGACCCCGGCGACGAGCGACACGGTCAGTCCCGGACGCCGTACAGGTGCTCGAGCGCGAGCTGGTCGAGCGCCTCGAACGCCATGCCGCGCGCGGCGGCGGCCTCGGGGTCGAAGGGCTCGTTGCGCAGGTCGGCCAACGACTCGCCGGAGCCCAGAGTGGGCGTGGCCAGCTCGTGGACGCGGGCGGCACGGAGCGCGTCCTGCACCTCCGGGTCGGCCCGGAACGCACGCGTCTTGGCCCGCAGGATCAGGTAGTTGCGCATGCACCCCTCGGCCGAGGCCCACACGCCCTGCTCGTCCTCGGTGCGGGGCGGCTTGAAGTCGAAGTGCCGGGGCCCCTCGTACCCGCCGGACTCCAGGATGTCGACGGTCCAGAAGGCCCCGCGCACGTTGCCGGCGCCGAACCGGAGGTCCTGGTCGAAGCGCGGGCCGTGCTGGCCGTTGAGGTCGACGTGGAAGAGCTTCCCGTGCCACAGCGCCTGGGCCAGCCCGTGCGCGAAGTTGAGACCCGCCATCTCCTCGTGGCCGACCTCCGGGTTCACCCCGACCAGCTCGGGGTGCTCGAGCTCGTTGATGAACGCGATCGCGTTCCCCACCGTCGGCAGCAGGATGTCGCCCCGCGGCTCGTTGGGCTTGGGCTCGACCGCGAAGCGGATGTCGTAGCCCTGCTCGAGCACGTACGAGCCGAGGATGTTGAAGGCCTCGGCATACCGGTCGAGGGCCGCCCGGACGTCCTTGGCCGCCCCGGACTCGGCACCCTCGCGGCCGCCCCAGGCGACGAAGACCTTCGCGCCGAGCGACGCGGCCAGGTCGAGGTTGTCGGCCGCCTTGCGGATCGCGAAGCGGCGGACGTCGCGGTCGTTGTTGGTGAAGCCGCCGTCCCGGAACACCGGATGGGAGAACAGGTTCGTGGTGATCATCGGGACGCCGAGGCCGGTCTCGTCCAGCGCCCCGCGCAGCGACGCCACGGCGGTCTCGCGCGTGGCCTGGTCGGCGTCGAAGGCGAAGACGTCGTTGTCGTGGAAGCTGATCCCGTAGGCCCCGAGCTCGGCGAGCCGGTGCACGGCGTACGCCGGGTCCATAGGCGGGCGGATCGCGCCGCCGAAGACGTCGACGCCCTGCCAGCCGACCGTCCACAGGCCGAAGGAGAACCGGTCGGAGGGCGCCGGACGGAGAGTGGCGGGGGTCCCCGCCGAGGACTGGGTCATGCGGCACTCCTGGTGTCAACGGGTCGGAAAGTCCCCGGGAGGCGGCCCGTCCGTCGTGACCGAATCGTGACCGAATTCGTCCGTCGATCCAACAAACTGACCGATCCAGGGGGTTGGCAGCCCAACATAGCCCCGTTATGTTGTGGTCCACAACATTCGGCGTGAGCGTGGTCACAAGCAGGTGTGAACACGGAGGGCACGTCCGAGCTAGGAACAGGAGCGTCGATGGCGACATCGAAGTGGGCGGGCCTGGCGGCCCTCGCGGCGGCGGCCACGCTTGCGCTGTCCGCGTGCGGGAGCAGCGACAGCAGCAGCACCGCGACCGGAGACTCGACCAACAGCAGCGCGGCCAGTGGGGGCAAGGTCGGCGTGATCCTGCCCGACGCGACGACCTCGCCGCGCTGGGAGAACAACGACCGTCCGAGCCTCACCAAGGCGTTCAGCGACGCCGGGATCGGCTCGGACATCCAGAACGCCGGTGGCGACACCAGCAAGTTCGGCACGATCTGCGACTCCATGATCAACGAGGGCGTGCAGGTCCTGATGATCGTCAACCTCGACCCCGACTCCGGTGCGGCCTGCCTGAAGAAGGCCACCGCGGCGGGCATCACCAGCATCGACTACGACCGGCTCACCCCGGGCGGCGGCGCGTCGTACTACGTGTCGTTCGACAACGTGAAGGTCGGCGAGCTGATGGGTCAGGGCCTCCAGAAGTGCCTGACCGACGAGGGCAAGAACACCGCCAACATCATCTACATCAACGGTGCCGAGACCGACAACAACGCCTCGCTGTTCAAGGCGGGCTACGTCAAGGCCCTGAAGCCGAAGATCGACTCGGGCGACTACAAGCTCGTCGGTGACGTCTCCGGTGAGTGGGACGCCAACAAGGCGGCCAACGCCTTCGACGGTCTGTACACCAAGAACGACGGCAAGATCGACGGCATCATCTCCGCCAACGACACCATGGCCGGCGGCATCATCGCCCGGCTCAAGGCGAACGGTCTGGCCGGCAAGGTCCCGATCACCGGTCAGGACGCCAGCGTCGAGGGTCTGCAGTCGATCCTCGCCGGCGACCAGTGCATGACGGTCTACAAGAACACCAACCTCGAGGCCGACCTGGCCTCGAAGCTGGCGATCGACGTCATCAAGGGCGACAAGGCCGCCGCAGACGCGCTGGCGAGCGGCAGCGTCGAGGACCCGACGACCCACCAGCCGGTGGCATCGGCCCTCGCGACGCCGGTGGCGATCTTCAAGGACAACGTCAAGCAGGTCATCGACGACGGGTTCCAGAAGGCGTCCGACGTGTGCACCGGGCAGTACGCAAAGTACTGCCAGCAGGCCGGCATCAGCTGAGCTGCTGACGGTGTCGGGCCGGGGGGGCCCCCCCCCCCGCCCACACCCCCCCCAACCACCCCGGGGGGGGGGTGGGGGGGTGGGGGGGGGGCGGGGGGGCCCCACCCCCCCCCCCCCCACCACCCCCCAGAAACACACCCACCACAGAAACACCCGCAGAA
>JAICHQ010000082.1 GCA_025924815.1 Nocardioides sp.
CTCGCCGCCGCCGGCGTCCTGTTCGCGAAGAAGAAGCTCGACGAGGGTCAGCGCGAGCAGGCCCTCTGGGCCGAGGCGACCGACAAGGTCGACGAGGACTGAACCGTCCGGCTCCGTGGCTGAGCCGGACAGATCCGGCCGAGGGGCCTTGGCGCAATTGGTAGCGCACCTGCTTTGCAAGCAGGGGGTTAGGGGTTCGAGTCCCCTAGGCTCCACCGACTGGCGGGGTGAGCATGTCGACGACGGTGGCGCCGGCGAGCCCTCGCTGATGTCCGGGCGCTGGTCCACGAGCCGCAGCATCGCGGGGGTTCGCCCGGTACGGGCGCGGTCACCCGCCGTACGGCACGGTGATGATCTCGAGGTTGTGACCGTCGGGTCCCTCCCAGTAGAGCCCGCGACCGCCGTCGTTGGTGTTGATCTCGCCCGGCCGCCGGTGGGACGGGTCGGCCCAGAAGGTCCAGCCGCGGGCGACGATCCGCTGCCGGATCGCATCGAAGTCCTCCGCGCCGACCAGGAACGCGTAGTGCTGCCCGTCCGGCGCACCGTGGTCGTCGGCGAAGTCGAGCGAGACGCCGTTGGCGAGAGCCAGCACCCGGAAGGGTCCGTACGACGTGGGCTCGTCGACGCCGAGGACCTCGGCCAGGGTCTCTGCGGCATCGTCCTTGTCGGACACGTGGACGATCGTGTGGTTGAGCTCGACGCTCATCGGCGCGCTCCTTCCTTCTCGTTCTCCAGGTTGCCCGACGAGGGGTACGACGTCGAGGGGCTCGACAGGGCGGCCAGGACCATCACCACCACGACTCCGAGCGCGGCGGCGACCCACCCGGCCGACGTGGCGTAGCCGTGCACGAGGGCGGCCCGCGGGTCGGATGACCCGGTGTAGGTGCGGGTGGCCGACACCGCGATGCTGTTGAGGACCGCGACCCCGAGCGAGCTGCCGACCTGCATCGCGACGTTGGCGACCGCCGCGGCGACGCCCGCGTCGCGGGGCGAGACCCCGCTGGTGACGACCTGGATCGCGGGAGTGAAGATCCCGCCCATCCCCAGTCCGAGCAGCACCATCGCCGGCAGGACGGTGGTCGGGTATTCGCTGCCGAGCGACAGCGTGGAGAGCATCCCGATCCCCGTCGCGGCGAGAGCGACACCGGTGGCGACCAGCCAGCGGGCCGGGAGCCGGTGCATCAGCACGCCGGAGACGGCGTACCCGGAGACCGAGACGGCGGCGCTCAGCGGCAGGAACGCGAGCCCGGTGTGCAGCGGGCTCCAGCCGAGCACCGCCTGGAAGTAGTAGGTCAGCATCAGGAACAGCCCGAACGACGCCACCACGCCCGAGGCGATCGCGACGTAGGAGACGACGCGCGTGCTGTCGCGGAACAGCGTCAGGGGCAGCATCGGTGTCGCGCTGCGGGCCTGGTGTCCGGCGAAGGCGCCGAGCAGGGCCAGTCCGACCACGACAGGCACCCAGACGTCGGTGGCGGTCCAGCCGTGGTCGGCCGTGTGCGCCGCGCCGTACACGAGCCCCGCCAGCCCCGCGGTGGCCAGTGCGGCCGAGCCGACCGGCAACGGGACGCCGCCTCGTCCCTCGCTGTGCGGGAGCAGGCGCGACCCGGCCACCAGGGCGCCGAGGGCGAAGACGACGTTGACCAGCAGACACCAGCGCCAGCTGACCAGCTCGGTCAGCGCGCCACCGACCACGAGGCCGACGATCGCGCCGCTGCTCGCCACCGCGCCGTACGTCGCGAACGCCCGGCCGCGCTCCCTCGCGTCGGTGAACATGACCGCGATCGACGACAGCGCGGTCGGGGCGAGAAGGGCCGCGAACGCACCCTGGACGGCCCGGCCGGCCACCAGGACGCCGAACGTCGGGGCCAGGCCGGCGACGGACGACGCCACAGCGAACCCACCCAGGCCGCCGAGCAGGGCGGTACGTCGTCCGAGGCGGTCGGCGATCCGGCCACCGATCAGCAGCAGGCCGGCGAAGGTCAGGGTGTACGCCGTGATCACCCACTGCCGCTGACCGTCGCCGAAGCCGAGGTCGCGCTGGGCGGTGGGGAGGGCGATGTTGACGATGGTGGCGTCGAGGGCGGTGAGCAGCTGGGCCACCGCGATCACACCGAGGGCGCGCCAGCGTCCCGGGAACGGAGCGGGGGTGTCGTGGTCGGTCATGGCTCCTCCTTGCCGAGCTGTCATCGCCTATCCTTAGACCTCTAATCAATAGATGTCAAACGATTAGGCATCGAAGAAAGTCCGTTAGGATGGCGCCATGCCTGCTCCCCGAGGGATGCCGATCGGTCTCCGGCTGGCCGGCGTGGCCCGCGACGTCGGCCGGGCGTTCGACGACACCCTGGCCGCCGCCGGTGGGTCGCGACCGCTCTGGATGGTGCTGCTCGCGCTCAAGAGCGGCGCCGCCGCGAGCCAGCAGCAGATCGCCGACCACATCGGCATCCGGGGAGCGACGCTGACCCACCACCTGGCCGGGATGGAGGCGCGCGGCCTGGTCGTGCGCACCCGCGAGCCGGGTGACCGCCGTACCCAGGTGGTGCGTCTGACCGACGAGGGCGAGCGGATGTTCGGGGCCATGGCTGAGGCGGCCCACGAGTTCGACCAGCGTCTCCGGGCGGGGTTCACCAAGGCCGAGCTCTCACACCTCGACCTGTTCCTCCGCAGGCTCCAGGAGAACGCCGGCGTCCGCGGCGCGGCACTGCCCGGCGACGCGACGCCCCCCTAGTCCTTACCCCGTGCCGTGGAGGTTCTTCGCGGTGCCGGAGGTGGCCACCGTCTCGGGGTCGGGGTACGTGCCGAACAGGCGGTCGGCGGTGCCCGAGGTGGTGACGGTGAACCAGTAGTGCTCGTTCTTGTAGTGGTGCAGGCGATGGTTGCGCCACACGGCCCGGTAGACGCCCGTGCGTGGCCGGTAGTCGGAGTGGATCAGGTAGTGAGTCCACTCGTAGCCGTCCTTGAGCGCGTAGACCGACACCAGCAGTGACCAGGCGGCAGCGGTGCTCGGCACCGCCAGCAGCGCGACCACGACGTACGCCGGAAGCAGCCAGGCCAGTACCTGCCAGGGGATGAACACCAGCGGCAGGTCGCGCGGATCGGCGTGGTGCTCCCGGTGCTTGCGGGCCAGCAGCGAGTCGATCTCCACCGGCCCGAGCTGCCGAGGGCGCCAGTGCAGGATCCCCACGTGGATCACCCACTCGATCGCCGGGAACGCCGCGACCAGTCCGGCCGGGATCAGCAGTTCCCACCAGGTCCCGCCGCCGACCACGATCCGCCCGGCGACCGAGCCCACGAGGAACGCCGAGATCATCCACGGCGACGGATGTCGCCAGAACTCCACCCACACCTGACCCAGGCTCAGGCTGCGACGACGGCTGCCGGTGATCCGCTCCTCGTCGGCCGCGAGCCGCTCGCGGGCGAGCCGCTCGATGGGATCCGTCGTGTCGCTCATGAGTCCTCCCGAGAGGCGTCGAGATGGTCGAGGGCGGTGAGCAGGGCGTCCGTGCTGGGCCGGAGGACGCGCTCGGCGGCGGCCCGGGCGGTGTCGGGGTCTCCCTCCTCGAGGGCGGCGGTCAGCACGCGGTAGGCGCCGGCCGACTCGCCGGCGCCGAGCACCGCGGCGAGCACCGGCAGCGCCGGTTCGTAGGCCGCGCGCAGGCTGTTGAACAGCAGCCGGAACGCGATCGAGTCGGCCGCGTCGACCACCGTGTCCCAGTACGCGAGGGTCTGCCGCTGTCGCTCCACCACGTCGTCCGTGGCGGCGTACGACGTGACGGTGGCCGTGAGCTGGGCGAGGTGCTCCCCGCTCCGGCGCCGGGCAGCGAGCGCGGCGACCCCTGGACCGATCAGCAGACGTGCCTCGACGACGCTCCGCACGACCGGAACGTCGATCGAGCCGCCCTGGACCAGCAGCGCGGGGAGCAGGTCGAGACCGGCGTACCGCCGGAAGTCGCGGACCGTGGTCGCGCCGCCGTGCCGCACCTCGACCAGCCGGGTCTGCGCCATCCGTTGCAGGGCCTCGCGGACGGCGGGTCGCGAGACGCCGAGCACCTCGGCCAGACGGCGTTCGCTGGGGAGCGGCTCGCCCGGGCCGAGGGCTCCGGAGACGACCTCCCCGAGCACCTGGTCGAACACCGCGTCCGGCACCGACCGGCGGGAGACGGGCTGCAGCGGCATGTCGCCGACGCTAGGAAGTCCGACCGTACTGGTCAAGTGGTCTGACCAGTATCCGAGACCCTAGGGTTGGGAAGAGTGAACGCGCGCGGGGTCCTGGTCGCGGCGACCGCGGCTGCCGCCCTGATGACGGGCTGCACCTCCGAGCACCCGACCCCGTCTCCGCCGCCCGCGACGGTCGTCCCCACCGCGATCCCGGCGTACGACGGGTCGCTACGGCCGGCGCAGGCGGTGCAGGCCCTGGTCCCGCTCCGGGCGAGGACGATCCGGGTCGTCGACTGGGCCGAGATCCGCCGACAGGTCGGGCTGCCCGAGCTCACCGGTCGGTCGCCGGCCGTGGATCGGGCGGCCTTCGCCGCGAGGTCGGCCGTCGACGCCCCGCTGCTCGACCCCTCGGTCGTGGCGCCGGACGACGCACGTCTGCGCGCCGCGTACGGCTTCGGGGTCGACGACCTCGCCTGGGAGGCGCACTTCCTCGGGGGCGGCAGCCGAGGCTGGGTCCTCGCGTTCGGTCCCGGTGTGGACATGGCGGCCGTGTCCCGCGCGGTGCGGGCCGGGGTCGGGCGGCTCCGTGGCGCCCACGTCGACACCCGCGACCGCCTGGTGACGCAGCACGTCGCAGCACCGGGCGAGCCGGTGTGGGGCGGCGACCCGGTCTGGGCACGACTCGTCCCGGGCCCCGGCGAGGCCTTCGTCGTCCACCGCGGGTGCCTCGCGACCCACCCGAGATCGTCGGAGACGCTCCAGCCGATCGCGGGTTTCGCCATCACCTTCGGCGACCACGTGGCGACGGTGCGTGTGGGGCGCGACCGCGGCGACCTGTTCGCGCGGGTCCGGCTCGGCCGCGGCCGGTTCGGGCGGGTCTTCCGGTACGGCGTGGCGGACCCGGCGACCGGGCGGATCGGGTACGACGTCCCGCACCCCTCGCGCGCGGCGGCTCTCGTCCGGAGCGGCGATCTGCCGTTCGGGACCTGCGCACCCGGTGACTAGCCTGACCGCGTGCCGCCGGACGCCCCCGCCCTGCCGGCGAGGCGCGCCCTCGCCCCGAGCTACTGGCCCACGCACCTGCTTGCCCTGCTCGCCGTGGTCGCCTGTGCGCTGCTCGGGCGCTGGCAGCTCGGCGTGTGGCAGGACCATCGCAGCAGCGACTCCGCCGCGGTGACGCGCGAGCGGGCGGTGCCGCTGGACCAGGTGCTCGGCCGCGACGCGGCGTTCCCGGCGTCGGGTGTCGGCCGCCCGGTGATCGTCGCCGGGCAGTGGGACGGGCGCCACACGGTCTACGTCGATGATCGGCCACAGGACGGTCGCTCCGGGTACTGGGCGGTGACCCCGGTCGTCACCGGCACCGGCTCGGCGATCCCGGTCCTCCGGGGCTGGACGCCGAGCCCCGACCGGGCACCGGCGGCGCCTCGCGGTCAGGCGTCGTTGGTCGGGATCCTCCAGCCCTCGCAGGACAGCGGACTCTCCGACGGCGACACCCACGACGACGTGATCCCCGAGCTGAGCATCACCGACCTCCTGCCCCGCGCGTCGTACGACCTCTACGGCGGGTACGTCGTCGCCACCGACCGCCGGATTCCGGACGGCGGCGGCGATGGCGAACCCAGGCCCGGGACAGCCGGACTCTCGGTCGTGACTCCCGGCCAGCTGCCGGGCGCGGGGGCCACGAGCGGGCTCCGCAACCTGCTCTACGCCTTCCAGTGGTGGGTCTTCGGCGCCTTCGCGGTGTTCATGTGGTGGCGGTGGCTCGAGGAGGACGTGCGCGGGCGAAGACGCTCACCCGCGCCCCGGTAGGTTCAAGTCGTGTCGAAGCTCTTCCCCGCCTACCGCTTCCTCGCCTACCTGGTCGGTGTCCTGCTGGCGTTCTGCTCGCTGGTCGCGATGCCGTTGAAGTACCTCGCCGCCGACGGCACGAGCGCGCAGCACTTCGGTGCCCAGGCCAGCATCATGTGGGTCGCCCACGGCTGGGTGTTCATCGTCTACGTCGTCGTCTCGTTCCTGCTCTGGCGCCAGACACGCTGGTCGTTGCCGTTCGCCCTCGTCGTCCTGGTGTCCGGTCTGGTGCCCCTGGTGATCTTCTACGTCGAGCGCGTCGTCACCCGCCGGATCCGCGCCGAGCACCCCGAGCTCGCCGCTGTCGGATAGGTGCTGTGCGGGGATACTCCGTGACGAAACGCACCCCGTCCCGCCCTCCAGCCATACGTTTCGTCACGGACTACCCCGAAGATGGGACCCATGACGACCGCGTTCGTGCTCGGGGGTGGGGGCGTGCTGGGGGCGGCCGAGGTGGGGATGCTCCGGGCGATGTTCGAGATCGGGATCGGGCCCGACCTGGTGCTCGGCACGAGCGTGGGAGCGCTGAACGGCGCGATGGTGGCGCGCGACCCGACGCCCGCCGTGATCGAGCGGCTGACCGAGCTGTGGCAGGACACGAGCACCGCGCGGGCGATCTCCGACCGGCCCTTCCGGACGGTACGACGGGCCGTCTCGAGCGGCGGCACCCATCTGTACTCCGCAGCGTTCATCCAGCAGCGGCTGGTCGAGGAGTTCGGGACGGCGACGTTCGAGGACCTGCCGGTGACGTTCCAGGTCTGCGCCGCCAGCATCGAGCGCGCCGCGGAGCACTGGTTCACCTCCGGCCCGCTGGTCCCGGCGATCATGGCGAGCGCCGCCGTACCCGGCCTGCTGCCGCCGGCGAAGGTCGGCGACGAGCACTACCTCGACGGCGGCATCGTGAACTCCATCCCGCTCGGGCGGGCGATCGCCCTCGGGGCCGACCGGGTCTTCGTCCTGCAGGTCGGCCGGATCGACCGTCCGCTGAAGCCGCCCCAGCGACCGTGGGAGGTCGCCCGGGTCTCCTTCGAGATCGCGCGCCGGCACCGCTTCGCGCGCGAGCTGGCCGAGGTGCCCGATGATGTGGAGGTGCACGTGCTGCCCGCGCGCGGTACGTCGGCTCGGGACGACTCGCTGCTCGCCCACCGCGACTTCTCCCGGGTGCGCACCCGGATCGAGGCCAGCTACGAGGCGTCGCGGGACTATCTCACGGCGCTGGGCTGATGGTCTGGCTCTTGCGGCGAGCGGTGATCGCGCCCGCGATGATCCTGCTGGCCGCGGCCCTGTGGGTCCTGCTCCCGCTCTGGCTGATCGTGGTCGCGGCACTCGCCCCTGTCCTGCCCGGACGCTGGCGGCTGCTGCGGATCCTCTGGCTCGCCGTCGTCTGGGCCACCGCCGAGAGCGTGCTGCTGGTCGTCCTGCTCGGCTGGTGGCTGGCCTCGGGCTTCGGCCGACGGATCCGCACGCCGTACTGGCAGGGCGTGCACTACGACCTCGTGCAGGGCCTGATGTACGTCGTGTTCCACGAGGCCCGGCGGGTGCTCCACCTGCGCATCGAGACCGACGGGCCTGATCCGCACGCCTACCCGGGAAAGCCGCTGATCGTCGCCTGCCGGCACGCGGGACCGGGTGACTCCTTCACGGTGATCCACGCCTTGATGCACTGGTACGACCGTGAACCGCGGGTCGTCCTCAAGGACACGCTCGCCTGGGACCCGGCGGTCGACGTCGTGATGAACCGGATCCCGGCTCGCTTCGTCTCCTCCGGGAAGGGTGGCGCTGACTTCGAGAGGCAGATCGCCGACCTGGCCCGGGGCCTGGACCAGAACGACGCGTTCGTGATCTTCCCCGAGGGCGGCAACTTCACCCCCGAACGCCGGCGGCGCGGCATCGACCGCCTGCGCCGCCTGGGGCTGGAGCGGATGGCCCGACGCGCCGAGCGGATGACGCACGTGCTCGCGCCGCGACCCGGTGGCCTGCTGGCCGCGCTCGACGCCGCTCCCGACGCCGATGTCGTGATGGTCGCGCACACCGGGCTCGACCACGTGCTCACCGTCGGCGACGTGTGGCGCGAGCTGCCGATGGACAAGGTGATCGTGATGCGCTGGTGGCAGGTGCCGCGCGAGGAGATCCCGACCGGGCGCGAGGCGCAGATCGAGTGGCTGTTCAGATGGTGGGAACTGGTCGACGGATGGATCGCCGAGCACCGGCCGCAGGAGCTCGCCCGCAGCCGGGCACGTCGGAAGGCGGAGGTGGGGTAGGCGGCCTCGGCACCAGGGCCGGGTCAGGGCTTGGCGGCATCCTTGGTCACGGGCTCCTCGCCGGGAGCCAGGTCGACGACCTCGGCCGGCTCGTCCGGTGTCGTCACCTCGTGCTCCTCCTCGACCGCGTCGGCGAGCGCCTCGTCGGGTCCGGCTCCGCCCTCGTCCGCTCCCTGGCCGGCTGCTGCTGCGGCAGCGTCGGCGATCGGGGTGTCGGCGGCCCGCGGGGCCGGCGTCGGGCTCGGGGTGTACGACGACTGCCAGGCGGGCTTGCTGCCGCCCGAGCGCATCTTCTTCACCGCGAGACCGACCAGCGCGGCCAGGCCACTGAGGACAAGGAACCGGCGGAGGCGGTGCTTCTTCTGCGGCTTCCCGCTGAGCTCGGCCGCCTTGCTCGCGGCCAGGTCCTTGCCCTGCGCGGCCTTCTCGGCGGCGAGGTCCACGGCTGCGGACGCCTTCTCCGCCGCCAGGGCGGCGCTCTGCGCGATCAGCGGGGTGGCCTTGTCCCGGGCGTCGACGAGCGTGGGACCCGCCTTCGCCATCGCCTTCTCCTTGACGTCGGCCAGGGCCGGGCCCGCCTGCTCGCGGGCGTCGGCGATAGCCGCTTCCGCCCTCTCCTTGGCCTCGGCCAGGATCGGTCCCGCCTTCTCCACGGCGGCCTCGACGTAGTCCGCGGCCTGCTCGAGGATGGTCTTCTTCCGGCGGATGCGCATGGGGACCCTTCCCTTCGTCTCGTCTGCTCTATCCCACCACGATCCTCCTCGTACCCAACAGGCCGGTCTCCACCGCGGACCTGCCGGATACCCGGCGTACGTCACCCGGTTGTGCCTCATGGGAGGATCGCTGCACCAGCACGCGACACCACGCGACACGCGAGAGGCACCCATGGCTGACCAGCAGGCCGTCCTGAAGACCAACCGGGGCGACATCACGATCAACCTGTTCCCGAACCACGCCCCCGAGACCGTCGGCAACTTCGTCGGGCTCGCCGAGGGCACCAAGGAGTACCGCGACGACGCAGGCCGCAGCGGCGAGCGTTTCTACGACGGACTGACCTTCCACCGGGTCATCGAGGGCTTCATGATCCAGGGCGGCTGCCCACTCGGACAGGGCAACGGCGGCCCCGGCTACACGTTCAAGGACGAGCCGCATCCCGAGCTGACCTTCGACAAGCCCTACCTGCTGGCGATGGCGAACGCCGGCCCGGGCACCAACGGGTCGCAGTTCTTCATCACCGTGGCGCCGACCACCTGGCTGAACTTCAAGCACACGATCTTCGGCGAGGTCGCCGACCAGGACTCGCGCGACGTGGTCGACGCGATCGCCACGACCGCGACGGGCTCGGGCGACCGTCCGGTCGAGCCGGTGGTGATCGAGTCCGTCGAGGTCACGGGCCCCTGAGCACGCCCGACGATCCGGGCACCGGGTCAGCGACGCCGGCGGGTGACCCCGCCGGCGTTCCCACCTGCTACCGGCACCGCGACCGCGAGACCTACATCCGCTGTCAACGATGCGGGAAGTCGATCTGTCCCGACTGCATGCGCGATGCGTCGGTGGGCTTCCACTGCCCCGACTGCGTGGCCGAGGGTCGGCGTACGACGCGGCAGGCGCGCACGGCGTACGGCGGGATTCGGCCGGGCAGCATCGGGCTGGTCTCGAAGATCCTGATCGCGATCAACGCCGGGGTCTGGGCCCTGATCCTCGGGACCGGAGGCAACGGCAGTGCGTGGGTGGACCGGCTGTCGCTGCGCCCCAACGGCCTGTGCGCGCGGGGCAGGTACGGCTTCGACTACTCGCACGCCGTCTGCACCAGCAAGGGCGGGTCCTGGCTCCCCGGCGTGGCGGACGGTGCCTGGTGGCAACCGGTCACGTCGATGTTCACCCACGTCGAACCGCTCCACATCGGCTTCAACATGCTCGCGTTGTGGATCCTCGGACCGCAGCTGGAGATGGTCCTCGGCCGGGTGCGCTTCACCGCGTTGTACCTCCTCTCCGGGCTCGTCGGCTCGGCCACGGTGTACTGGATCGGGCCGGAGTACTCGCCCACCCTGGGGGCCTCGGGGGCGATCTTCGGCCTGATGGCCGCGCTGCTCGTGGTGGCGAACAAGGCCAAGGCGGACGTCAGCCAGCTCCTGGTGTGGATCGGGATCAACGCCGCCCTGACCTTCTTCGCCTCGGGCATCTCCTGGCAGGCACATGTGGGCGGGTTCGTCTCGGGGCTGGTCCTCGCCGGGGTGCTGGCCTATGCGCCGCGCCCCCACCGCACCGCCTGGCAGGTCGCCGGTTTCGCCGGGGTCGCCATCCTGGTGGCGCTGGTGTTCGCCCTCCGCACCACTGCGCTCAGCTGAGTCCGGACCCCTGACCGAGAGGCGTCATCCCCAGCTGGGGATGAGCCTGGGGAGAACTACAGCGATGTGATTATCCACAGGTGATTCCACAGTTGTTGATGGGCCGTTGCCGTGGGCGGTGGGTGGTGGGTGGACGGTTCATCACGTCGAGTGGATCAGCCGGCACATGGCTAGCGGAGTTCATCGTGCCCAGGACGGGTTCGACCACTCAGCGTGATGAACCGTCCACACGCGAGCCCACGCCAGGAACCCTCATTCCCACCGCGTCGCGAACGAGAACCCGACCGCCATGAAGCCGATCCCCACGACCAGGTTCCACTGGTCGAGGTCGTTGAAGACCGCGACCTTGGGCAGGGTGTTGCCCGAGATGACGTAGAACGTGCAGATCCACAGCAGCCCGAGCAGGAAGCAGGTGAGCATCCCGACCACGACGCCGCGGCCGCGACCCAGCGGCGTGGACGGGTGTGCCGAGATCAGCAGTCCGAGGAAGAGCGCGCCGAAGCCGACGACGTAGTTCCACTTGGCCATGTCACCCATGAACTTCGGGCCGGTGGGCGGACGCACGGGGATGTCGTTGGGGTCGGGCCGGACGCCGAGGTAGTAGAAGACTATCCACGCGATCCCGACGAGCATCAGCACCACGGCGATCGCGAACCGGACGCTGAGCAGCGGCCCGCGGTCGGGGTCGACGAACGACTGCTTGGCCTTGGGCTTGGCCACGCAGGCCTCCTTCTCGCACGCGACGCCGTCACCTGCGCACCGGCGTCCCTCACAGGTCGCGGGCTACCTTAGTCGGCATGGCGAGCCGACCCCACCGAGCCCTGGCCTGGCGGCTGGCGACTCCCGTGGTCGGACTCCTCAGCGGTGCGCTGTTCGTGGTCAGCGCCCACAGCAGCGAAGGCACCGACCTGAGGCCGGGTCGCTTCACCGACCTCGCCTCGATGGTCCGGTACGACGCCCACCGGGTCGCCGGGATGAAGAAGCAGGTCACCGACCTGACCCAGCAGGTGAACGCGCTCAGCGGTTCGGTCGACAACCGTCAGGTCCGCAGGTTCAACCGGCAGGCCGCGCGGCTCAAGGACCCGGCCGGGCTGCTGCCGGTCTCCGGACCCGGCGTCACCGTGACCCTCTCCGACGCGCCGCAGGCCACCGGCCAGGACCTCCCCGACACCGTCGACAACCCCAACCTCCTCCTGGTGCACCAGCAGGACATCCAGGCCGTGGTCAACGCCATGTGGAGGGCAGGGGCCCGGGCCGTGACGATCCAGGGCCAGCGCGTCGTGACCACCACCGGCATCCGGTGCATCGGCAACTCCGTGCAGCTCCAGGGCGTGCCCTACAGCCAGCCCTACAAGATCCAGGCCGTCGGCGACGTGACCGCGCTGAGCACCGCGATCGCCGACGACGCCTACCTCCAGGTGTACCGCGCCGACGCCGCCGACCCCGACATCAACGTCGGCTGGGACGAGCAGATCGAGAACCGGATCACCGCACCGGCCTACGACGGCCTCACCGACTTCCAGTACGCCCACGTGCTCCCCCAGAGCGACGCCCAGAGCGGCGCCGGAGGCTGAGGCCAGAGCGGGGCCGGAGGCTGACCTGCCGCAACCGGCGCTCTCCGGGGACCGTCAGGTGGCCGGCGACGTGGGCAGCGACGTCGGCGGCGAGGTCGGTTCGGTGGTCGGGGACGACGTGGGCGGCGAGGTCGGCTCGAAGTTCGACACCGTGATGAACACCGTCGACCCCTGCGGGAGCCGGGTGCCGGCGGGCGGCGTCTGGCCGGTCACCGTGCCGTTGGGCTGGGTCGAGTTGTTGTCCGGACTGACCTGAGGGTTGAAGCCGGCGTCCTTGATCCTCTGCTCGGCCTCGGCCTGGGTCAGGCCCACGACGGGCGGCACCTTCTGCGGCCCGGACGACACGTTGACCGTGACGTCGGAGTCGCGGGGCACCGAGGTGCCGGGCGTCGGGTCGGTGCTGACCACGGTGCCCTTCGGCTGGTCGGAGTCCACGTTCTTGAAGACCCCGTTGAGATGGGCGTGCTGGAGCTCGGACTGTGCATCGGTGCGAGACGCGCCGATGATGTTGGGCACCTTCGTCGGATGGGTGCCCGACGAGATCGTGAACGAGACGGCTGTCCCCTTGTCGACGAACCCGTCGGCCGCGGGATCCTGGGTGATCACCCGGTTGACGGGGACCTTGCTGCTGTAGGCGTGCTCGACCGAGCCCACCGTCAGGCCCGCGTCGGCCAGCTTGGTCCGGGCGGCGTTCTCGGTGAGTCCGGACAGCTGGGGCACCTGCACCTGGTCGCTCGGGCTCGCGAACATCTTCGGCAGGAGGTACGCCGCGAGGCCGAGCACGATCAGCAGCAGGATCGCCAGGAACACCAGCAGACCCGGCCGGGTGCCGCGGTCGTCCTCGTCGTACTCCTCCGCCGGCGGCGGCACCGGCGTGACGACCGGCGTCTGCTGGGTGATCGTCGTCGGCGGCTCGACCGGCGGCGGCGGAGGGGTCACGTGCACCGGGTGGCCGGCGAGGTAGCGCTCGATGTCGCCGCGCATCGCGGCGGCGGACTGGTAGCGGTCCTCGACCCGCTTGGCCAGCGACTTCATCACGATCGCGTCGACCTCGTGCGGCAGGTCGGTGTCGTGGTCGGAGGGCGGCGCGGCCTGCTCGCGGACGTGCTGGTAGGCGACGGCGACGGGCGAGTCGCCGACGAAGGGCGGACGGCCGGTCAGCAGCTCGTACAGCAGGCAGCCCGCGGAGTAGACGTCGGAGCGGGAGTCGACCGGCTCCCCTCGCGCCTGCTCGGGGGAGAGGTACTGCGCAGTGCCGACCACCGCGGCGGTCTGGGTCATCGTGCTCGAGGCGTCGGAGATCGCGCGGGCCATCTCCGACGCGTCGAGCACGATGACCCAGACCGCCGCCGTGGTCGGGACCGCCCAGTACCTCTCGCCCGAGCAGGCACGTGGCGAACCGGTCGACTCCCGCTCCGACGTCTACTCCGCCGGCTGCCTGATCTACGAGCTGCTCACCGGGCGCCCGCCGTTCATCGGCGACTCCCCGGTCGCCGTGGCCTACCAGCACGTTCGCGAGCCGGCGGCGCCGCCGTCCGACCACGACACCGACCTGCCCCCCGAGGTCGACGCGATCGTGATGA
>JAICHQ010000083.1 GCA_025924815.1 Nocardioides sp.
AAGGTCGGCATCCAGATCCTGGAGTCGCTCAACCTCAAGCCGCGTCGCCTCGAGATCGTCTCCTGCCCCTCCTGCGGCCGTGCCCAGGTCGATGTCTACAAGCTCGCCGACGAGGTCACCGCCGGACTCGAGGGTCTCGAGGTGCCGCTCCGCGTGGCGGTGATGGGCTGCGTGGTCAACGGCCCGGGCGAGGCCCGCGAGGCCGACCTCGGTGTCGCCTCCGGCAACGGCAAGGGACAGATCTTCGTCAAGGGCGAGGTGATCAAGACGGTGCCCGAGTCGCAGATCGTGGAGACCCTCATCGAGGAGGCCATGCGCATCGCCGAGGGCATGGAGCCGGTCGACGGCGCCGGCGCCAGTGTCTCGGTGAGCTGAGTGACCTCGACCGCCGGCCGCCACGGCCACCGCGCGGCGTACCTCGGGATCGGCGGTACGACGCTGGTCGTGCTGGCCATCGTGCTGACCCTGGTGCACCCCCGGTCGATCGGCGGCACCGACGCCGGCGACGGTCCGGAGGGCGGCCCCGGCAGCGCGACGACCCGGACCGCCGCCCCGCCCATCAGGCACGTCTTCGTGGTCAACATCGAGAACAAGGGCTTCCACCAGACCTGGGGCAAGCGTTCGGCCGCGCCGTACCTCGCCACCCGGCTGCGCGCGAAGGGAGCACTGCTCACCCAGTACTACGGCACCGCCCACCACAGCCTGGGCAACTACCTCGCCCAGATCTCCGGACAGGGGCCGAGCCTCGCCACGCAGCGCGACTGCCCGCGGTACACCGCCTTCCGCGAGACCGGCCCCGTGGCCGTGCCGGAGCAGGTGGTCGGCAACGGGTGCGTCTACCCGAAGAAGGTCGACACCCTGGCCGGCCAGCTGGACCGCGCGGGGCTCACCTGGCGGGGCTACATGCAGGACATGGCCCGGCCGTGCCAGCACTCGGTGCTCGGTGCCAAGGAGCGGTGGCGGTCGGCGACCCGGTACCAGCAGTACGCGACACGGCACAACCCGTTCATGTACTTCCGGTCGATCACCTCACGGCCGGCGTACTGCAAGGCGCACGTCAAGCCGCTCTCCGCGCTGACCCACGACCTGGGCCGGGTCGCCACCACCCGCAACCTGACCTACATCTCGCCCGACCTGTGTCACGACGCCCACGACGCGCACTGCGCCGATGGCGGACCGGGCGGTCTGCGGGCGGCGAACAACTGGTTCAAGACCTGGATCCCGAAGATCTTGAACTCGCCGGCGTTCGGTCGGGACGGGATGCTCGTCATCACCGCCGACGAGTCCGAGGGGGTCACCGAGGACTCACGCGCGTGCTGCGGCGAAGGGCCGGGACCCAACGCCGCTCAGCCCGGGATCGACGGTCTCGGTGGCGGGCGCATCGGGGCGCTGGTGATCTCGTCGTACGTCGGCAGGGGGACCACCAGCAGCACGCCGTACAACCACTACTCGCTGCTCGGCTCGATCGAGGAGCTGTTCGGCCTGGACCGGCTCGGGTACGCCCGCACCGTGACCGACCTGTTCGGGGCCGACGTCTACAACGCCGGATGACCGACCTGTTCGCGGCCGGACGAAGAGTGGGTGTCGGCGGGTGACTTCTCCGCGATCCTGACCGATAGTGCACGGGTGACAGTTTCGCGTAGAACCCTGTTGGGCGCCGCGGGCGCCGCCAGCCTGGTCACCGCCGCCGGCGGATACCGGATGCTCGGCGACGGGGCCGAGGCGGCCACGGCGCTGCCCGCGCCCCAGGAGTCCGGGATCGAGCACATCGTCGTGCTGATGATGGAGAACCGCTCCTTCGACCACTTCCTGGGCTGGCTGCCGTCGGTCAACTCGGCGGTCGACGGCAAGCAGGCGGGCTTGACCTACGTCGACCGCTACGGCCTCCCGCACGCGACCCACCACCTGGA
This sequence comes from Nocardioides sp., assembly GCA_025924815.1. GTDB lineage: Bacteria > Actinomycetota > Actinomycetes > Propionibacteriales > Nocardioidaceae > Nocardioides. The sequence continues at coordinate 1,911 of JAICHQ010000083.1, forward strand.
CATGATGGCCAGCTGCGGCTTCCAGGATCCCGACCACAGCTATGAGGGCGGGCGGATCCAGCTCAACGGGGGCAGGTGCGACGGGTGGCTGCGATCCGGCCGCAACGACAGCCTGTCGATCGGCTACTACGAGCAGCCCGACCTGGCCTTCCTCGGGCCGGCGGCCGCCGACTGGACGACGTTCGACCGCTACTTCTCCGCGGTGATGGCGGAGACGTATCCGAACCGGTTCTACCTGCACGGGGCGCGGACCGACCGTCTCCACAACAACACGACGCTGTTCACCTACCCGACCATCTGGAGCCGGCTGATCGCCAAGCGCGTGTCGAACGCCTACTACCACGGGGACACGTTCTCGTTGTTCCCGATCCTGCTCAAGCACAAGCCGGCCCGGCAGAGTCCGTTCGCGACGTTCCTCACCGACGCGGCCGCCGGGCTCCTCCCGGCCGTCTCCTTCGTCGACCCCCGCTTCACCAACGAGGAGGCCGGCACCTCCAACGACGACCACCCGCATGCCGACATCCGGGCCGGCGAGGACTTCATGAACCAGGTGTACGACGCCGTACGGACCGGTCCCGACTGGGCGAGCACGGTCCTGGTGATCACCTACGACGAGTGGGGCGGCTTCTTCGACCACGTGCGACCCGAGCGTGCTCCCGACGTGAGCCCCAAGACCGCCCTGCGTGGATTCCGGGTCCCGACCGTGGTCATCTCGCCGTTCGCCCGCCGGGGCTACGTGTCCCACCAGACCTACGACCACACCTCGATCCTCCGGATGATCGAGTGGCGCCACGGGCTCAGCCCGCTCACCGTGCGCGATGCCAAGGCCCACAACCTCGCCCGGGTCCTCGATCTGGCCCACCCGGACACGACGGCGCCTGCCTACTCCGTGCCGACGTTCACCAGCCAGGCGTGCTCGCCGGCCGCTGACCTCGAAGGAACGGAGTTCAAGGAATGGCCCGCGCTGCGCCAGAAGGCTCTCCAGCAACGGGCCGCGGACGGTGCGCGATGAGGGCACGTCGTACGTCCCTCCCGCGCGTGGTGCCGGTCCTGGTCGCGCTCGCCTTCGTCGCGGCGCTGGCGCCCGCGGAGGCGTCCGGGGGAGTCGGTTCCACCGGGTCCGGCGCGAGCGCGATCGCGCGGCCGCCGCGCCCGGTGTACGTCCCCCCGATCAAGCACGTCTTCGTGATCAACATCGAGAACAAGGGGTACGACGAGACCTTCGGCCCCGGCACGGAGGCGCCCTACCTGGCCGGCGCGCTGCGCCGCAAGGGCGTGCTGTTGAACTCCTACTACGCGACCGCCCACAACTCGCTGCCCAACTACATCGCCCAGATCTCGGGCCAGGCGCCGAACATCCAGACACAGACGGACTGCCAGACCTACTCCGCCTTCGTGAAGACCGGCCCGCCGCAGACTCCCGGGCAGGCGGTGGGCTACGGCTGCGTCTACCCCACGGGCGTGCGCAGCCTGCCCCGGCAGCTGTCCCACGCGGGCATCACCTGGCGCGGATACATGCAGCAGATGAGGCGGCCCTGCGTGCACCCGGCGATCGGCCGGGCCGACCCCACCCAGCACGCACGGGAGGGTCGCAACTACGCCGTCCGGCACAACCCGTTCATGTACTTCAGGTCGATCATCTCGCACCCGAACTACTGCCGGCGCCACGTTCGCCCCCTCCCCGACCTGCGCCGCGACCTGCGCCACGCACGCAACACCCCCCGTCTGGCCTACATCACGCCCGACCTGTGCCGCGACGGGCACGACGACCCCTGTGCCAACGGCCAGCCGGGAGGGCTGCGCCAGGTCGACAAGTTCCTCAAGACCTGGGCCCCGCGGATCCTCGCGTCGCCGGCGTTCAAGCGGAACGGGATGCTGATCATCACCGCCGACGAGTCCGACAGCCCCACGGCCGACTCCGATGCGTGCTGCGGGGAGACGGCGGGGCCCAACCCGCTGCTCGGCTCCGGCCCCGGCATCATCGGGCCGGGCGGCGGGAAGGTCGGCGCGTTGATCATCTCCCACTTCACGACGCCGAACACGTGGAGCACCACGCCGTACAACCACTACTCGCTGCTCGCCTCCCTCGCCGAGCTGTACCGACTGCCCAAGCTCGGTATGGCCAGGGTCGACGGGCTGCCGGTCTTCGGTCTCGACGTCTACAACGACAACTGGTGGACCTCCTGAACGGGTGTCCGGGCCGAGCCGTCCGATGCCTCGTCGGGGATCGACCGTAGGAGGCTCGATCCGCGTAGGCTCCGGAGGGTGACCCTGTCCAGGTTCCGTGCGCGCCAGGGCGTCAGCGTGCTCGGGCCGGCCGACCTCCCGGACTTCCTCGAGCTCACCGCGAAGAACCCGGTGGTCAACGCGTTCGCCGAGTACCGCGCGCGCAGCACCAATCTCGAACCGCGCCTGCTCGCGGGCGAGATCTGGGGCCGGTACGACGCGGGCCGGCTCGTCGCGGGCTGTCACGTCGGCGCCAACCTCGTGCCGGTGGAGTGCTCGCCGGACGATGCGCGCGCGTTCGCCGAACGGGCACTCACGCGCCCTCGCTCGGTGATCACCATCGTCGGCCTGCAGGAGCAGGTGTGGCCGCTGTGGCGATGCCTGTCCGACTCGTGGGGGCGTCCGCGCGAGACCCGGTGGGACCAGCCGCACATGGAGCTGGCGACGGCGCCCCTGGTCGAGCCCGATCCGGAGGTTCGCCGCACCACCCCTGACGACTTCGCAGTGCTGTACCCGGCCTGTGTCGCGATGTACACCGAGGAGGTCGGGGTCGACCCGGAGTCCGACGGCGGCGCGCCCATCTATCGCTCGCGCGTCCGTCAGCTGATCGGGCTCGGCTGGTCGTTCGCCCGGATCGAGGACGGGCGGGTCGTGTTCAAGGCCGAGGTGGCGCACGCGACGCCGTACGCCGCTCAGATCCAGGGCGTGTGGGTGGCCCCCGACCGGCGTGGCGAGGGCCTGGCCGCTCGTGGGGTCGCCGCGGTGGCCGCCGCCTGCCGCCGCGACGTGGCCCCGGTGGTGTCGTTGTACGCCAACATCTGGAACGAGCCTGCGCGGAGGGCCTACGAGCGGGCCGGGTTCCTGCAGACCGGCACCTTCGCCACCGTGATGTTCTGACGTCCACGGGCGGCCCTCGAGGACCTCCGGCCACCGGTGTGGCGTTCAGGCTGCGGTCAGGTTCGCCGGGCACGATGGGGGCCGTGCACTCCGCGGTCTCCCTGGTCGCTCAGGCCGGGCTGTACGTCGTGGCTGTTCTGGCCGTCGTCGTGTGGCTGACGGCGTCGCGCAGCGAGAAGGTCGCCCTGGCCGTGGAGATGGTCGTCGGTCTCGTCGCGGTCGCGGTCCTGGTCAAGGTCGCCGGTGCCCTCCACACCGATCCGCGGCCCTTCGTCGTGGACCCGTCCGTGCACCCGTGGTTCTCCCACCCGGCGGACAACGGCTTCCCCTCCGACCACACCGCGATCGGCTCGGTCACGGCCTTCGTCGTGCTCCGCCACCGGCGCGCGGCAGGACTGGGGCTGCTGGTGCTCGCCGTCCTGGTCGGGGTCGCGCGGGTGATCGCGCACGTCCATCACGTCGAGGACATCGTGGCCGGGGTCGTGATCGGGCTGCTGGCCGCCCTGGCCGGCGTCCTGGCCTGGCGCGCCGTCGGCGACACCTCGTGGGCGCGGCGGGCCGGGGCCGTGCCCACCGGCTCGCAATCCACGTCGCGGGGGCCGATCGGCCGCCCGTAGGCTTCGGGCCATGAGCACCGTCCTGCGCATGTCCAGCCTCTTCGTCCGCACCCTGCGCGACGACCCGGCGGACGCCGAGGTGCCGTCCCACCGCCTGCTGGTCCGGGCCGGCTACATCCGCCGCGCGGCGCCCGGCATCTACACCTGGCTGCCCCTGGGGCTGCGCGTGCTCCGGCGGATCGAGGGCATCATCCGCGACGAGATGGACGCGATCGGGGCCCAGGAGCTGCTGTTCCCCGCGCTCCTGCCCCGCGAGCCCTACGAGGCGACCGGCCGCTGGACGGAGTACGGCGACGGCATCTTCCGGCTGCAGGACCGCAAGGGCGCCGACTACCTGCTGGGGCCCACCCACGAGGAGATGTTCACCCTGGCGGTCAAGGACCTGTACTCGTCGTACAAGGACCTGCCGCTGTCGCTGTACCAGATGCAGAACAAGTACCGCGACGAGGCGCGTCCGCGCGCCGGGCTGCTCCGCGGCCGCGAGTTCGTGATGAAGGACTCCTACTCCTTCGACGTCGACGATGCCGGCCTCGACGAGTCCTACCAGCGTCATCGCGACGCCTACATCCGGATCTTCGACAAGCTCGGCTTCGAGTACGTCATCGTCCGGGCGACGTCGGGAGCGATGGGTGGCTCGAAGTCCGAGGAGTTCCTGGCCAAGGCGGCCGTCGGCGAGGACACCTACGTGCGCTGCACGAACTGCGACTACGCCGCCAACGTCGAGGCCGTGCAGGTCCGGCCCCCGGCGCCACTCGCGTACGACGACGCGCCCGAGGCGCACGCCGAGCAGACGCCCGACACGCCCACCATCGACTCGCTCGTGGCGCTGCTGAACCAGAAGTACCCGCGCGACGACCGGCCCTGGACGGCCGGCGACACGCTCAAGAGCGTGCTCATGGTGCTCAAGCACCCCGACGGCACCCGCGAGCCGATCGCGATCGGACTGCCCGGCGACCGGGACGTCGACCAGAAGCGGCTCGAGGGCCGGCTGGAGCCGATCGAGGTCGAGCCGATGGACGAGGAGCAGATCGCGACGTACCCCACGATCGTCAAGGGCTACATGGGGCCGGGGGTCCTGGGGGAGAAGAACTCCTCCGGCATCAGGTTCCTGGTCGATCCCCGGGTGGTCGAGGGCACCCGGTGGGTGACCGGCGCCGACGCGCCCGGCCAGCACGTGCTCGACCTGGTGGTCGGTCGCGACTTCACCCCCGACGGCACGATCGAGGCCGCCGAGGTGTGGGACGGCGACCCCTGCCCCAACTGTGACGACGGCACCCTCGTCTCCGCGCGGGGCATCGAGATGGGACACATCTTCGCGCTCGGCCGCAAGTACGCCGACGCCCTCGGCCTGCAGGTGCTCGACGAGCACGGCAAGCTGGTGACGGTCACGATGGGCTCCTACGGCATCGGGCCCTCGCGGGCCGTGGCGGCGATCGCCGAGGGCACGCTCGACGAGCTGGGTCTGTGCTGGCCCCGCAACGTCGCCCCCGCCGACGTCCACCTGGTCGCCACCGGCAAGGACGAGGCGATCTTCGCCGCGGCCGACCGGATCGCCACCGAGCTGGCCGGCGACGGCGTCACCGTGCTCTACGACGACCGCCCCAAGGTCAGCCCCGGGGTGAAGTTCAAGGACGCCGAGATCATCGGCGTGCCCACGATCGTCGTGGTCGGTCGCAACCTCGCCGACGGCACGGTCGAGGTCCGCGACCGGAAGACCGGTGACCGCGAGGACGTTCCGGCGGACGAGGTGGTCAACCACGTGGTCCGGGTGGTCCGCGCCTAGCTCGAGCCGAACCTCTCCAGCCGGTCCACGACGCCGGCAACGCCGCTGTCGACGTACGCCGGCCGACCGGTGACCAGCCCGTGGCTCACCTCGTGCCACGGCCCCAGCTGGTGGAAGTCGCGTGCCCGGGCGATCAGCGAATCGTCGGCGCCGTACGCCGCGACCACCGCGTCGCCGAACGCGGGTGCCGAGCCGACCACGGTCCAGGCCAGGTCCAGCGCAGGGTCACCGACGCAGCAGTCGCCCCAGTCGATGACCCCGGTCACGCGGTCGGCCGTCACCCGGATGTGGCTCGGGCCGAGGTCGCCGTGGGTGACCCGCGGGACGTGCGGAGGCGTCGTGAGTCGCGCGAGAAGTGCCTCGGCGGCGGGAAGGACGTGGCGGGGGAGCCGCGGCAGCACCACGCGAGCCAACCCGTGCCGGATCTCCTCCGCCGCCACGAACGACGCCTCGGCGTCGCGGGCTCCGTGCGCCACCGCCGCCCGGGGGTCGACCCTGTGCAGGGCCCGGAGGAACGCGCCGACGGCTCGTCCCTGTCCTGCCGACCGACCGGGGCAGGGGCCGCCTGGCACGTAGGCGTGCCGCACGGTCAGAGGCTGCTCGCAGACGATCTGCGGCACCGGAACCGGCAGGGGCAGCTGCGGCGCCAGCCACGGCATCACCGCGACCTCGCGGCGTACCTGGGGCTCGACGTCCGGCCGGCGAGGGCTGCGGTCGACCCACCGACCGTCGACGAGCCGAGCGGACATGTCCCAGCCGTCGTCGAAGTCGTCGTCCACGCGCGCGAGTCCACCAACCCGGCGATGGTCGGGGCAAGGGGGTCTCGGCCTAGGGTCGGTCCGTGGACCTCGACGCGGTGATCTTCGACTGGGGCGGCACCCTGACCCGCTGGCACGACATCGACTTCCATGCCGAGTCGCTGGCGCTAGCCGCGGCCGTGACCACGGCCGGCCACGACCCCGAGACGTCGCGGGCCGCGCTGCACGAGGCGGGCGAGGTGGTCTGGGGCCGGTCACGCGAGCGGCAGCAGAGCGCCACCCTCGCCGACCTGTTCGAGGTGGCCGGGCTGGACCACGACCCGGCTCTGCTGACGGCGTACCGCGAGTTCTGGGAGCCGCACACCCGCACCGACCCGGCCGTCCGCCCGCTGTTCGAGCGGCTGCGCGCCGACGGACTGCGCGTCGGGGTGCTGTCCAACACGATCTGGCCGCGTGAGTGGCACGTCGCGTTCCTCGAGCGCGACGGCGTCTACGACCTGATCGACGGCGACGTGTACACCAGCGAGATCCCCTGGACCAAGCCTTCGCCGCGCGCGTTCCGGGCGGCGATGGACGCGGTCGGCGTCGCCGATCCCGCGCGGTGCGTGTACGTCGGGGATCGGCTCTTCGACGACGTCTGGGGTGCACAGCAGGCGGGGATGAAGGCGGTCCACATCCCCCTCAGCACCATCCCATCGGGCCAGGTGGGTCACACGGAGGGAAGGCCGGACGGGGTGGTGCGGGCGTTGTCCGAGCTGCCCTCTCTGCTCGCCTCGCTGTGAACTTCATGTTTTGGCATTGCATAAACATGAGGCAGCCAGGGTTCCCCGCACCCGCCTGCCGCGTTGCATGATTGTGCACGACGGGTCTGGATCACCCCCCCAAAGGTCCAGGCCCGGGCCGATTCCCCCCAATTGGCCTGGCGTTCGGTGCTTCGAGGAATGTCTCGGGAATTCCTCGGAGCACCGGCCGTCCGCCCCTGGCCCATCCGGGCCGGGGGCCTCTTCATCTCCGTGGCCCACACGGACCAGGCCTCAGCGTCTGCCGAGTCCCGGCAGGGGCTCGGGCAGACCACCGAACGACCGCTCGGCGAGCGCGACCGCGATCAGCGCCTCCACCGCCCAGCGCCGGTCGCCGCCGGTCGTCTCCGCCACCAACGCCGCGTACGTCGTGGCGCAGGCCCGCTCCACGCGGAGGGCCTCGGCCTCGATCTGCAGAGCGGTCAGCAGGGGGCTGGGCAGCCGGTACGCCGGTTCCGCGGCCACCGGGTCGCCGCCCGCCGCCCGCACCAGCGCGCGCAGCCGGTCGCGGCGCGTGACGTGGACGTCGTACGCCGTGCCGATGACCCTGCGCAGCGCCGGAGCCGTCAGCGCCGAGGCCCGCCCACCGAGAGCGCCGAACACGAAGATCGCCGCGTGCTCGGCGGCCAGCGTGCGCTGGAGGGCGTCGGTGGCGCTCATCCGACGGTCCGCAGCACCGGCTGCATCCGGATCCCGGCCGCGACCGAGGCCAGCAGCCTGGCCAGGTCGCCGTTCTGGCACGCCACGGCCCAGCGCGCGAAGCGTTCGGCGGCCCGTCGCTCGCGAGCGGCGGTCGCCACCGGCGTCAACGGCCGGCCGCGCCCCGTGGCCGCGGGTGGCTCTCCGCCCAGCGCGGCCAGCTGCGCGCGGTGACAGGCCACCAGCGACGAGGCGCCGGTCGTCGCCGAGAGGCGGGTGAGCAGTCCGCGCAGCTCGGCCCGGGCGGCGTCCACGAGGCGCTGGTCGGGGTCGGGCGGGAGCGTCGCGGCGGGCCGCGACGTGGAGCTCGGACCGAGGTCGCAGCCGCTCAGAGCGGTGCCGGCCACGGCCGCGAGGCCGCCTGCACGGAGCACCACGCGACGCGACATAGGGGAGCCCGACACGCCCGCGACCCTATCTCCGGAAGGCGCGGGCTACGCCGGTCGGCGGCGGAGGGCCGGCTGCAGAGGATTCGCTATCGTGAGCAGCGACAACAGCACAGGAGGTCGAGACGTGAGCCCGATCAGTCCGGACAGCTCCCGGATCCACGAGGCGCTCCGCGAGCCCCTGTCCGACCTCGGCCTCGACCTCGAGGCCGTGGAGCTCACGCCCGCCGGGAAGAGGCGCGTGCTGCGCATCGCGGTCGACAAGGACGGCGGCGTCACCCTCGACGACATCGCCGAGGCGACACGCGCGGTCTCGCAGGAGCTCGACGGCGGCGACCTGATGGGCGAGCAGGCGTACACCCTCGAGGTCACCTCCCGAGGCGTGGACCGTCCGCTCACCGAGCCACGCCACTGGCGACGCAACCACGACCGCCTGGTCCGGACGAGCCTCGCCGACGGCTCGCAGGTCACCGGCCGGATCACCGACAGCGACGACCTCGGCGTGACCCTCGACCTCTCCGGGACGCCGCGTCGGCTGGAGTACGCCGAGATCGGCTCCGCGCAGGTCCAGATCGAGTTCAACCGGAAGGACGGTTAGGGCATGGACATCGACCTGACGATCCTGCGCACGCTCGAGCGCGAGAAGGAGATCTCCTTCGACATCCTCGTCGAGGCGATCGAGCAGGCCCTGCTCACGGCGTACCACAAGACTCCCGGCGCGGTGGAGCAGGCGCGGGTCGAGCTCGACCGCAAGAGCGGCCACGTCACGGTGTTCGCCGCGGAGCTCGACGACGAGGGCGCCCAGGTGGGGGAGTACGACGACACCCCGGAGGGGTTCGGCCGGATCGCCGCCACGACGGCGAAGCAGATCATGCTCCAGCGGCTGCGCGACGCCGAGGACGACATCCGCTTCGGTGAGTTCTCGGGCAAGGAGGGTGACCTGGTCTCCGGGATCATCCAGCAGGGTCGCAACCCCGACGACGTGATGGTCGACCTCGGCAAGCTCGAGGCGCTCCTGCCGATGGGAGAGCGGGCGCCGGGGGAGAAGTACCGGCACGGCGAGCGGATCAAGTGCCTGGTCGTCTCGGTCCGCAAGGGCATGCGCGGTCCGCAGATCACGCTGTCGCGCTCCCACCCCAACCTGGTCAAGAAGCTGTTCGCGCTGGAGGTGCCCGAGATCGCCGACGGCACCGTCGAGATCGCGGCGATCGCTCGCGAAGCCGGCCACCGCACCAAGATCGCGGTCACCTCCACCACCCCGGGTGTCAACGCCAAGGGCTCCTGCATCGGCCCGATGGGACAACGCGTGCGCAACGTGATGGCCGAGCTCCACGGCGAGAAGATCGACATCGTCGACTGGTCCGAGGACCCGGCCGAGTTCGTGGCCCACGCGCTGTCACCGGCGCGCGTCACGGCGGTGGAGGTCGTCGACGCCGAGGCGAGGTCGGCGCGGGTCATCGTGCCCGACTTCCAGCTGTCCCTGGCGATCGGCAAGGAGGGCCAGAACGCCCGTCTCGCCGCTCGGCTGACCGGCTGGCGCATCGACATCCGCTCCGACGAGCCGGCCGGGAGCGACTGAGCCTGGTGCGAGGCGCTGATCCGCGTCGTCCCCACCCGGGCGGTGAGCCAGGATCGGTTGTGGTCGCTCGGACCGGCCCCTTCTCACCGCCGCTCGGCGTGCGTGGCACGTGGCGGTGAGCCGGGATCGGTCCGGGTCACCCGAACCGATCCCATCTCACCGCCCCCGGGCATCAGCGCGGCCGACGGCCGGTTCGGGGAATGGCACCGACGCGGGGTAGGGTTGGCCTCAGTGGCTCGCACATCGGTTTCCCCTGCGTCTGCACCGGTCCCCGGACCGGTCCGCACCTGCATCGGGTGCCGCGAGCGGGCCGCGAAGAGCGAGCTGGTGCGGGTGACCGCCGGCTCGGACACCGAGGGCCGGCCGGCCGTGGTGCCCGATCCGGCAGCCACCCGGCCGGGGCGAGGGGCGCACCTGCACCCCACGTCCGCGTGCTACGACCTCGCGGTACGCCGTCGGGCGTTCGGCAGGGCCCTCCGGGTCACCACCGCACTCGACAGCGCACCGGTCGCGTCGTACCTCGCCTCACGCTGACACGCACGGACCGAACACCGACAGACCAGGACTGGAGCAGCAGCTCATGAGCACTCGATGAGTAACTCCCGATGAGCCCAGCACTACTGCAACACCCACCAGCGGTCTGAGATCCACCCCCTCACAGGGGGAAGCGGGTCTTTGGCCAGAAGGAGAACAGTGGCCAAGACCCGAGTACACGAGCTCGCCAAGACCTACGGCATCGAGAGCAAGGACGTTCTCGACAAGCTGAAGGAGATGGGCGAGTTCGTCAAGTCTGCTTCCTCGACGATCGAGCTTCCGGTCGAGATGAAGTTCAAGAAGACCTACGGCGACGCCCTGCTGGCCGCGAAGGCCACCGCAGAGCCCGCCCCGGCGGCGCCCGAGAAGTCGGCGGAGAACACCGCCGCGCCCTCCGCCGTCCAGGCGGAGGCCCCGGCCGCCGACCAGGCAGCCGCTCCGGCTGCGACGGTGGCCGAGCCGGTCGCGCCCGCGGCCGAAGGGGCCGCGACCACGGCCCGGCCCGGCCCCAAGCCGGGACCGAAGGCGCCGGCCGAGGCTCCGGCCGCCGAGCCCGAGGCACCCGAGGGCCCGGCGGCGCAGACCCCGGCCCCGCGTCCGTCGGCGCGACCGGGTACGCCGCGTCCGGGCAACAACCCGTTCGCCTCCAGCCAGGGCATGGGTCGTCGGCCCGCTCCTGCGCCCCGTGAGAGCGAGGACGACGACAACCGTCCGCCCCGTCCGCCCGCCGGTGGGCGTCCGGGCATGCCGCGTCCCAACCCGGCGATGATCGCGCGCAACTCGAGCACCTTCGGCGCCAACCGTGGGCCCGGTGGCCCGGGTGGCCCGGCCGGTGGTCCCGGTCGCGGCGGTGCTCCCGGTCGTGGCGGTGCTCCTGTCCGGAGCGGTGCTCCCGGTCGTGGTGGCGCCGGTGCCGGTGCCCCCGGTCGTGGTGGGCCCGGTGGCGCACCCGGACGTGGTGGTCCGGCGTTCGGCGGCGGCGGCCCCGGTGGCCGTGGCCGTCCGGGTCAGCGCGGACAGACCCAGGGCGCCTTCGGTCGCCCGGGTGGCCCGTCCCGACGCGGCCGCAAGTCCAAGCGGGCGCGTCGCCAGGAGTTCGAGGCCATGGAGGCCCCGACGATCGGCGGCGTGCGTGTCCGCAAGGGCAACGGCGAGACCGTGCGACTGGCCCGGGGCGCGTCCCTGACCGACTTCGCCGAGAAGATCAACGTCGACGCCGCCTCCCTGGTGCAGATGCTGTTCTCGCTCGGCGAGATGGTCACGGCCACCCAGTCCGTGGGTGACGAGACGTTCGAGCTGATCGGCGAGGAGCTCAACTACGTCGTCCAGATCGTGTCCCCCGAGGACGAGGACCGTGAGCTGCTGGAGTCCTTCGACCTCGAGTTCGGCGTCGACGAGGGCGCCGAGAGCGACCTC
>JAICHQ010000084.1 GCA_025924815.1 Nocardioides sp.
CGCCGGCGCAGAGCAGGAACTGGCCCATCGAGGCAGCCAGACCCATGCCGACCGTGGCGACGTCGGGCTTGATGTAGTGCATGGTGTCGTAGATCGCCATGCCGGCGTCGACCGAGCCGCCCGGGCTGTTGATGTGCAGGAAGATGTCGGCCTCCGGGTCCTCCGCCGAGAGCAGGAGGAGCTGGGCACAGATCGCGTTGGCGTTCTGGTCGCGCACCTCGGAGCCGAGGAAGATGATCCGCTCCTTGAGCAGCCGCTGGTAGATGTGGTCGTCGAGGCCGTAGCCGGCGCCGCCACCGTTCAGCTGGGGCGCCTGCGGGGTGGTCGAGTAGTCGTTCACGTCAGCGACCCTAGCCGGGTCCACGGACGCTTCCACGTGGGATGGGTCCCTGTTCGCCGACAGCGGATTCGCCCAGCCAGTCACGCAGCGCGTCGTGGACCTGCGGGTGGTTGAGCAGGTCGAAGTGGCCCGCGCGCGGCACGTGCAGCAGATCGGCCTGCGGGAAGAGAGCCGGGCGGCTCCGCGCCCGCCGCCCCGGCACGCCGTACGCCGACGGCTGGCGCACCAGCAGGTCGCCGAGCGCCCACCCCACCGGGTGCCGGGCGGACGCGCTGAGAGTGGCGGACACCAGGTGGTAGCGCGCGTGCTGCAGCGGCGGCACCTCGGGTCCCAGGCCGCGGACGAGGTCGAGCACGCCGACCGACCGCTGGTCGAGGATCCGGCCGAACGCGGCGGACTCGGGCAGCCGGCTCAGGGCCCGCGCCCCCCGCCCGATGCCGTCGGCGAGGGGCGCACCCAGGTGCGGCGTCCCGAGCGTGACCACGTCGGTGAGCAGGCTGGTCCAAGGCTGCTCACCGTCGGCGGCGGCCGCACAGGCCGCGCGCAGCACAAGGCCGCCCATGGAGTGGCCGATCAGGGCGAGCCGTTCGACCTCGACCGGCCAGTGCTGGACGAGGTCGGAGACCAGAGCGGCCAGGGTGGCGCCGTTCTCGGCGAGCGCGAGCCCCGAGTTGGCCCGGAGCAGCACCGGCGTCCAGCCGAGCCCGGCCAGGGTCTCGGCATAGGTGTGGCCGACCCGGTCGCGATGTCTCTCGAACGCCGACTCGCTCTCGAAGAGCCCGTGGAGCAGGACCGCCACCCGACCGCTTGCCGCGGGGAACGCCACCCGCAGCGCATCGGGCAGCAGCGGGACGTCGCGCCCGTCGCGGCGTACGGCTAGCGGCACGGCCAGGCGCGGCCGTTCACGGGCCAGCCGGTCGCCGATCAGCCCGTTGACGACGGCACTGACCCGCCGGCCGGACCGGGTGTCGTCGAGGGCGGGCCCGAGGCCGCCCTCCCCGAGCGCCCCCAGGCCGCGGGAGGTCGCGCGCAGACCGACGCCCAGGCCGGCGTACACCCCGGAGGCGAGGCCGCGGTGCAGCGTGCCCCCGTGGAAGCGGTCGGCCCAGGCCAGGTGGGTGTCGCGGACGGTGCGCACGACCAGATCGTCGACGACCTCCGCGAGCAGGGCGGCGGCGTCGAGAAGGCGTGGGGGTCCGGGCACGCGCCTAGACCTGCGCGGGCTCCTCCGTGGCCTCGTCGGTGGTCTCGGCCGGGTCGTCGAGGACGCCGTCGGGGCGGAGGTTCTTCAGGTCGACCGGGTTGCCGGAGGCGTCGGTGACCTGCGCGCTCTCCACGATCTGGGCGAGCGCCTTCCCACGGCGGATCTCGGCGACCAGCTCGGGGACGTGGTTGTGCTCGAACATGTGGTTGGCGAACTCCTGCGGGTCCTGTCCGGACTGCTGGGCGCGCCGCATCATGTGCTCGCTGAGCTCCTGCTGGTCGACGCCGACCTCGAGCTCGTCGGCGACCTTGTCGAGCACGAACTGCGCGGCGACCGAGTCGCGGACCCGGCGCTCGAGGTCGGCCTCGAACTCCTCCTGGGTCTGGCCCTCCTCCTCGAGGTACTTCTCGAGGGTGACACCGGCGTAGGCGAGCTGCTGCTCGAGGGAGCTGCGGCGCTCGGTGAGCTCGTCGGCCACGATGCCCTCCGGCAGCGGGACCTCGACCTGGTCGAGCAGCTTCTCCAGCACGGCGTCGCGGGCGGCGGCGGCCTGCTCGAGACGCTTGCCGTTGCCGAGCCGGGTGCGCACGTCGTCGGTCAGCTCGTCGGCGGTGTCGAACTCGGAGGCGAGCTGGGCGAACTCGTCGTCGAACGCCGGCAGCTCCTGCTCCTGCACCTGGGTCACCTTGACCTGGACCTCGACGTCCTCGCCGACGAGATCGCCGCCGACCAGCTGGGAGCCGAAGGTCGCGTCGTCGCCCGCGCTCATCCCGACCAGGGCCTCGTCGAGGCCGTCGAGCATGCCGCCACGGCCGACGCGGTAGGACATGCCCGACACCTCCGCGCCCTCGACCGGCGCGCCGTTCTGCGTGGCGACCAGGTCGATGGTGACGAAGTCTCCGTCGGCCGCGGGACGCTCGACGTCGTGGAGCGTGCCGAACCGCTCCCGCAGCGCCTCCACCTGCTCCGCTACGTCGTCGTCGGAGACCTCGGTGTCCTCGACCTCGGCACTGAGGCCGCGCCAGTCGGGGACGGTGAACTCGGGGCGTACGTCGACCTCGGCGGTGAACTCGATGGCCTCGTTGTCGTCGATCCGGGTGACCTCCACCTCCGGCTGGGCCAGCGGCTGGAGGTCGTGCGACTGCATCGCCTCGGCGTACTTCTGCGGGACGACCTCGTTGATCGCCTGCTCCAGCACGGCGCCGCGCCCGACCTGGCGGTCGATGACCATCGGGGGCACCTTGCCGCGGCGGAAGCCCGGCACGTTGATCTGCTGGGCGATCGCCTTGTAGGCCTGGTCGAGGCTCGGCTTGAGCTCCTCGAAGGGCACCTCGACGGTCAGCTTGGCCCGGGTCGGACCCAAGGTCTCGACGGCGCTCTTCACGGGTGTGTCTCCTCGCATGCTGTGGTGTGGCGGCGGCGTGCCCGGGCCTGGCCGGGAGTGGAGACCAGCGGACGTTCTCGGGCGGAAAGCCGCTCGCACGGCGCCTCCCAGCGTAGGGCACCGCCGGGAACGCACCTAACCCTGGACGGCCGCCGCCGGGCCGCCGGCGACGTCGTTCTCCGGTCGGGGCGACAGGACTCGAACCTGCGGTCTCCTGCTCCCAAAGCAGGCGCGCTAGCCACTACGCTACGCCCCGTTGCGGCGGGTCCGGCCGGCTCGGGATCGACCGGGGGAACCACCTGCGAGCGGACGACGGGAATCGAACCCGCGTCATCAGTTTGGAAGACTGAGGCTCTACCATTGAGCTACGTCCGCGCATCGCCCGCGACGCAGTCTCCCGCACCGCTGACGCGCGAGGTCATGGTGCCACATCGGCCGCCGGCCGACTCAGTCGCGCCACACCAGCAGCAGGGCACGGTCGTCGGACCTGCTCCCGATCGAATCGACCAGGGTGCGGACACCACCGGCGAAATTGCCGCGAAGCCGGCGGTCGGCTTGTCCGATCAGCCGGTCGATGCCGATGCCGATGTCGGTGTTGCGGGTCTCGACCATGCCGTCGGTGTAGAGCATCAGCGCGTCACCGGAGCGCAGCGTCCCGCCGGCCTCATGGAAGTCGGCGCCAGGGATCAGCCCGAGCATCGGACCCTCCGACTCCAACGGCGTCCATCGGCCGGCGCCGGCCCGCCAGTGCAGCGCGGGGGGATGGCCCGCGGTCCACACGCGGAAGACGCCGGAGGTGAGGTCGATGCTCAGGTGGACCGCGGTGGCGAAGCCGTCCTGCCAGGGGTGGTTGATCAGGTAGGCGTTGGTGGCCGGCAGGAACTGCCGGGGCTCGAGCGCTGTGACCAGACCCCCCATGGCTCCGGCCAGGAGGAGGG
This sequence comes from Nocardioides sp., assembly GCA_025924815.1. GTDB lineage: Bacteria > Actinomycetota > Actinomycetes > Propionibacteriales > Nocardioidaceae > Nocardioides. Next base: position 3,867 of record JAICHQ010000084.1, read on the forward strand.
CGCGGGTGCCGGCTCGGTCGCCCTTGCCCGAGACGTCGACCACCGAGACGTCGAGACGTCCGGACGCGGTGTCGCCGACGACGAAGAAGTCGCCGGAGAACCGGGTGCCGCCGGCAGACCGGATCACGGACTCGGCGTGCCAGGGCACCGGCAGGTCGGGAAGGACTCCCTGCCCCTGGATCCGGTCACTGAGGTCGACCAGCATCGACTCCCCCATGCTGCCGGCGATGCCGAGCCGCGTCCGGCGGAACGAGGTCATCATCACGATGAACGCCAGCAGGAACATCACCCCGGTCGTGAAGTACGTACGGCTGTTGAAGCTCGGCACCTTGGGCAGCGCCAGGGTCAGCAGCACCAGGTTGTAGATCACGAACCACGGGAGCGGCCGCGGCCCCAGGAACAGGGCCCCCATCACCAGAGGGAGCGCGATGGTCGTGGTCGACACGAAGCTCGGGAAGGCCTGCATGAGGACGCCGACGAGAGTGGTGAAGAAGAAGAGGGCGGCGAAGACCAGACTCTCGGGCTGGGACCCGGCCAGGTAGGTCGACCAGCGGCGTCGAGCCCGGTAGGGCGCGGGACGTCGCCCGGTGGGTGAAGACATGGGTCGGTCCCGTTCTGCGGAGGGAGCCCTCACTGTAGAGCCCGGGAGCGGAACTTCGGCTGGCATCGGGGACACCAGAAGATGTTGCGCCCGACCAGCACGCCGGTTCGAACGCTGGTCCGACAGACCAGGCAGGGCTGGCCGGTCCGGCGGTAGACGTAGACCTCGCCGCCGTGGTCGTCGACGCGCGGCGCCCGTCCCATCGCCTCCGGTGTGTGCTCGGGCCGGACGGTGTCGATGCGACCGGTGCGGACGCCCTCGGCCATCAGCTCGACGAGGTCGGCCCAGATCGCGCGCCACTGCCCCACGCGCAGCGTGCGCCCCGGTCGCATCGGGTGGATGCGGTGGCGGAAGAGGACCTCGGCCCGGTAGACGTTGCCCACGCCGGCGAGGACGGCCTGGTCCATCAGGAGGTCGCCCACGGCCCGCGGGCTCTTCGAGATGCGCAGCCAGGCCCGGTCAGGGTCGGCGTCGGGCCGGAGCGGGTCGGGGCCGAGCGCGTCGACGATCGCGTCGCGGCGCGCCGAGGTCACCAGCTCGCACCGGGTCGCGCCGCGCAGGTCGGCGTACGCCGGGCGGTCGCCGCCGCCGACGAGTCGCAGCCGGACCTGCCCGACCGGCTCCGGGACCTCGGCCACGTCGCGCTGGACGTCGAAGCCGCCGATCAGCCCGAGGTGGACGTGCACGACCCGGTCGGCGTCGAAGTCGAGGAACAGGTGCTTGCCGGCGGACTCGGCCACCAGCAGCGTCGCGCCGTCGAGCAGGGTCGCCTCGGACCCGAACCGGCCCTGGGGGCTGCTCACCCGGACCGGATGACCGGCGAAGGCGTCGGTGAGTGCAGTCGCGAGCCGGTGCAGCGTGTGGCCCTCAGGCACGGCCCTCCTCCGGCAGCGGCGGGAGGACTCCGGTCTGCTCGTAGGCGGCGAGCATCGCGATCCGTCGGGCGTGGCGCTCCTCGCCCGTGAAGGCGGTCTCGAGGAACAGGTCGACGAAGCGGGTCATCTCCTCGACCGAGTGCATCCGGCCGCCCACCGAGAGGACGTTGGCGTCGTTGTGCTGCCGGGCGAGCACCGCGGTCTGGTCGCTCCACACGAGCGCGGCCCGCACCCCCCGCACCTTGTTGGCGGCGATCTGCTCGCCGTTGCCCGAACCGCCGATGACCACGCCGAGGCTGCCGGGATCGGCGACCACCGCCTCCGCCGCCCGCAGGCAGAACACGGGGTAGTCGTCGAGGGCGTCGAAGACGAACGCGCCGTGGTCCACCGGCTCGTGACCTTGGGCCGTGAGGTGGTCGATGAGGTGCTGCTTGAGGTCGAGACCGGCGTGGTCGGTGCCGAGGTGGACGCGCATGGCGACCAGTGTTCCAGTCCCCGCCCACCGGAGGCACCGGCGGCCTAAGTCGTTGGACAGGCCGGTGGCACGCGGGTTTCCTTGACGGCATGGCCGAGGACGCACGCCCCCAGATCCGCGTCGAGCGCGCGACCGATCCGGAGCGCTACCTGGCTTCCGACAAGCTCGTCTGGTTCGACACCCCGGGCACGGACCCGCTCGAGGTCCAGCTCCGCGGTGTTCCCGAGGACCAGCGCTTCGCCGCCGAGGTCGTCGGCTCCGAGGTCGACCCCACGACGTACGCCGGGATCTACGGTGTACGCCCGATGCAGCTGTCGGTCCCGGACGGCTCGGGCACAGGTCGGGGCGTGCCGGTGGCCGGCCTCACCTGGGTCGGGGTCCACCCCGACCACCGCCGGCGCGGGCTCCTGACCGCGATGGTGAGGCACCACTTCGAGCAGACGCGGGCCGAGGGCCGCCACCTGTCGGCGCTGCACGCCAGTGAGCCCGACATCTACGGCCGGCACGGCTACGGCCTGGCCTCCCTCGAGCTCGAGGTGGGGGTGGGCCGCGGCTCGACGTTCACCGCACCTCTGCTCGAGGACGAGGCCTCCGGGATCACGACCCGCCTGGGGACGGTCGACGACCCGGGCGTGGGCGAGCGCCGCCGGCGCATCGACCTCGACCTGATGGCGTCGAACGTGGGCACGGTCGTGGGCGACCAGGAGTTCTACGACGCCCTCAGCCACGTGTCGGCGGAGGACGTCCGCGAGAGCGAGCCGCCACGGGTCCTGGTGGCGGTCCGCGACGGCGGTGACGTCGGGTACGCCGTGTTCCGGCGCACCCACCAGTGGACCGACGGACGACCGGCCGCCAAGGTCGAGGTCCGGACGCTCGCCGGCGGCCCGGCAGCACGTCTGGCCCTCCTGCGCCGACTGACCGACCTCGACCTGGCCGGCACGGTGACCGTGAACGGCGTCGGCGCCGGCGACCCGTTGCTCTCGTGGGTGCAGGGCCCCCGCGGTCTGGGCGAGGTCAAGCCCTACGACAGCCTCTGGGTGCGGCTCGTCGACGTGGCCGGGGCCGTGACCGCACGCGGGTACGAGGCCGACTGCGACGTCGTGGCCGAGGTCGCGGACCCGTCGGCGCCCTGGAACGAGGGCCGATGGCGGATCCGGGTCAAGGACGGGGCCGGGGAGGCGACCCGCACCGACGACCGGGCGGAGGTCACGTTGCCGGTGTCGGCCCTCGGCGCGGCGTACCTCGGTGGCGGCAACCTCGCCGAGATGCGGCGTGCCGGGCTCGTCGACGAGCACCGCCCGGGCGCTGTCGGAGACCTCTGGCGCGCGTTCCGGACGGACCTGAGCCCCTACGCCGCCCGGGGCTTCTAGGCCCGACCGGCGGCGGTCGGCGTCGGTCCCGGCAAACGAGACCGTGGCGTCCGACGGGCCGGGGGCGTTAGCGTGGCGGCACCACCCGCCGGCCCCGGCGGCCGAACCGTCCCGGAGGTCGTGACTTGCGCATCCTGTTCGCCGACAAGCTGCCCGAGGAGACGCTCGACGATCTCGAGGCCCACGGCCACGAGTGCGTGATGGAGCCCGGGCTGGGTGCCGACGACCTGGCCGGGCGCATCGGCGGCTTCGACGCCCTCGTCGTGCGCAGCACGAAGGTCCCACGTGCGGTGATCGAGGCGGCGGACCGACTGGTCCTCGTGATCCGCGCGGGCGCGGGCACCAACACCATCGACACCGGCGCCGCGGCCGAGCGCGCCGTGTTCGTCTGCAACGTGCCCGGACGCAACGCGGCCGCGGTCGCCGAGCTGACGCTGGGGCTGCTCCTGGCCGTCGACCGGCGGATCGCCGACAACGTGGCGGACCTCCGTGAGGGCAGGTGGGACAAGCAGACCTACGGCAGGGCCGAGGGGCTGCACGGCTCGACGATGGGGATCCTCGGACTGGGATCGATCGGGTTCCTGGTCGCCGAGCGGGCGGCCGCCTTCGGCATCCGGGTGCAGTCGATCGCCAAGGACGGTCGCTCGGCGGCCGCCGTGGCGCGGGCCGAGGAGCTCGGGATCGCGATGTGCGACTCGCTGGAGGACCTGCTGGCCACCTCGGACATCGTTTCGCTGCACGTGCCCGCGAGCCCCGAGACGAAGCACCTGGTCGACGAGGCGTTCCTGGCGCAGATGAAGAGGGGCGCGATCCTGCTCAACACCTCGCGTGGCGACGTCGTCGACGAGGACGCGCTGCTGACGGCGCTGGACGAGGGGCGTGTCCGCGCGGGGCTGGACGTGTACGCCGACGAGCCGGGCTCCGGACGGGCCGAGTGGGACTCGCCCCTGGCGAAGCACCCTGCGGTCGTGGCGACCCACCACATCGGTGCCTCCACCGCTCAGGCGCAACGGGCCATCGCCCAGGGCGTGACCGAGATCGTCGATGCGTTCATGGCCGGCGAGGTGCGCCACTGCGTCGATCTCGAGCCCGACCGCCTGGGCTCGATCGCGCTGAGTGTGCGCCACCTCGACCGGGTCGGAGTGCTCGCGCAGGTCCTCGACCGGCTCAGCACGGCGCACCTCAACGTCCAGCACATGGTGAACCGCGTCTTCCGCGGTGGCGAGGCGGCCGTGGCGTTCATCGACGTAGAGGGGGAGGCCTCCGAGGACCTGCTGGCCGACCTGCGCGCGCTCCCCCACGTGCTCGGTGTCTCCGTCGTGTCGCTGCGCGAGGATGAGGGGGCCACGCCGTGACCGACGTCCGCCTGTTCCCCGCCCGCGTCGTCCGGCAGGACCGCGCGCGCCGCACGGTGACGGCCATGACCGACTCCCAGGACGACTCGGGCGTCGACCTGTACGGGGTCTCGGTCGACCCGGCGGCGTACGACGAGGCGCCGGCCGCGCTCTACGTCTACCGCCAGGCGCGCGACGGATCGGCGTACACCGGCGTCGTCTGCGACGTCGCCGTCCAGGCCATCGCCGACGGCCGGGTGCTCGGCCACGAAGCCGTCCACCAGCTCCGGGTGGACGCGCTCGTCTGGCACCACGCCCGCACCGACGGGCCGCCCGCGCTCGCGATGCTGTTGCACCGCGAGGGCCCGGCGTTCGTGCGCGCGCTGGCCGAGGCACAGGCGGCCGAGCCGTTGCTGGACTTCGCGGGGCCGGGGGGATACCAGCAGACCGTGTGGCGCGTCGGGCAGCCGGCCGCCGATGCGCTGGCCGCCGAGCTCTCCGCCGCCCGTCTCTACATCGCCGACGGCCACCACCGCACGGCGGCCGCTCTGGAGGAGTGGCGGGTGGCCGGCAAGCCGCCCGACGCAGGGCTGCTGTGCCTGGTGCTCGCGATGGAGGGACTGAGCCTGTCGGCCTTCCATCGCCGGGTCTCGGGCCCACTCGACCCGGCGGCACTGCTGGCGCTGGCCGGCGAGAGCTTCTCGGTGCGGGAGTGCGATGCGGTGCCGGAGCCGGCGGTCGGCAGCATCGGGCTCTACGCCGACTCGCGGTGGTTCGCGCTGGACCTCACCACCCCGCGTCCCCCCGGTGTGACCGGCCTCGACGCCACCCTCCTGCAGACCTGGGTGCTCGACCGTCTACCGCCGGCGCCCCCGGGTCGCGTCCGCACGGTCGACAGCATTCCGGCGGCGCTGCCGCTGGGTGAGCTGGTGGCGCGGTGCGATGTCGACCGCGGCGTGCTGTTCACCCTCGCCCCTCCCCCGCCGGAGTCGCTGACCGAGGTCGCCGATGCCGGCGAGGTGATGCCGCCTAAGACGACGTTCTTCGAGCCGAAGCCCGCCGCCGGGATCTTCCTGCGGCGCTGACGCCCGCGTGCTCAGCCCTCGAGCCGGGCGAGCTCCTCGTCGACCACCGCGGGGTCGAGCTTGGTGAACACCGGCGTCGGCTTACCGACCTTCGCGCCGACCGTCAGCGGGCGGCTCTCCCACCGCGGTGTCGTGGAGTAGTCGCCGGTGATGATCGGGTAGACCTGCAGGCCCGCCCCGTCGTCCGCGTCGAGGTCCTCGACGTGGTCGATCCGCGGCATCGGCATGAACTCCCCCTCGCCGCCGAAGACCGTGTGGACGGCGTTCGCCGAGAACGGCAGGAACGGCGCCAGGATCGTGTTGCAGTCGAGCGCGCACTGGGCCGCGACGTGCAGGACGGTCGCCAGGCGCTCCCGCTGCGACTCGTCCTTCATCTTGTAGGGCTCGGTCACGGTGAGGTACTTGTTGACCTCGCCCACCACGCGCATCGCCTCCGCGATGCCGCTGCGCAGGCGCTGCCGGCCGATCAGGTCACCGACTGTGTCGAAGCCCCTGCGTACGGCGTCGAGCACAGCCTCGTCGACGGGCTGGAGCGCCGCGGCGGCCGGGATCTCGCCGAAGCTCTTCGCGATCATGGTCGCCGTCCGGTTGACCAGGTTGCCCCAGCCGGCGACGAGCTCGGAGTTGGTGCGGAGCACGAAGTCGGCCCACGTGAAGTCGGCGTCGGAGGTCTCCGGACCGGCGGCGCAGATGTAGTAGCGCAGCGCGTCGGGCTGGTAGCGCGCCAGCATGTCGCCGACCAGGATCACGTGCCCCCGGCTGGTGGAGAACTGCTTGCTCTCCATGGTCATGTACTCGCTGGAGACGACCTCGGTGGGCAGCTGGAGGTCGCCATAGGGCCCCGGCCGGCCGCCGAGGGCTCCCTGGCCGTCGTACGCCAGCAGCTCGGCCGGCCAGATGACGGAGTGGAAGACGATGTTGTCCTTGCCCATGAAGTAGTAGGAGAGCGCCTCCGGGTCGTTCCACCAGTCCCGCCAGCGGTCGGGCTCGCCGAGCCTGCGCGCCCACTCGATCGACGCCGAAAGGTAGCCGATGACCGCGTCGAACCAGACGTACATCCGCTTGGTCGGGTTGTCGCGCCACCCGTCGACCGGCACCGGGATGCCCCAGTCGATGTCGCGCGTCATCGCCCGTGGTCGCAGGTCCTCGATCAGGTTCAACGAGAACTTGATGACGTTGGGACGCCATGTGCCCGACGCCTCGCGCCCCTTCAGGTACGTCGCCAGGGCGTCGGCGAGCGCGGGCAGGTCGAGGAAGAAGTGTCGGGTCTCGACGAACTCCGGCGTCTCGCCGTTGATCTTGCTGCGAGGGTCGATCAGGTCGGTCGGGTCCAGCTGGTTGCCACAGTTGTCGCACTGGTCGCCGCGCGCCTCGCCGTACCCGCAGATCGGGCAGGTGCCCTCGATGTAGCGGTCGGGCAGGGTACGGCCCGTCGACGGACTCACGGCGCCCTGGGTGGTGCGCTCGACCATGTAGCCGTTGCGGAGCACGGTGGTGAACATCTCCTGCACGACCCGGTAGTGGTTGCCGGTCGTCGTCCGGGTGAACAGGTCGTAGGACAGGCCGAGGTCGACGAGGTCCTGGACGATCAGCGCGTTGTTCTTGTCCGCGAGGTCCTTCGCGCTCACTCCGGCCGCGTCGGCGGCCACCAGGATCGGCGTGCCGTGCTCGTCGGTCCCCGAGACCATCAGCACGTCGTGGCCGGCCATCCGCATGTATCGACTGAAAACGTCCGAGGGCACGCCGAACCCGGCCACGTGGCCGATGTGGCGCGGGCCGTTGGCATACGGCCAGGCGACGGCGGACAGGACACGACTCATGCCGGAGAGCCTAGTGAGACGTCGCCAGGCGCTTTCGCCGTGGTATCGACGCGATCCATCGGCGACGACCGATCAGCTGAAGTCCAGCTCGCCGGTGCGGGTGCGCTTGATCTCGAAGAAGTACGGGAAGTCCGCGACCGCGATCGTGCCGTCCCACAGCCGTCCGGCGTCCTCGCCGCGCGGGATGCGCGTCAGGACGGGACCGAAGAAGGCCGATCCGTTGAAGGCGATGGTCGGCGTGCCGACCTCGTCGCCGACGCGGTCGATCGCCTCCTGGTGCGAGAGCCGCAGCGGCTCGTCGTACGCCGGGTCGTCGAACGCCTCGATCAGCTCGGCGGACAGGCCGGCCTCGGCCAGGGCCCGCTCCACCAGCTGCCGGTCGCGGTCCTGCTTGTCGTGGTGGATGCGCTCGCCCAGAGCCGTGTAGAGCGGCCCGAGCGTCTCCGGTCCGACCTGCTCCTGGGTCGCCATCAGCACCCGTCCGATCGGGAGTCCCTGGGCCACGCCGGAGCGGTAGCTCTCGGGAAGCTCGTCGCGGTCCTTGTTCAAGAAGTGCAGGCTCATCGGGTGCCAGCGGACGTCGACGTCGCGCACCTGCTCGACCTCGAGCATCCACCGCGACGTGATCCAGGCGAAGGGACACAGGGGGTCGAACCAGAAGTCGGCGGTGTCGCGACGCGTGGTGGGATCGGTGTCCGAGATGGGGGTCATGTCTGTCACAACCGGCGGCCACCCGTCCGGTATTCCGGCGATTGTCATACGACCGTGTCCGATTCCGATTGGGGCTCGGGTCCGGGCCAATGGCAGGATCGGGCTCATGCCTGGTACCAACCTCACCCGGGAAGAGGCCGCCACCCGCGCCGCACTCCTGGACGTCACGTCGTACTCCATCGACCTGGACCTCACGACCGGCGACAAGACCTTCGAGTCCACCACGACGATGCGCTTCACCTGCCGCGAGCCGGGAGCGGAGACGTTCGTCGACCTGGTCGGCGCGATCATCCACGAGATCACGCTGAACGGCGAGCCGGTCGACGAGGCGTCGGCGTACCAGGACAACCGCATCCGGCTGACGGACCTGCGCGCCGACAACGAGCTGGTCGTGCGCGCCGACTGTGCCTACTCCCACTCGGGCGAGGGGCTCCACCGCTTCGTCGACCCCGTCGACGGCCGGGTGTACCTCTACACCCAGTTCGAGGTGCCCGACGCGCGCCGGGTGTTCGCCACGTTCGAGCAGCCCGACCTCAAGTCGGTCTTCACCTGGACGGTCGTGGCCTCCGAGCACTGGAAGGTCGTCTCGAACGCCCCGACACCGGAGCCCGAGCCGCTGGACGGCGACAAGGCCCGCTGGAGCTTCCCGCAGTCGCGGCGGATGTCGACCTACGTCACGGCCCTCATCGCCGGCGAGTACCACGAGCACCTCGACTCCTACGCGGGCAAGAACGGCACGATCCCGCTCGGCCACTACTGCCGCCAGGCCCTCGTCGAGCACCTCGACGCCGACGCGCTGCTGCTGATGACCAAGCAGGGCTTCGAGTTCTTCGAGGAGGCCTTCGACTTCCCCTACCCGTTCGAGAAGTACGACCAGCTCTACGTCCCGGAGTACAACGCCGGGGCGATGGAGAACGCCGGCGCCGTCACGCTGCGCGACGAGTACCTGCCGCGCAGCCGCCAGGACTCCGCCTTCTACGAGTTCCGCTGCTCGGTGATCCTGCACGAGATGGCGCACATGTGGTTCGGCGACCTGGTCACCATGAAGTGGTGGGACGACCTGTGGCTGAAGGAATCCTTCGCCGATTTCATGGGAACCCTCGCCGTCGCCGAATCCACCCAGTGGAAGGACGCGTGGGTCGGCTTCGCCAACCAGCGCAAGGCCTGGGCCTACCTGCAGGACCAGCTGCCCACCACGCACCCGGTGGTCGCCGACATCCGCGACCTTGAGGCAGCTAAGCAGAACTTCGACGGCATCACC
>JAICHQ010000085.1 GCA_025924815.1 Nocardioides sp.
GGTTGGCCTCGTGGTGGGGGAAAGTGCCGTCGAGCTCGAAGTACATCGGCACGAGCTCGACACCGGCCTCGTCGGTGCAGCCGATCCGACCGAAGACCACCGGTGCGGTCAGGCCCGCCATCCCGTTGCCGGCGTCGACGACGACCTTGAGCCGGCGTCCGGTGACCGGGGCGAGCCGCAGCAGGTGGGCGGCGTACGCCTCGAGGACGTCGCGCCGCGAGATCTCACCACGGACCGCGGCCGGCGGGCGCTCCGGCTGCGAGACCGCGTCGCGGATCTCGTGCAGGCCGGTCTCCGCCCCGATCGGCCGGGCCCCTGCGCGGCACAGCTTGATCCCGTTGTAGCGGGCGGGGTTGTGGCTCGCGGTGAACATCGCGCCGGGGAGGTCGAGGTCTCCCGAGGCGAAGTAGAGCTGGTCGGTCGAGGCCGAGCCGATCAGCACCACGTCGGCGCCGGCCTCGGCGGCGCCGGCAGCGAACGCCGCCACGAGCGCGGGCGAGCTGGGCCGCATGTCGTGCCCGACGACGATCGCCGAGGCACCGGTCACGGGCACGAACGCCGCGCCCGCACGCCGGGCGAGCTCCTCGTCGAGCTGGTCGGGCACGGTGCCGCGCACGTCGTAGGCCTTGAAGACCGCGTGCGTGTTCGACCTGTCGGTGGTGGGCAGGTCGGTCGTGGGCACGAAGGGAGCCTAACGACCCGGTGTGGCCCCCGGCTGCTCACTCCGAGGTGAGCACCCGCAGGTGGCCGCGTCGTGCCGTCTCGCGACCGGCCCCGGTCGGGACCACCTCTGCGGGCGACCGGGTGGCCTGGACCACCGGGCGGCCCGCCTCACGCACGGCGTCGGCCAGGGCGAGCAGGTCGTCCTGGGACGGCGGGATCGAGCCCGGGTCGGGCACGAGCCGCAGCACCTCCCAGCCGCGCGGGGCCGAGAGGCGCTCCCCGTGCACGTCGCAGAGGTCGTAGGAATGGGGCTCGGCATACGTCGCGAGCGGGCCCACCACGGCCGTCTGGTCGGCGTAGACATAGGTGAGGGTCGTGACCGCCGGCCGACCACACGCCGTGCGCGAACAACGCCGGGTGGGAGTCACGGCGCCGACGGTACCCCCGGCGGCGCGTCACCCGGCTCAGGCACGCGGGCGGCTAGGGTCGCGCTGTGAGCTCGCCGGCCCCGTCGTCCAAGCGCCGGCGCACCCGGGATCGTCGCGGACGCGGGATGCGCGGCCCGGCCGTTGCGCCCACGCTGCCCGGCCGCCCCGAGCTGCCCACGCGCGGTGAGCGCTTCGACGAGCTCGTGCTCGACACGGTGCGCGACATCGACGCCCGCTGGCAGGACCGGCTCGGGCTCGTCGAGTACGCCGTCGAGGACACTCCGCAGCTGCCGGACGACTGGACCGGGGAGACCGTCCCGTTGGCCAGCCTGGTGCGAGGCCACGGGACGACCCCGACCCGGCTGGTGGTCTTCCGCCGGCCGATCGAGCATCGCTGCGAGAGCCGGGCCGACCTCGACGCGTTGGTGCTCACCGTGCTCGTCGAGCAGATCGCCGAGCTGCTCGGCATGGATGCCGAGGACGTCGACCCGCGCTACCCGCGAGACGACTGACCGCGGGTCAGCCGAGGCCGGGCCGGATCTGGGGCACCAGCCCCTGGGTCAGCAGCTCGCGCAGCGGGACGACCGAGGCCCCGTCGCCGCTGAGCACGACCGCGGCGCGGATCGCCGTGTTCTGCGGGACCACCCGGAGGTACGCCGTGCCCGCGGGCAGTGCGACCTCCACCGTGTGGCCCTGCTGCTGGCCGACCCGCCGGTCGAGCAGCCGCGTGCCCGAGGCGTCGTACGCCGTCACGGTCGCGGCACCAGCCGCGTCCGCGGAGACGTAGAGCCTCGCCGACACCGGGCTCGCCTTCTTGCCGGGGCCCGCGGGGGTCGCGACGGGGAGCAGGGTCGCGGCCTCGACCCGGATCGCCGGGTCCGGGACGGTCAGCGCCTCGTCGGTGCCGAGGTCGGTGAGCACCGAGGCGGCGAGCGGTGCGTCGGCCGTCACCGAGATGCCCGCGGCCCCGTCGCCGAGCGCCTTGGCCAGCACCTTGGTCAGCGACACCGACCGTGTGGAGCCCGGCGGGACGCTGACGGTCTCCAGACCCGCCGGCACGAAGCTGGTGTCGCCGGTGATGACCCTGATCTCGGCCCGGGCCACGTCGTCGCCGGGGTTCACCATCTGCAGGGTGCGGGTGCCGGTGCCGGTGGGCAGCCCGATCAGCCGGTTGTCGAGGGCGGGCGCCTCCTGCGGGGGCAGCCACTCGCGACGCACCCGGTGGGTGACCAGGTCGGTCCGGCTGTCGAGCACGTGCACACCCAGACGACCGCGCGAGACCTGCACCTGGGCGCTGAGCAGGAGGCGACGCGGCACGATCTTGCCGAGGTCGAGGGTGACGGTCCGGTGCGCGGGGATCGTGATCCCGTGCAGCTTGCGGACGGTGAAGGCCCGACTGCCGTAGAGGGTGATCTCCGCGTCGGCGCGCCCGGAGTCCGGGTTGACCAGCTCGATCACCGAGTCGTGGGCGGCACCGGCGCCGAGGCCGGTGAACCACTGCTCCGACGACGGGACGCTGCAGGGCTGCGTGGTCAGCGGCGTGGTGCCCGACCGGAGCCCGAGCAGACCCGGGGCGAGGGCGTCGGCTCCCCGCACCACCACCGCTCCGGTGCTCGGAAGGCGGACGACGCCCCGGACGCCCACGGCGACCGACGACCTCTCGCCGCCGGTGTTGACCGACAGGTCGCCGGACCGGCCGCTGCCGCTGGAGACCCACGCGTCCGGCGCGCCCGGCGATGGTCCGGGGCAGACGACCGTGGCGCCGGTGAGCCGGGTCAGCGTCGGCCGCTGCGTCTGGTCGTGGACCGGGGGCTGGCGCACGAGGGCGAGCGCACCGACGGTGAGCAGTGGGATGAGGACGGCGAGGATGCTGACGGCGTCGAGCCGCGGCGTACGCCGGCGCCGAACCACGTCGGCGACGCGGACGCGCTTGCCCGGGCTCATGACTCGTCCTCGCGACGCCGTCCGGCGCGCACGGTGGGCAGGCTCAGCACGAGAACGGCCAGCAGCCCCGCCCCACCGACGCCCAGCAGCACCGGTCGCACGACCGAGCCGCTCCCGTCGACCGCCCGCGGGTCGACCTCGGTCTCGACGCGCCAGGTGCGGGTGGCCTGGCTCTCGGTGCCGGCCTGACCGAGCCCGTCGGTCGCGTCCAGGCCGGCCGCGACCGACCCGTCGTACGGCGACGGCAGGACCAGGTAGCGGATGCCGGCCTCCGCCAGGTCGTCGACGACGGCCGGAGTGGGCCGCGAGACGAGCGCACGCACGTCGGCGTCGAAGGCCGGGTCGGGGTCTGAGGCGTAGAGGATCTCGTTCTCCCCGAGGGTGTCGCCCGCCCCGCGGCGGATCGTGTACGTGAGCCCGCTCGCGGTGTCGCCGCGCACGACCAGGATGCCGGCGGCGGGCTCGGCGGCCGCTTCGTCGGTCATGAACGGCGGGATGCCGGTCTGCTCGCTGTTGGCCAGGTCGCCGGGGCCCTGCCAGACGAACCAGCCGAGCCCGACCGCCGGGATGACGGCGGCGACCAGAGCCAGGCCGACGAGCAGCACCTCATGGCGCTCCCGGCCCGACCGCCGCAGGATCGTGACCAGGCCCTGGGCCCCGAGCATCGCGGCCAGCACGAAGCAGCCGTGCAGGACGACGGCGAGCACCGCGATGCCGGGACGGACCGAGCCGCCCGGCAGCGGCAGCGTGATCACCGACAGCGCGGTGGCGGTGATCGCGGCGACGGCGGCCGCCAGCCAGGCGACCAGGACCGGGATCCGGGTCGCGCGCGGCACCAGCGCGAGGACGGCGAGCACGACCAGCAGGGCGCCGAGCCACCACGGGCCGCCGACGCCGGGCGCGAACCGGCCGAGCAGGAAGTCGCTGAACGACAGCGACGGGTAGGGCTGGCGCCCGGTCTCCATCAGCAGCAGGGACGCCGCACCGTGCCGCAGGGCGGGCAGCCACCAGGGCAGCAGCAGGACCGGGGCGACGCCGAGGGCGATCACCGGCGGTCCGAGCACGTCGCGTCCACGCGGGAGCGAGCGGGTGAGGACTGCGGCGACGGCGAGCACGACCAGCGCGAGCACGAGGGCGAAGACCCAGGCCACGGGCTCGAACGCCGCGGCGACGGCGAGCAGAAGCCCGGTGCGCCATGCGGCCCGTCGCCGGCGGTCGCGCTCGGGGTCGGCGAAGCCGAGGGCGGCGTGGGTGAGGAAGGGCAGGATCACGGCGACCGCGACCACACCCAGCCGTCCGTCTCCGAACGCACCGGAGGTGACCGGGACCAGCGCGTAGGTGACGGCGCCGAGTGCCACCAGCCAGCGCGGCGAGCCGCCCGGGTCGACCAGCCGGCCGATCACCCGCAGCATCCGCCAGGCCCCCCACAGGGCGAGCGGGACCGCGAGCAGCAGCACCGCGGACACCGCAGCCGCGGGACTGTCCCCGAGCAGCCAGCCGAGACCGCCGAGCACCGCGACGTACGCCGGAGCGGGCACGGCGGTGCCGGTCCCCAGCGGGTGCCACGACTCGGTCCACAGGCCGATCAGGTGGCCGGCCGACGCCGGTGCCGGGGCGAGGCCGCCGCCGGTGACGTGCCCGAACGCCTCGCGGGCCCCGAACACCGACAGCACCACCACCACCGTGAGGGCCATGGCGAGCGGGTTGGTGAAGAACCGCGCAACCAGACCGGTGTCCTCGTCCGGGGCGTCGTCGTCGACCACGACCGGACGTCGGATCGGGACGGGCGCCGCCGACTCCTTGACCGCGCGACGCCGGTCGGCCACGTCCTGGGCCTGGTTGAACGCCGCGTTGACGATGTCGCCGACGAAATCGAGGCCGTGCCGGTAGGGCACCCACCAAGGCGCGAGCAGCGGGCTCGCATCGTGGGCGCCGGAGGTCTGCCGTGCTCGGCGCGCGCGCCGGATCTCGCCGGGGGCGGAGTAGACCGAGAACAACGCAGCCAGGTCGTCGAGAGCCTCGCCCGGGGAGCGGACGACGAAGAAGCCGACCATCCGTAGCAGCGTCCCGAAGAACAGCCGGACCACCTGCCAGGGCAGCCGTCGGGCCGGGGCGTTGGCGAGCAGGGTGAACAGCGCCGCGCGGCGCTCCTGGTAGTGGGTGTGGCGCCCGGTGAGCGGCGTACGCCGGCTGCCGCGGTGGGCCGCCTCGGCGTGGAACACGATCGCCTGCGGCACGGCGACGGTCCGATGGCCGCGCGCGGCGGCTCGCCACCCGAAGTCGAGGTCGTTGCCGAAGATCGGGAGGTTGTCGTCGAAGCCGCCGAGCTCGTCGAGCACGCGGCGGCGGACCAGCATCCCGGCGGTGTTGACCGCGAGCACCTCGCGGACCTCGTCGTGCTGCCCCTGGTCGTACTCGCCCGGCTCCAGCCCGGTCTCGCGGCGGCCGGTGCCGGACAGGGTGACGCCGACCTCCAGCAGCCGCTTGAGGGAGGGCCACTCGCGCAGCTTCGGGCCGAGGATGTCGACGCCCGGGTCGTCAGCGGCGGCGTCCAGCAGCCGGGCCAGGGCGTCCGGTGCGGGGTTGCTGTCGTCGTGCAGCAGCCAGACCCATTCGACGGCGACCGGACCCTCGGCCGGGACCTGCTCCAGGGCGGTGCGGACCGCCTCGGGGTATCCCGCTCGGCCGGTGAGCGTCACGACTTCGTCGTAGGCGTCGAGCAGGAGGTCGACGCTCTCGTCACGGCTGCCGGTGTCGACCGCCACCACGCCGGCGACGGGGACCGTCTGCGCACGCAGACCGTCGACCACGGCGGGAAGCCACCTGGCTCCGTCGTGGCTGACCAGAAGAACCACGACTGCCGGTGTCACGGTCGCTCACCCTAGCCGCGGGCCGGAGGGCACCCGCATTCGTCGCCGGGGTGAGCCGAGTCACTGACCAGGTGCTGCCGCTCGGACCTCAGACGGCGCGCTTCTTGAGCTTGCGTCGCTCGCGCTCGGAGAGGCCGCCCCAGATGCCGAAGCGCTCGTCGTTCATCAGCGCGTACTCCAGGCACTCGTCGCGCACCTCGCAGGTCAGGCAGACCTTCTTGGCCTCCCTGGTCGAGCCACCCTTCTCGGGGAAGAACGCCTCGGGGTCGGTCTGCGCGCACAGGGCCCGCTCCTGCCAACCCGGTTCCTCGGCGTCCTCGTCGAGGAGAAACAGTTCCCTCACGGTTCTCGCCCTTTCGACCCTCGTTGTGACCGGCTCGGGACCCCATACCGCCCGAAGAACTCTGGTGGAATTACACGCCTGTCGTACACCGGAAGTCAAGGCGAAGTCTGGTATTGGCATTCGGCTGCGGAACCTGTAGGGAGCCCGCTAGCATCCGCCGCCCGCGCGTGCGGCAGGCTACCCACATGCGCCAGATCACCGTGCTCTCCGGGGGAGTCGGCGGTGCGACGTTCCTGCGCGGCCTGCTGCACGGGGTACGCCGCGGCCTGCTGCCGGGAGTCGAGACCGCCGCGGTGGTCACGGTCGTCGCCAACACCGCCGACGACATCTGGCTGCACGGCCTCAAGGTGTGCCCGGACCTCGACACCGTGATGTACACCCTCGGCGACGGCATCGACCTCGAGCGTGGCTGGGGCCGACGCGACGAGACGTGGCAGGCCAAGGAGGAGCTCGCGGCGTACGGCGTGGAGCCCACCTGGTTCGGCCTCGGCGACCGCGACCTGGCCACCCACCTGGTGCGCACCCAGATGCTCGACGCCGGCTACCCGCTCTCCGAGGTCACCGCAGCCCTGTGCCGCCGCTGGCTCTCGCCCGTCCACGGAGAGGGTGTGCGGCTGTTGCCCATGAGCGACGACCGGGTCGAGACCCACGTCGCCGTCGCCGACCCCGAGAGCCCCAGCGGGCGGCGCGTCGTGCACTTCCAGGAGTACTGGGTGCGCTTGCACGCCGAGGTGCCCGCCGAGGCGGTCGTCGTGGTCGGAC
Source organism: Nocardioides sp. (assembly GCA_025924815.1). Lineage (GTDB taxonomy): Bacteria > Actinomycetota > Actinomycetes > Propionibacteriales > Nocardioidaceae > Nocardioides. The sequence continues at coordinate 7,011 of JAICHQ010000085.1, forward strand.
TCGACGAGTCCTCCCCCGGCCCGGGCGTGATCGACGCGATCACCGACGCCGAACTGGTCATCGTCCCTCCGAGCAACCCGGTGGTCAGCGTCGGGACGATCCTCGGCGTCCCGCGCGTCCGCGAGGCGGTGCGGACCACGCGGGCTCCGGTGGTCGGACTCTCCCCGATCATCGGTGGCACCCACGTGCGCGGCATGGCGCACCAGCTGCTCACCTCGATCGGCGTCGAGGTCAGCGCCGGCGCGGTCGCGCGGCACTACGGCGCCCGGTCGGAGGCGGGCGTGCTCGACGGCTGGCTGGTCGACACCGCCGACGAGGCCGAGGTGGCGGGCGTCCGGGAGGCCGGCATCGCCTGCGCGGCGGTGCCTCTGCTGATGACCTCGGACCCTGCGACGGCGGAGATGGCCGTCGCCGCGGTGTCGCTGGTCTCATGAGCGGCTCGTGATCTCGATCTGGGCGCCCGACGGCGTCGGCGAGGTGCGCCAGGGCGACGACCTGGCCGACCACCTCCTGCCGATCGTGGAGCTCGCCGACGGCGACGTGGTGTGCGTGACCAGCAAGGTCGTGAGCAAGGCCGAGGGGCGCCTGGAGGCGGGCGACCGGGCCGACGCCGTGGCCCGTGAGACCCGGCGGCTGGTCGCACGACGCGGGTCGCTGGTGATCGTGGTCAACCGGCTGGGACTGACCATGGCCGCGGCCGGGGTCGATGCCTCGAATGTCGAGCCGGGACACGTCCTCCTGCTCCCCGAGGACCCCGACCGGACCGCGCGCGGACTCCGGGCGACGATCGCCGCCCAAACGGGAGCCAACGTGGCCGTGCTGGTCACCGACACCGCCGGCCGGTCCTGGCGGGAGGGACAGACCGATCTCGCGATCGGTGCAGCCGGGCTACGGGTGCTCGACGACCACGCCGGGCGGGTCGACCCCTACGGCAACATCCTCGTCGTCACCGCGCCCGCGGTCGCCGACGAGCTGGCCGGGGCCGCGGAGCTGGCATCCGGCAAGCTTGGGCGCCGGCCGTTCGCGGTCGTGCGCGGCCGCGCCGATCTGGTGCTCCCCCCGCACGAGGACGGGCCGGGCGCCGTGGGACTGCTCCGGCCCGAGGGCGAGGACCTGTTCGGGCTCGGCTCCCGCCAGGCGGTCCTCGCCGCGCTGGGTGGCTCGCAGGCCTACCGGGCCGCGTTCGGGAAGGCGGCCGACCCCGACGAGCTGCGGACCTGGGTGGCCGAGCTGACCGGCGCCGACGTACGCCTCGACGCCGGTGAGCTCGAGGTCGTCACCTCCCTCGCGCGGGCCCGCTGGGTCGCCGAGGTCACGGCGTACGCCCATGGCTGGAAGGTCTCCCGCGACGAGCCGACACGCCTACGGCTGCAACCGGCCACTCCGTAGACTTCCCCACTCCATCCCGTCCGGCAGACGGAATGCCGGCGCAGGTCGGCCGACACGAAGAGAGATCCATGGCCAAGTCGTCCAAGGCGTCGAAGGCGACGCGCACCGAGCGCCAGAAGCTGGTCGAGGACATGCGCGCCCGGCAGAAGGCCGCCGAGCGCCGGCGTGGTGGGCTGATCGTCGCGGTGTGCGTCCTGGTCGCGCTCGGCATCATCGTCGCTGCGGCGTGGGGCCCGGTGACCGACCACTTCCGCACCTCCCGGTACGCCGATCGGGCGCTCGACCAGATCGGCGCTCCGGCCGCCGGCTGCCAGCAGCCGACCACCAAGCCGGCGACGGGGAACCAGGACCACCTGCCCGACGGGTCGCCGATCGACTACCCCGACTCCCCGCCGGCGTTCGGGAAGCACTACGTCGACCCCGACGCGATGGCGCGCAAGTTCTACACCTCCCAGGACCGGCCGGCCCTCGGCACCCTCGTGCACAACGAGGAGCACGGTTACACGATCCTGTGGTACGACGACAGCGTCGCCGGCGACTCCGACCAGCTGAGCCAGATCAAGGCGATCGCGAACAAGTTCGCCGGCACCAGCGACCTGCGCGACAAGTTCAAGGCCGTGCCGTGGACGGGCGACGACGGCAAGCCCTTCCCCGACGGCCAGCACATCGCCTTCACCCACTGGTCGGTCGGCGGCACCGAGAGCGCCGCGGCCGGCAACAGCAAGCAGGTCGGCGTCTGGCAGTACTGCTCGGCCGTCTCGGGCGCCGCACTCCAGAGCTTCATGCTCCAGTACCCGTTCAGCGACTCCCCCGAGCCCAACGGCATCTGAGCCCGCCCTCGGTGCAAACCGGTTTTCTCGCGCACGGAGGGCATCCATAGACTTCCGCCATGACCCCGACCCAGCCGCACCTGTCCACGACGACGCCGCCGCAGTCGGCCGTCGTCGTACCGGACAAGCCGGCGCTGGAGGGCTTGGAGGACACCTGGTCGCAGCGGTGGGAGAAGGACGGCACGTACCGGTTCGATCGGACGAAGACCCGCGCCGAGGTCTACTCCATCGACACCCCGCCGCCGACGGTGAGTGGCACTCTGCACTTCGGCAGCGTCTGCTCCTACACCCAGTGCGACCTGGTCGCCCGCTATCAGCGGATGCGTGGCAAGGAGGTCTTCTACCCCATGGGGTGGGACGACAACGGGCTGCCCACCGAGCGCCGGGTGCAGAACTTCTACGGTGTCCGGTGCGACCCATCGGTGCCCTACGACCCCGACTTCGTCCCGCCCGAGAAGCCCGACGCCAAGCGGCAGGTGCCCATCGGCCGGCAGAACTTCATCGAGCTGTGCCAGCGCTTGGTGGCCGAGGACGAAGTGGCCTTCGAGGCGCTGTTCCGCCAGGTGGGGCTCTCGGTCGACTGGAGCTTCCTGTACACCACGATCGGCGACGACTCGAGGGCGACGTCCCAGCGCGCGTTCCTGCGCAACCTCGCCCGCAACGAGGCCTACCTCCAGGAGTCGCCGACCCTGTGGGACGTCACCTTCCAGACCGCGGTGGCGCAGGCCGAGCTGGAGGCGCGGGAGTACCCGGGCCACTACTACCGGATCGCGTTCCACCGTGACGCGACCGGCCCCACCGACGGGCCCGTGTTCATCGAGACGACGCGGCCCGAGCTGATTCCGGCCGTGGTCGCCCTGATCGCGCACCCCGACGACGAGCGCTACCAGCCGCTGTTCGGCACGACGGTGACCAGCCCGGTCTTCGGCGTCGAGATCCCGGTCCTGGCCCACCACCTCGCCGAGCCCGACAAGGGCGCCGGCATCGCGATGTGCTGCACGTTCGGCGACCTGACCGACGTGCAGTGGTGGCGCGAGCTCCAGCTGCCGGTCCGCACGGTGATCCAGCGCGACGGGCGGTTGAGCCGGGAGACGCCCGAGTGGCTCGCCGGCGAGTCCGCCGTGGCGGCGTACGCAGAGCTGGCCGGCAAGACCACCTTCTCGGCGCGCGAGGCGATGGTCGCCCTGCTCCGCGACGTCGGCGACCTCGAGGGCGAGCCGAAGGCGACCCAACGGATGGCGAACTTCTACGAGAAGGGCGACAAGCCGCTCGAGATCGTCTCGACCCTGCAGTGGTACATCCGCAACGGAGGTCGTGACGAGGATCTGCGGAGCGCGCTCGTGAAGCGCGGCGACCAGATCCGGTGGACCCCGCCCTACATGCACCACCGCTTCACGAACTGGGTCGAGGGCCTCAACGGAGACTGGCTGATCAGCCGCCAGCGGTTCTTCGGGGTCCCGTTCCCTGTCTGGTATCCCCTCGACGACGAGGGCCGGCCCCTGCACGATCAGCTGATCCCAGCCTCGGAGGAGAGCCTCCCGATCGACCCGTCGCAGGCCGTCCCGCCCGGCTACGACGAGTCGCAACGCGGCGAGCCCGGTGGCTTCGTCGGCGACCCCGACATCATGGACACCTGGGCGACGTCGTCGCTGACCCCCCAGATCGCCGGTCGTTGGGAGCGCGACGACGACCTCTGGGAACGCGTCTTCCCGATGGACCTCTGCTCGCAGGCGCACGACATCATCCGCACCTGGTTGTTCTCCCGTGTCGTCCGCGCACATTTCGAGGGCGACACGGTGCCCTGGGCCGACGCCATGATCTCGGGGTTCGTGCTCGACCCCGACCGGAAGAAGATGAGCAAGTCGAAAGGCAGCGTCTCGACCCCGGCCGAGCTGCTCGGCCAGTACGGCACCGACGCCATCCGGTGGCGCGCCGCCTCGTTACGACCCGGCCTGGACAGCGCCTTCGACGAACATCCGCTCAAGATCGGGCGGCGGCTGGCGATGAAGATCCTCAACGCCTCCAAGTTCGTCCTCGGCAACGTTGGCGCCACCCGGCCCGACGTGGCCTCGATCACCGAGCCCGTGGACCGCTCCCTGGCCGGACGGCTCGCGCTGGTCATCGAGAGGGCCACCGCCGCGTTCGACGCCTACGACTACACCACCGCGCTCGAGGCGACGGAGAAGTTCTTCTGGGAGTTCTGCGACGACTACCTCGAGCTGGTCAAGGAGAGGGCGTACGACGAGGCCGGCGGCGCCGCGACCGAGTCCGCCCGGGCCACCCTGGCGCTGGCCCTCCACGTCCAGCTGCGACTGCTCGCGCCGTTCCTCCCGTTCGTGACCGAGGAGGTCTGGTCGTGGTGGCAGACCGGATCGATCCACCGGTCGAGCTGGCCGGCGGTCTCCGAGCTCGGTGAGCTCACCGGCGACCCCGCCGTCCTCGACGCCGTCGCGGCGGCCCTGGTCGGGATCCGCGGCGCGAAGTCGCAGGCGAAGGTCTCGATGCGGCGAGAGCTCACGGCTGTCGAGTTCACGGGCCTCCAGGCGACCCTCGACGCCGTCCGGCTCGCCGAGGACGACCTGCGCCGAGCCGGCCGGATCACCGCCGACCCGACCTATGTGGTCGGCAACGGTGCCGACCTGTCGGTCTCCGCGACGGTGGCCGAGGAGGTCTAGGAGCGCGACCAGCCGAGGTGGCGGCCGTGGCTGGGCCCCAGGCTGTACCCCACACCGGGTCCGTCGCTGTGCCCCTGTGTCTGGCCGTGGTGATGTCCGTGCGCGCCCGGCGGTGCGTCCTGGACGCCTGGCGGTGCGTCCGGCTGCACCGCCGGTGGGGCATCCGACCGACCGGCAGCGTGACCGTCGTCCGAGGGGTGACGGTGGCGAGACGGACCGCTGTGCGAGGCGATCAGGGTCGTCGGCTCCTTGACCTGACCGGGGTCGGGGGCCATCCGCTTCACGATCACGACGCCGTGCCGGACGGCCTGGGGAATGCCCGAGCTGACCGAGAGCCACAGGTGCGGGTCGGTGACCGGCGGGGCCGCGACGATGGTCGCCGGCAGGTTGTCGGGGTCGAGCCAACCGGGCGCCGCCTGGCTACGGACGGACGTCACCAGCAGCACGGCTGCGATGATGGCGATGACGACGAAAGCCGCCAGTGGCCCCCTGCGATCGGCGCCCACGAACGTGTCCCCCCTCAGGACCAGTGACGGTGCGCGACCAGTGTCGGGGCCGCGGATCGCGGGGGCGAGTGGCGGGCACCGAAATGACCCGGAAATAGTCACAACGGACTAGTCCGGGGAACCTGTCAGGCGGACTTCTTCTTCTTCGCCTCGGACTCGCGCAGCACCAGCGTCGGCGCCACGTCGGCGAGCACGACGTCCTCGGTGACGATGACCTTGGCGATGTCGTCACGGGAGGGGACGTCGTACATCACGTGGAGAAGGACCTCCTCCAGGATCGCCCGGGCTCCGCGCGCACCGGTGCCGCGTTCGAGCGCCCGGACCGCCACCGCGCGGATGGCGTCGTCGGTGAACTCCAGGACGACGTCGTCGAGTTCGAAGAGCTTCTGGTACTGCTTGACGAAGGCGTTGCGCGGGACCGTGAGGATCTCCATCAGCGCGTCGGCGTCCAGCTTGTTGACGGTGGCGATCATCGGCAGCCGGCCGATGAACTCCGGGATCAGGCCGAACTTCGTCAGATCCTCCGGCCGCACCTGGGCCAGGAGGTCGTCGGAGTCGCGCTCCTCGGCGCCCTTGACCTCGGCGGTGAAGCCGAGGGTCTTCTTGCCGACCCGTTGCTCGATGATGTGCTCGAGCCCGGCGAACGCACCGCCCACCACGAACAGGATGTTCGTGGTGTCGATCTGGATGAACTCCTGGTGGGGGTGCTTGCGGCCGCCCTGCGGCGGCACCGACGCGGTGGTCCCCTCGATGATCTTCAGCAATGCCTGCTGGACGCCCTCACCCGAGACGTCGCGGGTGATCGAGGGGTTCTCCGCCTTCCGGGCGACCTTGTCAATCTCGTCGATGTAGATGATCCCGGTCTCGGCCTTCTTCACGTCGTAGTCGGCGGCCTGGATCAGCTTGAGCAGGATGTTCTCGACGTCCTCCCCGACGTA
>JAICHQ010000086.1 GCA_025924815.1 Nocardioides sp.
ACGAGCACGAGGCAGGTCCCGGTCGGGCGGGTGCGGTCGACCCGGAAGCGGACGTCGACCCCGAGCCGGTGCAGGCTCTCGACCTGCGACTGCCCGGCGGGGTCGTCGCCGATCGCCCCGACGAAGACGGTGCTCTCGCCGACCCGGGTCAGCCAGGCGGCGGTGTTGGCCGCCGAGCCGCCGCCGACGTACGAGATGACGCCGGGACTGTCGGACCCCTCGGCCAGCGGCCCGAACAGCCGGGCGACCACGTCGACCATCAGGTCACCGAGGCAGTAGAAGGTCACGACGACCCCGCCGACACCTGCTCGGCGTACGCCGATGCCACCTCCGCGGCGAGCCGGGCGTTGGAGCGGACCAGCGCGACGTTGGCCCGCAGCGACTCGCCCCCACTCTCGCGGTGGAACCAGTCGAGCAGGTACGGCGTGACGTCCTTGCCGTGGACGCGGTCGCGCTCCGCCGCGGCCAGCCCGCTCTCGAGCAGCCTGTCGTGGAGGTCCCGGTCGAGCTCGTCGGCGGGGGTGATCGGGTTCGCGAGGACCAGCCCGAGGCCCGTCGTGCCGACACGCTCACGCGCGGCCAGGATCGTGGCGACCTCCTCGGCCGAGTCCACCCGCCAGCCGAGGTCGTGGCCGGAGTCCGCCAGGTAGAACCCCGGGAACCGCTCGGTGCGGTAGCCGAGCACACCCACCCCGAGGGTCTCGAGCCGCTCCAGCGTCGCGCCGACGTCGAGGATCGACTTCACGCCGGCGCAGACCACGAGCACGCCCGTGCGCGACAAGGTGGTCAGGTCGGCCGACTCGTCGAACGTCGCCTGGGCTCCGCGGTGCACGCCGCCGAGGCCCCCGGTCGCGAACACGGTGATCCCCGCGAGAGCGGCCAGGTGGGCCGTGGAGGCCACAGTCGTGGACCCGACCCCGTCGCGAGCGGTCACCGCAGCAAGCTCGCGCACGCTCACCTTCACCGCGTCCTCGTCGTTCGCCAGTCGGTCGAGCGCGGCGTCGTCGAGCCCGACGCGGGCCTGTCCGTCGATCACGGCGACGGTCGCCGGCACCGCTCCCCCGTTGCGAACCGCCCCCTCGAACTCGCGCGCCAGCCGGGCGTTGTCGGGGCGTGGCAGTCCGTGGCTGATGATCGTGCTCTCGAGCGCCACCACCGCGCGGCCCTCGGCCAGCGCAGTCCTGACCTCGTCGTGCACCAGCACGGCCGCCCCCTGTGGTTGTGTCGCTGTCAGCTGCTCACGGGCCGGTCGAACGCACGTCGTACCAGCTCGAGTGCCTCATCCTGCCGCACGCCCAAGGCACGCATCGCGTCGGCGTAGGTCGCCGCGGCCTCCTTGGCCGCGCGGTCGCTCGCGTCGCCGTTGACCACCGTGCCGTTGCGGCCGCGGGTGCTGACGACCCCGGCATACTCCAGCTCGCGGTAGGCCCGCGCCACGGTGTTGGGCGCGATCCCCAAGGCGGCCGCCAGGGCCCGAACGGTCGGCAGCCGGGTGCCCGGCGGCAGCTCCCCGGAGGCCACCTGGCCCGCGATCTGCGTCCGGATCTGCTCGTACGGCGGATCGCCGCCGGAGGCCTCGACGTGGAGCTCGAGCGTCATCGCCGCTCCCACCAGACCCAGGTGAATCCCTCGCGTGGCTCGCGTGCCGTCTCGACCCACTCGTCGCGGTCGAACTCCGGGTACACCGCGTCTCCGTCGGGCGTCAGGTCGACCTCGGTGAGCACCTGATGGGTCGCGAGAGGGAGCGTCTGCTCGTAGATCTGCGTACCTCCGACGACGAAGGTCTCCCCCGGCTGATCGGCCGCCAGCTGGAGTGCCTGGTCGAGCGAGTGCGCGACCAGGATCCCCTCGGCCGTCCAGTCGGGGTTGCGGGTGACGACGATCGTGGTGCGGCCGGGGAGCGGTCGGCCGATCGAGTCGTAGGTCGCGCGCCCCATCACCAGGACGCCCTCCATCGTGGTGGCCTTGAAGTGCGCGAAGTCGTCGGGCAGGTGCCACGGGATCCGACCGTGGTCGCCGATCACCCGGTTGCGGGCGTACGCCGCGACCAGCGTCAGCCGACGCGGATCGTCAGACGGCAATGGGGGCCTTGATGCCGGGGTGGGGGTCGTAGCCCTCGACCGCGACGTGCTCGAGGTCGAAGCCGTCGATCTCGGTCACAGCTGGGTCGAGCCACAGCGTGGGGAGCGGACGTGGCTCGCGGGTGAGCTGCAGTCGCGCCTGCTCGACGTGGTTGGTGTAGAGGTGGGCGTCGCCGAGGGTGTGCACGAAGTCCCCGACTCTCAGTCCGGTCACCTGGGCGACCATGTGGGTGAGCAGGGCGTACGACGCGATGTTGAAGGGCACGCCGAGGAACACGTCGGCCGAGCGCTGGTAGAGCTGGCAGCTGAGACGGCCGGGGCCACCGTCGCCGTCGGGGGCGACGTAGAACTGGAACATGGTGTGGCAGGGCGCCAGTGCCATGTCGGGGATGTCCGCGACGTTCCACGCCGAGACCAGGTGGCGCCGGCTGTCAGGGTCGGCCCGGATCTGCTCGACCACCTGGGCGATCTGGTCGACGTGCCGACCGTCCGGGGCCGGCCACGAGCGCCATTGGTAGCCGTAGATCGGGCCGAGGTCGCCATCGCTGTCGGCCCACTCGTCCCAGATGGTGACGCCGCGGTCCTGGAGCCACTTGACGTTGGTGTCGCCACGCAGGAACCAGAGCAGCTCGGCGAAGACCGAGCGGGTGTGCACCTTCTTCGTGGTCACCAGCGGGAACCCCGCACGCAGGTCGAAGCGCATCTGGTGGCCGAACACGCTGCGCGTGCCGGTGCCGGTGCGGTCGGACTTCTCGACCCCGTCGTCGAGGATGCGTTGGAGGAGATCGAGGTAGACCTGCATGCGCTCACAGTAGGCGCGTCCGCCGACGTCGTCAGGCAGGCACGCCTCGCTCGGCGAGGAGCTGCTCCCGACGGAACGCGTATCCCACCATCCAGCTCGGCTCCAGCCGCCACATCACGACCTCGCCCCACGACAGCGGGGAGGAGCCGTAGTGGCCGGTCCAGTGGGCGTCGACCCCGGCGAGCTCCTCACCCTCCAGCTCGACCACCCGGCCGTGGCTGAACACCGCCAGCTCCTCGCCGTCGACGTGCGCCACCGAGATCGCCGGACGCCGCGCCAGGTGCCGCGCCTTGGCGGAGCTCCGGCTGGTGGAGAAGGTCCAGGTGCCGTGCAGGAAGTGACCGTCCATCGCACTGATCCGCGGCTCGCCGCGCGCGGTGACGGTGGCGGCGGTGATCACCTTCATCCCGGTCAGCAGCCCGGCGATGTGGGTCGCGGTCAGGGTGCGGTCGCCGTGGATGATGCCGCGCAGGTGCTCGGTGGCCCGCGCGTGCGAGTCGTCGAGCAGCGCTTGGAGCCGGTCGAGGTCGTCGGGTGTCTCGAGCATCCCCCGACGCTAGGCGCCGAGACCGACAGTCCCCTTGATCGTCGTTGCCGCCTCGCCGCCGACCCAGACGGTGTCGCCGTCCTTCTCGACGTGGACCCTCCCCGCGCGACCCAGGGCGGTGCCCTGCGAGGCGACGTACGACGTCGGCAGCCGGTCGCCCGCCAGCCACTGGCCGATGCTGGCGTTGAGGCTGCCGGTGACCGGGTCCTCGACCACCCCGATGCTCGGGCAGAACGCACGCACCTCGACCGCGCATTCCGAGCCCTGCTCGTACGGACCGACCACCCCGATGTCGAGGTCGCCGAACGACGACCAGTCGGGCCGGACCGAGAGCACCGCGTCCGCGTCACGCATCAGGACCACGACCCACCCGGGGCCGTTGTCGCCCCAGGAGAGGTCGACGACGTCGTCGTCGGTCAGGCGCAGGGACCTCAGGATCTGCGCGCGCTCCTCGTCGCTGACCGGCCCCTCCCTGAGCAGCGGGGGCGCGGCGAACGCCAGCCGATCGGTGCGTCGTACCCGAAGCAGCCCGACCCCGCACTCCTGCACCAGCTCGGCGTCCGAGCGGGGCGCTCCGCCGGCCTCCAGCCAGGCGTGGGCGCTGCCGATCGTGGGATGGCCGGCGAACGGTAGCTCGGCGCCGGGAGTGAAGATCCGGAGCCGGTAGTCGGCCTGCGGGTCCGTCGGACGGAGAAGGAACGTCGTCTCCGACAGGTTCGTCCAGTGGGCGAAATGCCGCATCTCGTCGTCGGTCAGCCCGTCGGCGTCGTGGACGACCGCGACGGGGTTGCCCATCAGCGGCTCCGTGGAGAAGACGTCGACCTGGGAGAAAGGGCGCATGGGCCCACGCTAAGGGCCGAACGTCATCAGATGTCCCAAAGAGGTGGTGATCGCGGAGGGATCCTGGTCAGATGTGTCCGTGCCCCGTCTCGGACCGGCCGTGCGCCGTCTGATACCCCCCACACGGCTGTCCCGGCAGCTCGCCATGCAGTCGCTGTTGTTCGCCACCGCCCAGGGCACGTTCCTCACCGGATCGGCGGTGTTCTTCACCCAGGTCGTGGGCCTGCGCGCGGCACAGGTCGGCCTCGGTCTGACCATCGCCGGCGTGGTGTCGTTCCTGGTGGCATACCCGGCCGGCAAGGTGACCGACCGGTTGGGTCCCAAGCGGATGTGGGCCGCGGGCACGTTCGCGACGGCGGCACTGCTCGCGGCGTGGCCGTTCATCGACAGCTTCACCGGCTACGTCGCGATGGTCATCGGCTTCGAGATCATCGGGAACGCCGGCGGGGCCGGCCGCAACGCCTACATCCTCGACGTGATGCCCGAGGACGAGCGGGTCGCGACCCAGGCCTACATGTACTCGGCGCTCAACGTCGGATTCACCCTCGGGGCGGTCTTCGGCGGCATCGCACTCGCCTTCGACGACCTGACCGTGATGCGATGGCTGCCGTTGGTCACCGTGGCACTGAGCCTGGTCAACGCCGTGGCGATCGTGCGGCTGCCCAGAGCCGCGCACGACGTCGCACGACCCTCACCCGACGAGGCCGCCACGCCTGTCGAGCCCGTGGGCCGCGGGCCGCTGCACAACCTCGGCTGGATGCTGGCCTCGCTCTTCAGCGGCACGATGTGGACCAACCAGGTGCTGCTCAACGTCGTGATCCCGCTCTGGCTGGTGCAGTCCACCGATGCCCCGCACTGGCTTCTGGCCTGGATGTTCGGCACGAACACCGTGCTCTGCATCTTCCTGCCGGCCTACACCTCGCGCGGCATCGCCACGATCACCGACGCGCTGCGCTCGGCACGCATCTCCGGGGGCTTCTTCGTCCTCGCCTGCCTGATCACGATGGCCACGCACAGCACGGCCGGGCTCATCACGATGTTGCTGGTCTGGCTGGGGCACGTGGCCGTGACGGGGGCGGAGCTGTACAACTCCGGAGCCAGCTGGGCGTTCGAGGCGAAGCTGATGGACCCCGCCCGACGCGGCGAGTACGGCGGGGTGTCCGAGGTCTTCAGCACCCTCGGCGGCCGGTGGGCACCGGCCGTCTACACGTTCCTGGCGATGTCGTGGCACCCGTCGGGCCTGCCCGCCGGCAGCGGCTGGCTGGTGATCGCCGGCATCGGGGCCGTAGCCGTGATCGGGCTGCACCCCACCGTCCGGATGGCCGAGCGGTTCCTGGAGCGGGAGGGCATCGTCGAGGGTGAGGTCCCGATCGGCGAGCCCGACCTCGCCGACATGGAGATCACACCCTCGCTCACCGGCGACACGGGCAGCCCGGTCGCCTAGCCCCGGCGTCCGACGGTCAGCGGCTGCGCGCCCAGCTCGCCGTACGGCGTGATCGTGCGGACCCGCGGTTCGTGCCCGGTGCGATGCTGAGCCCATGCCGGAACTGTCCGTGTGGTCCCAGCAGGTCGCCTCGTGGAGGCGGGAGGTGCACGCCCTTTACTCGGACGTCCGAGCAACCCCGGACCCGGTCGCGGCGTACGGCGAATGGGTCGAACGCCGCACCGCTCTCTTCCACGACCATCCCGCGACGGCGCGCCAGCCGGGGCAGAAGCTGCGCCACGCGACCTACGACCCGGCGTACCGCTTCGTGGTGGAGATGCAGCCGGCCGAGCCCGAGGAGTGGGCGCCCGCGACCGGCACCGACGGCGCCGTCCCGTTCACCCGCGCGGGGCGTTTCGTGATCCCGGGCATCGGCAGCCTGGACGTGTGGTGGCTGGGGTCCTACGGCAACGGGATCTTCGTGCCGTTGCGCGACGCCACTGCCGGGCGGACGACGTACGGCGCGGGTCGCTACCTGCTGGACACGGTCAAGGGCGCGGATCTGGGCCGCGAGGACGAGGGATGGGTGCTCGACCTCAACTTCTCCTACAACCCGTCCTGCGCCTACGACCCGAACTGGGCCTGTCCGCTGGCGCCGCTCGGCAACCGGCTCACCACCGAGGTCCCCGTCGGCGAGCTGTCGCCCGGTGGTTGAGAGGTCGTTCTACGACCGCCTCGACGCCACTCCCCGCTCGACGACATACGCCGCGAAGGCAACGACGTCGCGACCCCGCTCGAAGACGTCGTCGTACTGCGGCTCGAACGCGCCCTCCCTGATCGCCAGCGCCTCGCGGAGCACCCGGTGGAAGCACTCGGGGTAGTGGGCAAGGCCCCACCGCACGGCCCGTGACTTCGACGTCTGCCGGCCGGTCTCCAGCACGTGGTCGAGGCGGGCGACCCCCGGTACGACCCACTCGCAGGTGAACGGCAAGGACGCAGCTCGAGGGTCGGCGCACCGCTCGACCTGACGTCGCCAGTAGGTGTCGAGGTTGTCGATCGTGTAGGCGCGGAGGACGGCGTCGTCGGTCCAGATCCCGAGCGACTCCACCGGTGGCCCGACGACGGTCACACCGTGGCGCGCCAGCTCGTGCCAGCTGACCGGGTCACCGGCATCACGCACCGCGAAGTCGTGCATCAGCACCGCGGGCGCGTCGGGGCACTCCGCCGGCGGGCGCGCCAGATCGTCGGCCAGCAGGTGCACCCCGTCGACGCACGGGGAGTCGCCGCACGACGTGGCCACGGCCTGGTGAGCCGCCCGCTCCGCGGACGGACGACGACTCAGGGTCGCGGTGAAGTCGACGTCACTCTTGCCGTCGACCCACTCCCCGAAGGCCAGACCGCCCCGCAGGTAGAGACCGGTCACCAGTGCCCGTGGCACGGCCACGAGGAACGTCGCGCAGACCGCCTCGACACGCTCGGGGAGGGCGCTCACGCCGACAGCGACATCGGCCCGTACACCTCGCGGTCGTGCTCGAAGAGGGTCACCGCGTCCACGCCGGCGGCCGACAGCTCGGCCCACACCTCGCCGACCCACGACTCGGCATCGGCCTGGGAGGCGAAGCGCTGGCTGCGGTACTCCTCCGGCACCCGGGCCTCACCACCGGAGCCGTCGAGCAGCTTCCACCACCACGGTCTCTCGGCGGGCGACGGCTGGCGGAAGGTCGCCGGCTGCTCGGGCAGGTTCATCGCGTCACGACTCCCGCACCGAGGTGTCGACGAACGGGACCTTGGTGGAGGCGAAGATCTCGCGTCGCGTCCGGATCTGCACGCCCAGCTCGGCCTCGGGGTCGACGAACGTCGGCACCAGCGCCAACCCGATCCCCTTCTTCAGGGTCGGCGAGAAGGTGCCGGAGGTGATCTCGCACAGCGGTACGTCGGGCACCAGGCTGACCAGCATGCCCGGCCGGGGGATGCCTCGTTCGAGGGCGACGAGCCCGCGGAGCTTCCGCTGCGGGCCCTCCTCCCTCTCCCTGATCAGGGGCTCGCGTCCCCAGAAGGCGTTCTTCTTCCAACCCACGGCCCAGCCGAGGCCGGCCTGGTTGGGGGTGACGTCGATCGTGATGTCCTGGCCGTGCAGCGGGTAGCCCATCTCGGTGCGCAACGTGTCGCGGGCGCCGAGGCCACACGGCAGCATCCCGAATGGTTCGCCTGCGGCGAGCAGCCGATCCCAGAGCGGTCCGGCCACCTCGTTGCGGGCGATCAGCTCGTAGCCGCGCTCTCCGGTGTAGCCGGTGCGGCAGACCACGACGCCGGTGTCCTCGAACTCCGCCTCGGCGAACGACATGTACTCGTGCCCGGATGGGAACCCGAGGCCGTCCAACACCTCGTCGGACCTGCTGCCCTGCACCGCGAGGACGGCGTACTGACGGTGATGATCGAGCACCTTCACGCCCTCGGGCGCCTGCGCCGAGAGGCGACGGGCGACCTCGGCGGAGTTGGCGGCATTGGGGACGAGCAGCACGTGCTCGTCGTCGTGGAAGTAGGCGATCAGGTCGTCGACGATGCCGCCCGTCGAGGGATCGCAGCACAACGTGTACTGCGCCTTGCCGTGCCGGATCTTGGTGAGGTCGTTGGACAGCGTCGTATTGATGTACGACGCTGCGCCGGGCCCGGTGACCATCAGCTTGCCGAGATGGCTGACGTCGAAGACGCCGACCGACTCACGGACCGCGGTGTGCTCCTTGACCACGCCCGACGGGTACTCCAGGGGCATCGACCAGCCGCCGAACTCGGCGAACTTCGCTCCAAGCGCCACGTGCCGGTCGTGGAGCGGAGACTGCAGCAGAGACGTGCCTGCGTGGTCGCCTGCGTGGTCGCCTGCGTGGTCGGCGGTGTGCCCGGCAAGACTCCCGGCGCTGTCCTCGGCCATGGTCGCGAACCTACACCGGGGGCGCCCCCGCGGCGGGGACCCGGCGACCCGCAGAACGGCCGCTTCCGGGTGGCTAGGGTGACCCGGTGACCAGCTACCACCTGCGGGGCGCGAGCCCGGCCAAGACTCGGGCGGACGCGGTGGTGGTCGGGGCGTGGAAGGCGGCCTCGGGCGCCGCGCTCGCAGACGGCGCCGAGGACGTCGGATCCGCATTCGGCCGCACCCTGCGACCCCTGCTGAGCACCCTCGGCTTCACCGGCAAGGCCGGCGAGGTCGCGCGCGTGCCGACCGGCGGCAAGCTGTCCAGCCCGCTGCTGGTCCTGGTCGGGATGGGTGAACGGCCGAAGGAGCGCCCGGCCGAGATCCTGGCCTGTCGCCGTGCCGCGGGCGTGGCGGCCCGGTCGACGGCCAACGCCGCATCCGTCGCTCTCGCGCTCCCGTCGGGCGACGCCGGACTCGTCCGCAACGTGCTCGAGGGCTATCTGCTCGGCGGCTACTCCTTCTCCCGCTACCAGTCCAAGGACCCGGAGAAGCGGGCCGGCACGGTGACCGTGCTCAGCCCGGTCGCCCGTCGCGGTGACGCCACGACGGCGTTCGACGAGGCGCAGGTGGTGGCCGCCGCCGTGAACGGCGTCCGCGACTGGGTGAACACGCCTCCGTGCGACCTCACGCCCCCGGCGTTCGCCGACCAGATCGCGAAGGCCGCCAAGGGCACCCGGGTGAAGGCGACCGTCCTCGACGAGTCAGCGCTCGCCGAGCTCGGCTGCGGCGGCCTCCTCGGCGTCGGCGGCGGGTCGAGCGCGCCCCCTCGACTGGTGGAGCTGCGCTACTCCCCCGCGTCACCGGTGACCCATCTGGCGTTGGTGGGAAAGGGGATCACGTTCGACTCCGGCGGGCTCAGCATCAAGACGGCCAAGGGCATGGAGACGATGAAGTGCGACATGGCCGGTGCCGCGACGATCGTCCAGGCGACGCTCGCGATCGCCGAGCTCGGGCTGCCCGTGCGGGTCACGGCGTACGCCTGCCTGGCGGAGAACATGGTGTCGGGCAGCTCGATGCGCCCGGGCGACGTGCTCTCGATCTACGGCGGCAAGACGGTCGAGGTGCTCAACACCGACGCCGAGGGGCGATTGGTCCTCGCCGACGGACTCGCGCGCGCCCTCGAACAGGACCCCGATGTGATCATCGACGTGGCGACCCTCACCGGCCACATGATGCAAGCGCTGGGCAACCGGGTCGGGGCGGTGTTCGGGAGCGACGAGGTCGTGGACTCGCTGGTCGTTGCGGGGCGCGAGAGCGGCGAGAAGCTCTGGCGGATGCCGATGCCGCAGGACGTCGTCGACCGGGTGCACGGCAGCAAGATCGCCGACCTCGCCCAGCACGACTGGGTCCGCTGGGGCGGCGGGCTGTTCGCCGCCGCGTTCCTCCGAGAGTTCACCGGCGACCGGCCCTGGGCGCACCTCGACATGGCCGGGCCGGCGTTCAACAACGGGACGTCGAGCGGTCACTGGACGCCGGGCGGGACCGGCTTCGCGCTCACCACACTGGTCGACTACGCGCGAGCGCTCGGCGCTCAGGACTGACCGCGCTCCTTCTTCCGCCTGATGTACTCCCGCATCCGTGGCGGGATGCCCACCACACCGGCCTCGTACGCCGCGATCCCGCGGCGCCGGCAGAACGTGTAGGCCCAGTCGGCCGACGGCACCCGGCGCCGGGTGAACTCGCCGTCCCACGCGACCAGGAGCAGGGTCACGTCGCTGACCGCGGTGCGTGGTTCGACGAAACCCTCCACGCCCTCACGGCTCGAGACGAAGTCCTCGAGGTGCTGCTCGTCGTGGCTCGACGACGCCCGCACCCGGGTCGACCCGGTGCGCGCGGCGTCGCCGCTGGGGCGGCGGAACCGCTGTCCGCGACCGCGTCCGAAGAGTCTCATGGGGGCCATGATGCCTGGTGGAGCATGGGGATGCCCGGCTCCTCGCCCTCCTTGCCGACGGCCTGGGAAAGAGTGCAAGGATGACCGGGTGAGCGATGGCGAGTTCGACGTACTCATCCTCGGGGCGGGGTCCGGCGGCTATGCCTGCGCCCTGCGCGCCGCTCAGCTCGGCCTCTCGGTCGGGCTCGTCGAGAGGGGCAGACTCGGCGGCACGTGCCTCCACGTCGGCTGCATCCCCACCAAGGCGCTCCTGCACGCGGCCGAGATCGCCGACCAGACCCGCGAGTCCGCGCAGTTCGGCGTGTCGGCCACGCTCGACGGCATCGACATGGCCGGTGTCAACGCCTACCAGGACAAGGTCGTCTCCCGGTTGTTCAAGGGGCTGACCGGGCTGATCAAGGGACGTGGCATCACGGTGATCGAGGGCGAAGGCCGGATGACGGGCCCCCACGAGGTCACCGTGGACGGCACGACGTACTCCGGCCGACACCTGGTGCTGGCCTCCGGCTCCTACCCGCGCTCGCTGCCGGGTCTCGACATCGACGGTGAGCGGGTCCTGACCTCCGAGCACGCACTGCGGCTCGACCGGGTGCCCGCGTCGGTGGTGGTCCTCGGCGGCGGCGTCATCGGCTGTGAGTTCGCCAGCGTCTGGGCCAGCTTCGGCGCCGAGGTGACCATCGTCGAGGCGCTGCCGCGGCTGGTGCCGGTCGAGGACGAGGCGTCGTCGAAGGCGCTCGAGCGTGCGTTCCGCAAGCGCAAGATCCTGATCCGCACCGGAACGCGGTTCCACGACGTGAAGGTCGGCGACTCCAGCGTCGCCGTCACCGTCGAGGGCGCGAATGGTGAGCAGAGCGTGATCGAGGCGGAGCTGCTCCTCGTCGCGGTCGGGCGGGGGCCGTCGACCGACGGGCTCGGGTACGACGAGCAGGGCGTGGCGATGGAGCGTGGCTTCGTCCTGGCCGACGAGCGCTGCCGGACCAACCTTGCGGGCGTGTACGCCGTGGGCGACATCGTGCCCGGACTCCAGCTCGCCCACCGCGGGTTCCAGCAGGGCATCTTCGTGGCCGAGGACATCGCCGGGCTCGACCCGACACCGATCGACGAGACGGGCATCCCGCGGGTCACCTACAGCCACCCGGAGGTCGCCTCGGTCGGGCTCGACGAGGCGGCGGCCCGCGCGGCGTACGGCGACGAGGTGGAGACCCTGACCTACGACCTCGGGGGCAACGGCAAGAGCCAGATCCTGATGACCCAGGGCTTCGTCAAGCTCGTCCGCCGCAAGGACGGACCGGTCGTCGGCGTCCACCTCGTCGGTGACCGCGTCGGGGAGCTCATCGGGGAGGCCCAGCTGATCTACAACTGGGAGGCGCACGCCGAGGACGTCGCTCCTCTGGTGCACGCGCATCCCACCCAGAACGAGGCGCTCGGCGAGGCTCATCTGGCCCTGGCCGGGAAGCCGTTGCACGTCCACTCCTGACCGCGACCGACAGACAGGAAGACCCCCACTCCCATGGCCACCGAAGTAAAGCTCCCCGAGCTCGGCGAATCCGTCACCGAAGGCACGGTCACCCGGTGGCTGAAGCAGGTCGGCGACGAGGTGGCGGTCGACGAGCCGCTGCTGGAGGTGTCGACCGACAAGGTCGACACCGAGATCCCCTCGCCCGCGGCCGGGACGCTGCTCGAGATCAAGGCGAACGAGGACGACACCGTCGAGGTCGGTGCCGTGCTGGCGACGATCGGCTCGGCCGACGAGTCGGGCGGTGGCGGTGACGGCGGCGACGGCGACTCGGGGCAGGCCGAGCGGGCCGAGCAGGGCGAGCAGCAGGAGGAGCCCGAGCAGCCGGGGCGGTCCGACGAGCCGGATCAGCCGGAGGAGCAGCAGCAGCCGGACCAGGAGGAGTCGGAACCGGCCGCGGAGACCGGGCTCGACGAGGAGAAGGCCGAGCGCCAGGAGGCGCACGAGCAGGCCGAGCGAGCCGACACCCCGGACCGGCAGGACGAGGCGCCGCGGGAGGAGGTGGCCTCGGCCACCGCCGGAGCGGCCGAGTCCTCGGGCGAGCAGACCGTGGTCCGGCTGCCGGAGCTCGGCGAGTCGGTCACCGAGGGCACCGTGACCCGGTGGCTCAAGCAGGTCGGCGACGAGGTGGCCGCCGACGAGTCGCTGTTGGAGGTCTCCACCGACAAGGTCGACACGGAGATCCCCTCGCCCACGGCCGGGACGCTGCTCGAGATCAAGGTCAACGAGGACGAGACCGTCGAGGTCGGGGCCGAGCTGGCGGTGATCGGTCCCGCCGACGCGGCCCCGTCAGGTGACGCGGGCCAGGAGCCCCCGGCGGAGGAGGCGGCTCCAGAACCGACCCGGTCCACCGAGCCCGAGAAGGCCGACGAGAAGGACGAGCCCGCCGACGACGGTCAGACCGACCAGGATGAGGAGGCCGGCCAGCAGTCGGAGCCAGCCGCCGAGGGCGACCGCGGCGAGCCTCCCGCCGAGGCCGCGCCCCCCGCAGCCGCGGCACGCGGGGAGCGAGAGTCCTCGGCCTACGTCACCCCGTTGGTGCGCAAGATGGCGGCCCAGCACGGCGTCGACCTGGCCGGCATCGCCGGCACCGGGGTCGGCGGACGCATCCGCAAGCAGGACGTGCTCGACGCCGCGGCGCGGCAGGGGAAGGACACGACGCCCAGCCAGCCCGCAGCCGCGGCGGCAGCTGCCGCGCAGGCTGCCCAGCCGGCCGCCCCGCAGACGGCCGCGTCGGCTCCAGGAGCTCCGGTGCCT
>JAICHQ010000087.1 GCA_025924815.1 Nocardioides sp.
GACTCCGCCGTGCACGACTTCCTGGAGATCGACGCCCTCCTCACCGACGAGGACCGCGCGATCCGCGACACCGTCCGCGACTTCGCGCAGCGCGAGCTCGCCCCCCACGTCGCGGAGTGGTACGACGAGGGCACGCTGCCCGACGACCTCGGACCGCGACTCGGCAAGCTCGGGCTGCTCGGGATGCACCTCGAGGGATACGGGTGCGCCGGCACCAGCGCGACGGCGTACGGCGTGGCCTGCCGCGAGCTGGAGGCGGTCGACTCCGGGCTGCGCAGCTTCGTCAGCGTGCAGGGGTCGCTGGCGATGTTCGCGATCCACCGCTGGGGCAGCGAGGGGCAGAAGCAGGAGTGGCTGCCGCGGCTGGCCACGGGGGAGGCGATCGGGTGCTTCGGCCTCACCGAGTCCGACGCGGGCAGCGATCCCGGGTCGATGCGGACCCGTGCCAAGCGGGACGGGTCGGGCGAGGATGCCGACTGGGTCCTCAACGGCTCGAAGATGTGGATCACCAACGGCACCCTGGCCGACGTCGCGGTCGTCTGGGCCCGGGACGAGGCCGACGGGGCGATCCGCGGGTTCGTCGTACCCACCGACACCCCGGGGTTCGCGGCGCACCCGATCCACCGCAAGCTCTCGCTGCGGGCCTCGGTCACCGCCGAGCTCACCTTCGACGACCTGCGGCTGCCGGCCTCCGCCGCCTTCCCGGAGGTGCGCGGCCTGAAGGGTCCGCTCTCGTGCCTCAACGAGGCTCGGTTCGGGATCGTGTGGGGCGTGGTCGGTGCCGCGCGGGCGTGCCTGGAGGAGTCGCTGGCCTACACGCTGGAGCGCGAGCAGTTCGGGGCGCCGCTGGCGTCGTTCCAGCTGACGCAGCGCAAGCTGGCGCTGATGACGGTCCAGGTCAACAACGCCGCGCTCGTCGCCTGGCGGCTCGGTGCGCTCAAGGACGCCGGGACGCTGACGCCGATCCAGGTCTCCTACGGCAAGTACGCCAACGTCCGTGCGGCGCTCGACGTCGCCCGCGAGGCCCGGACCACGCTCGGCGGCGCGGGCATCACGCTCGACCACTCGGTGATGCGGCACATGAACAACCTCGAGACCGTGATGACCTACGAGGGCACCGAGGAGATGCACCTGCTCTCCGTCGGCGGTCAGCTCACCGGGATCCCGGCCTTCCGGTGAGACACCCAGGACGTCATACGGACGGTGCCATCTATGGCTCCCTCGGTCGGACGTTGCCCGGGTCGTTGCGGGGGGTGGTTCGGTGATCGCGCTGGTGACCGGAGCCTCGAAGGGGATCGGTACGGCGTGCGCCCGGGCGCTCTCGGAGGCCGGTCACCGGGTGGTGCTGGTCTCCCGTGACGCCGAGGCGCTGGGGGCCGTCGCGGACTCGCTGCCCGGCGAGTCGCTCGTCGTACCAGCCGACATGACGGACGCCGCCGCGATCGAGGCGGCGTTCACGCGGGTGGAGCAGGAATGGGGCCCGGTCGAGATCCTCGTCGTGAACGCGGGTGCGTCGATGTCGGCGCCGCTGGTGCGGACGACCGACGACGAGTGGCAGCGGATGCTCGATCTCAACCTGACCGCGCCGTTCCGGTGTCTGCGCCGGGCGCTGCCGTCGATGACCGCGGCCGGGTTCGGACGTGTCGTGGTGATCGCCTCGGTCGCCGCGAAGGCGGGATCGCCGCGGATCGCGGCGTACACCGCCAGCAAGCACGGGGTCCTCGGCCTGGTCCGGACCGCGGCCCTGGAGGTCGCGCGCACCGGGGTGACGGTCAACGCCGTGTGCCCGGGGTACGTCGACACCCCGATGACCGACGAGTCCGTCGCGGCGATCGCGGCGGGCACCGGGCGTACGCCGGGCGAGGCGCGGGCGATCCTGGAGAACATGCAGCCGATCGGGCGGCTGGTGACCGTCGAGGAGGTCGCGTCGGCGGTGCTGCTGTGCGTGGACAACGCCGCGATCAACGGGCAGGGACTCAACGTCGACGGCGGGAGCGTGCAGAGCTGATGGCCGATCTCAACCGGGTCAACCCCGAGTCGCTGGCCCGCCCGTCCGGCTTCTCGCACGCCGTCGTGGGCCGCGGCACCTCGGTGTTCCTGGCCGGACAGACCGGCATGGACGACTCGGGCGCCATCGTGACCGGCGGGGTGGTCGCCCAGTTCGAGCAGGCGCTTGCCAACCTCCTGACCGCACTCGCCGCGGCCGACGGCACCCCCGACCGGCTGGCGTCGCTGACGGTCTACATCGTGGACATGGACGACTACCGGGCCCACGCCCGCGAGATCGGCGCGGTCTGGAAGCGGCTGGTGGGCGGCGACTATCCCGCCATGGCCGGCATCGGGGTCGCCCGGCTCTGGGACGCGGACGCGCTGGTGGAGCTGCAGGGGTTCGCCGTCCTGTAGCGCTCGTCCGAGTCTGGGTCTGGGCCCGGGATCACGTCCCCACGGCCCTGCCGATGACGGCTCCGGCGTGCTTCGCGGCCGGCTCGCGGAGGCGGGCGTCCAGGTCGGCGAACAAGGTGCCGGCCTCCACTCCGGGCCAGCTCGCCGGCAGGAACTCCAGGGGGATGCCCGGGTCGAGGTAGGGCAGCCGGCGCCAGGCCGTGAGCATCGGGAGGTACGCCGCGTAGGCGGCCGCCGGGTCCGGCTCCCGGCGCCGCGCCTGGGGCCGGTGGCCGGCGACGAACTCGTCGTACAGCGCGGCGATCGCCGGCAGGTCCCACCACTCCGCGACGCGCACCTCGGTCGGCCCGGAGCCCAGGTAGGAACCCCGGAAGTGCTCGGTGTACGCCGTCAGCCCGGCGCGGTCGAGGGCTGCCAGCGTCTCGTCGTACGCCGTGCCGGGTGCGATCCAGACGCCGGGTGTGGCGGTGCCGAAGCCCAGCCGGGTCAGCAGCGAGCGCAGCTCGTGCCGCTTGCCGCGCTCGGCCTCGGGCACCGAGAACACCACGATCAGCCACCCGTCGGCGACCGCCGCCCGCGGCCGCGCCCAGATCCGCGCGTCGCCCTCGCGCAGGACGGCCAGCGCCGACGCCGACAGCCGGTAGCCCGCCTGCCCGCCGACCCTGGCCGACTCGAGCACCCCGCGCTTCTTCAACCGCGACACCGACGAGCGCGTGGCCGCGGCGTCGACGTCGAGGTCGGCCATCAGGGTGATCAGCGAGCGCACGGAGAGCCACTGCGGATCGGCGCGCGCGTACAGCCCGAACAGCGACAGGATCAGGTGTCGCGGTGACTGCTCACGCATCGGCCCGCGGCGTGGCCCCGACGGGCTCGGCCGGTTCGGCCTCCCGGAGCCGGAAGCGCTGCAGCTTCCCGGTCGCGGTCTTCGGCAGCTCGTCGACGAACTCGATCGCCCGGGGGTACTTGTACGGCGCGATCTCGGCCTTGACGAAGTCCTGCAGCTCGCGCGCGGTCACCGGCCCCGCGCTCACGACGTACCCCTTGACGATCATGCCTCGCGCCTCGTCGGGCACGCCCACGACCGCGCACTCAGAGACCAGCGGATGCTTGAGCAGGGCCTCCTCCACCTCCGGCGCGGCGATGTTGTAGCCGGAGGTGACGATCATGTCGTCGCTGCGGGCCTGGTACCAGAAGTAGCCGTCGTCGTCGCGGATGAACGTGTCGCCGGTGAGGTTCCAGCCGTTCCGGACGTAGCCGAGCTGGCGCTCGTCGTCGAGGTAGCGACAGCCCGTCGGGCCGCGTACGGCGAGCAGCCCGGGCTCGCCCGGTGGCACCTCGTCGCCGAGCTCGTCGACGGTCGTGGCGGCGTACCCGGGCACCGCGCGGCCGGTCGACCCCGGCCGGATGTCGGGGCCCGAGGCCGAGATGAAGATGTGCAGCATCTCCGTCGAGCCGATGCCGTCGATGACCTCGACGCCGGTGGCCTCCCGGAACGCCTCCCAGGTCGCACGCGGCAGGTGCTCGCCCGCGGAGACGGCCTTGCGCAGGGTCGGCAGGGCCTTGCCGGCCGCGAGCATCGCCTTGTACGCCGTCGGGGCGGTGAAGCAGACGGTCACGCCGTGCTCGTCGATCAGGTCGGCGAGCTCGGCCGGCGTGGCCTTCTCGACCAGCAGCGTCGACGCGCCGGCATGCAGGGGGAACAGCAGCACGCCGCCGAGGCCGAACGTGAAGGCGTACGGCGGGGTGCCGGTGAAGACGTCGTCGCTCGACGGCTTCAGCACGTGTCGTGAGAACGTCTCGCAGATCGACATCACGTCGCGATGGAAGTGCATCGTCGCCTTCGGGCGGCCGGTGGTGCCGGAGGTGAACGCCAGCATGCAGACGTCGTCGCTGGAGGTCGCGACGTCGTCGAACGCCGGGTCCTTGGCCGCCACCCGCTCGTCCCAGGCGTCGTCGCCGTACGCGAGGGTCGGCACGCCCAGCGGCTCGACCGCGTCGAGGAACCGGTGGTCGACCAGGGCGGCGTCGAGGTGGGCGATCTCGTGGATGGTCCGGAGCTCGCCGGTGCGGAGCAGGGGCATCGTGGTGACCAGGACGGCCCCCGCCTTGAGCGCGCCGAACCACGCCGCCGAGAGCCACTGGTTGTTGGGCCCGCGCAGCAGCACGCGATTGCCCGGGGCGATGCCGAGGTCCTCGACGAGGACGCGGGCCACCCGGTTCGCGGCCGCCACCAGCTCGGCGTACGACCAGGTGGGCCGGCCGGGCTGGTGCAGGCAAGGCCGGTCGGCGCCGTGGCGTGCGGCCACGTCGTCGAGCAGCGCGGTCGCGCAGTTGAGGCGGTCGGGGTACCGGAGCTCGGGCAGGTCGAAGGTCAGCTCGGGCCACTGCTCGGCCGGCGGGAGATGGTCACGGCAGAACGGGTCGACGTGGGCCGACGGCAGCAGCTCCATGACTCCCAACGTATGCCCCGTCCGTGACGACGGGCAACACAACGCGATACCGCCGAAGTGGGAGTTCTCCCGGGCCGAAGTGGGACTTCTCCCGCCCAGAACCGGTGAGACCTCGGGAGAACTCGCCCCTCGAGCGCGGAGAAGTCCCACTTCGGCGGCGGACAAGTCCCACTTCGGCGGTCAGGGCAGGTCGGCGTAGATCTGTCTCGTGCGCTCCGCGATCGTCTGCCAGGAGAACGCTGCGATCGCGCGCTCGCGCCCGGCCCGTCCCATCCTGGCGGCGCGGTCGGGGTCGGTCACGACCGAGGCGAGGGCGGCGGCGAAGTCGGCGACGTACCGATCGGGATCCAGGGGCGTGCCGGTGCCGTCACCGGCCTGCTCGATCGGCACCAGCAGCCCGGTCTCGCCGGGCACGACCACCTCGGGGATGCCGCCGGTCGCGGTGGCCACGACGGCGGTCTCGCAGGCCATCGCCTCGA
Organism: Nocardioides sp.; assembly: GCA_025924815.1. Taxonomy (GTDB): domain Bacteria; phylum Actinomycetota; class Actinomycetes; order Propionibacteriales; family Nocardioidaceae; genus Nocardioides. The sequence continues at coordinate 5,333 of JAICHQ010000087.1, forward strand.
GGTTGACGATCCCGAGTGGTTCGTAGATCGACGGGCAGACGAACGCCGTCGCGGCCGACAGCAGCGCCACCACGTCGGCGTGCGGAAGCATCTCGCGGATCCAGACGACACCGGCGCGGGTCGTGGCCAGCTCGGCGACGAGCCCCTCGACCTCGGCCAGGATCTCCGGGGTGTCGGGGGCGCCGGCGCAGAGCACCAGCTGGACGTCGGGCGGCAGCGCGCGGCACGCGCGCAGGAAGAGCGGCAGCCCCTTCTGCCGGGTGATCCGGCCGACGAAGACCACCGACGCTCGGTCCGGGTCGACCCCGTGGGACCGCACGCGGGCGGGGTCGTCGACGTGGGACCAGGTCTCGGTGTCGATGCCGTTGTGGACGACGTGCACACGCGCGGGATCCACGTCGGGATAGGCGTGCAGCACGTCGTCGCGCATCGCGGCCGACACCGCGATCACCGCGGCCGCGCCGAGGTACGCCGTGCGCTCGGCGAACGACGACACGGCGTACCCGCCGCCGAGCTGCTCGGCCTTCCACGGCCGCAACGGTTCCAGCGAGTGGGCGGTGACGACGTGGGGTACGCCGTACAGCAGGCCGGCGAGGTGACCCCCGAGGTTGGCGTACCAGGTGTGCGAGTGCACCAGGTCGGTGCCGTCGCTCCCCGCGGCGATGGCCAGGTCGACGCCGAGGGTCTGCAGGGCGGCGTTGGTGCCGGCGAGCTCCGGCAGGTCGGCGTACGCCGTGACCCCCGGCTCGTCGCGCGGCTCCCCGAACGCCTGCACCCGTACGTCGAGGTCGCGAAGTCCACGTAGGGCCCGCACGAGCTCCGCCACATGCACCCCCGCGCCGCCGTAGATCTCGGGCGGGTACTCCTTGGTCAGGATGTCGACGCGCACGTGCGGACGCTACCTGTCCGGCGGCGGCCCCGACAGGCTCGACCGACGACGACCGACGACGCTCGCCGAGCGCGGTCGACATGGCTAACGTGACCGGCATGAGCGACACCGGTCGGAAGCGGGTCCTGGCCATCGTCCTGGCGGGTGGCGAGGGGAAGCGGTTGATGCCGCTCACCGCGGACCGGGCGAAGCCGGCGGTGCCGTTCGCCGGGATCTACCGGCTGATCGACTTCGCGCTCTCCAACGTCGTCAACAGCGGCTATCTACGGGTCGTCGTGCTGACGCAGTACAAGTCGCACTCCCTCGACCGGCACGTCACCACGACCTGGCGGATGTCGACCCTGCTCGGCAACTACATCGCGCCGGTCCCGGCCCAGCAGCGCCTCGGCAAGCACTGGTACCTCGGCAGCGCCGACGCGATCTACCAGTCCCTCAACCTCATCCACGACGACCAGCCCGACATCGTCGTCGTGGTGGGGGCCGACCACGTCTACCGCATGGACTTCGAGCAGATGGTCGAGCAGCACGTCGCGAGCGGTGCGGCCTGCTCGGTCGCGGCGATCCGGCAGCCCGTCTCGCTGGCCGACCAGTTCGGCGTGATCGACGTCAGGCCCGACGATCCCGGCACCATCCGCGCGTTCCTGGAGAAGCCGAAGGACCCGCAGGGCCTGCCCGACAACCCCGACGAGATCCTGGCCAGCATGGGCAACTACGTGTTCGACGCGCAGGCGCTGGTGGAGGCCGTGACCCGCGACTCCGACATGCAGGGCTCCAAGCACGACATGGGCGGTGACATCGTCCCGGCGTTCGTACGCCGCCACGAGGCCGGCGTCTACGACTTCCGCGACAACCAAGTGCCCGGGGCCACCGACCGCGACCGTGGCTACTGGCGCGACGTCGGGACGATGCGCTCCTTCTACGACGCCCACATGGACGTCGTCTCGCCGCTGCCGGTCTTCAACCTCTACAACGCCCGGTGGCCGATCTACGCCAACCACGGGCCGCAGCCCCCGGTCAAGCTGGCCAAGGGTGCCGACGGCACGGCGCCGGTCGCCGAGGAGTCGCTGTTCTCGCCCGGTGTCGTGATCACCGGCGGAGAAGTACGCCGGTCGGTGCTCTCGCCGGCCGTCCGCGTCGAGCAGGGGGCACTCGTCGAGGACTCCGTGCTGATGGACCAGGTCCAGGTCGGCGCCGGTGCGGTGGTCCGCAGGGCGATCCTCGACAAGTCGGTCCGGGTGCCGCCCGGTGCCCAGGTCGGGGTCGACGCCGAGGCCGACCGCGCGCGCGGCTTCATGGTCGAGGACGGGCTCACCGTGCTGGGCAAGGGCCAGCCGTTCCCACCCGCATGAACGGTCAGGCCGCACCACCGGCCGTCATCAGCGGACCGGCGTACATGCCGGCCGACATCGACGTGATCGACCCGGGGTACGACCACGCGGAAGTGACGGGCATCGCCGCCTCACTCGTCACCTACGAGCCGGTCCCCCTGATGGCGGCATCTCTGGGAAAGGAAGCCGGATGAGTACCACCGCAGAACCCCGCAGGAGCGCGATCGAGATCCGCTCGATCGACTACGTGCCCCTCGCCGAGCGGCACGGGAAGCTGTGGCACCTGGGCCCGCTCTGGTTCATGAGCAACGCCCAGATCGCGACCCTCGCCGTGGGTGTTCTCGGCGTGGGTGCCGGCGGCAACCTGATCTGGTCGCTGATCGCGATCCTGCTCGGCGTCATCGTCGGCACGTTCTTCATGGCCGCGCACTGTTCGCAGGGACCACAGCTCGGGCTCCCCCAGATGATCCAGTCGCGACCGCAGTTCGGCTACATCGGCGCCATCCTGGTCTGGCTGTTCGCCTACCTGCAGTACGCCGGCTTCAACGTCTTCAACACCCTGCTGGCCTCGGAGTCGGTCACGGAGATCACCGGGGGTGGGATCGGCCAGGTGAAGGTCTGGCTCGTCGTCGGCACCGCTCTCGCGGCGGCCGCGGCGATCTTCGGCTACGACGTCATCCACCGGATGGAGCGGGCGCTGACCTACGGCTTCCTGGTGCTGTTCGGGATCCTCACGATCATCGTGCTCACCCTCCACTACCCGGCCGGCTCCTTCTCGCTGAGCAACTTCGACCTGACCCCGTTCCTGCTCCAGTTCTCGGTCGTCGCGGGCTATCAGATCAGCTGGGCGATCTACGTCTCCGACTACTCGCGCTACCTCCCGCCGGAGGTCACGATCAAGAAGACGTTCCTGTGGACCTACAGCGGCTCGGCCCTCGGCGCGGCCTGGATCATGTTCATCGGCTCGGCACTGGCGGCCTGGGCGGGTCTGAGCTTCAGCGGCACCGGAATCGCCGAGCTGCACTCGGTCGGCAACGAGTTCTTCACCGGCTTCGGCGGGATCGTCCTCTTCTACTCGGCACTCGGGCTGCTCTCGGTGACCGCCCTCAACATGTACGGCGGCTCGCTCACCCTGATCAGCGCGCTGGACTCCTTCAAGAAGGTGAGGCCGACCATGGCGGTCCGGCTGTCGATGATCACCTTCACGGCCCTGCTCTCGTTGGTGGTCGCCCTGGCGGTGGCCAACAACGACTCCTTCCAGGCGAACTTCTCGAACTTCCTGCTGCTCGTCCTGTACTTCTTCATCCCGTGGACCGCGGTCAACCTCGTCGACTACTTCGTCGTCCGCCGTGGGCACTACGCGATCGCGGAGATCTTCAAGCCCGACGGCATCTACGGCCGCTGGGGCTGGCGCGGGATCGTCTCCTACCTGGTGGGCTTCGTCGCGATGACCCCGTTCTTCAGCACCGAGCACTACTCGGGCTGGGTCGCCAACGCCGCCGGGGGCGCCGACTACTCGCTGTTCATCGGCCTCCCGGTCGCGGGCATCCTCTACTGGTGGCTGTGCCGCTCGATCGACACCGATTCGGAACGCCGGTTGGCGGAGGAGCAGGCGGACATCTTGGAGCGTGAGGCGCTGGCCCACGAACGCACCGAGGGGTGAGCGTCCGCGACGCCACCGCGATGGCGGCCGCCGTCCGTGACGGGACGGCGACGGCCGAGTCGCTCGTGAACGCCGCGCTCGACCGGATCGCGGAGTACGACGGGGAGGTCAACGCCTTCACGGTCGTGCTCCGCGACGAGGCCCTGGGGCAGGCCCGGGAGATCGACGCGGCCGATCACGCGACGTACGGACCGCTCGCGGGCGTCCCGGTCTCGGTCAAGGACCACGTCTGGGTGGCCGGACAGCGCGCGACCAACGGCTCGCTCGCGCTGCGCGACTTCGTCCCGGACGTGGACGCGGTGCCGGTCGCTCGGCTGCGGGCGGCGGGCGCCGTGATCGTGGGCAAGACCAACAACCCGGAGTTCTGCTATCGCGGATACACCGACAACGCCGTGTTCGGCCTCACCCGCAATCCGTGGTCGCCGGACCGGACGCCCGGTGGGTCGAGCGGTGGGGCCGGCGCGTCCGTGGCGTACGGCGCGACGCCCCTGGCCGTGGGCACCGACGGAGGCGGCTCGATCCGGATCCCCTCGGCGTTCTGCGGCGTCGTCGGCCACAAGCCGACGTTCGGACTGATCCCGAAGCTGCCCGGCTTCCGCGGCTGGCCCACCCTGTCGGTGGACGGTCCGCTGGCCGCCTCGGTCAGGGACGCGGCGCTCGCGGTCCGCGTGATGGCCGGAGCCGACCCGGCCGATCCGCTCGGCTGGCCGGTGCCGCTGGGCGAGGACTCCTCGGTCGACTGGTCGGTGCTGCGCGTGGCCGTGTCCGAGGACCTGGGCTGGGCCTCGGTCGAGCCGGAGGTCCGGGCCTCCTTCCGGGCCGCGGTCGACCGGCTCGCCGACGACGGGGCGCGCGTCGTCGACGCTCACCCGGTCACGGCGTACCCGGCGGAGCTCTGGAACGACATCGCGCTCCCGGAGGGTTTCGCCTCGGACGGTCCGCTGCTCGAGCACGAAGGGATCGACCCGGCGACCCGCAAGATCACCGAGGCCGGTCGGTCGGCGACGGCCGCCGACTACCTCGACGCCCAGGACCGCCGGCGCCTCTTCACCAGTGCCTGGGAGTCCTTCCTCACCGAGTACGACGTCCTGCTGACACCGTCGATGCCGGTGCCTGCGTTCTCGACGGAGGTGACCGGACCGGAGATGATCGACGGGACCCCGGTCGATCCCTTCTTCGACGACTGGTGCCTGCTTGCCCTCCCGGCCAACCTGACGGGACAGCCGGCCACCGCCGTCCCGACGGGGCTCTCCTCGGACGGGCTGCCCCTCGGATTGCAGGTGATCGGACCACGCTGGTCGGACTCCCGCGTCCTGGCCGTGGCCGGACGCCACGAGACGCTCACCGGCTTCGAGTGTCGGCCCGCGATCCGCTCCTGAGGGTGGAACCCGTGACCGCTCGGATACGTCCGACCCACATGCGACCCGCTCTCGGAACCCTGCTGGCGACCGCGGCACTGGGTGCCACGGCCGGCTGTGGGTCGACCCACTCGGACGTCGAGCTCGGCCCGGGCGGCCCACCGACGCCACCCTCGTCCGGTCCGGTCCAGGGCGCCCACGTGTCGCTGGTGTCCCTGACGGGGGCGGGAGGCCGGGTCTCGCGCGCCGCGAGCCTGCTGGACACCGCGGCCCACCTTCGCGCCTTCGAGAGACAGTTCCGGCCGGGCAGCACCCACCGGATCAGCTCGGCCGTGGCACGGGCGAAGGCGAGCGGGCACGCGGTGTTCGGCGCAGTGATCGCGGTCGGCTGCGACCGGCCACCGGGCGCGGATGTCGTGGTCGACGGGTCCGGTCGGGTCCAGATCCTGCCCCACGAGGTGGCGAGCCCCCTGGAGGAGTGCCTCGTCGCCGTGACCACGGTGGCGGTCGCCGACGTACCGGGATCCGACTGAGCCTGTGCTGCGCGACCACTCCGGCGGCGCGTCCCCCGGGCGGCGGCCGGTGCCGACTAGCGTGAGGTGCGTGGAGCCGTGGAACACCTTCGTCGAGGGCGACAACCTCGACGTGCTGCCGCGGCTGGCGCCGGCGTACGGGCCGTTCGACGTGGTCTACCTCGACCCGCCCTACAACACCGGCAACCCGTTCGCCTACAACGACAAGGTGACCGGTCCGCGCGCCGACCGGCACCGGGTCTGGGCCGAGATGATGCGACCCCGCCTCGAGGCCGTCCGCACGGTGATGAGTCCACGCGCCGCCGTCTTCGTCAGCATCGACGACAACGAGGCGGCCCGCCTGCGGCTGCTGATGGACGAGGTGTTCGGCGAGGACCAGTTCGTCGCCCAGATCGTGGTGAACCTCAACCCCAAGGGCCGTCAGCTCGGCAAGGGCTTCGCCACGTCGCACGAGTACCTGCTGGTCTACGCCCGGTCGACGACGACCTGCGCGCTCGACGCCTCCAGCACGACCACTGTGGACCCGCGCGACTTCCCGCACGTCACCGTCGAGGGCCGCCGCCATCGGCGCCTGCCGTTGCGCAACACCAACAAGAAGTTCAACCCCGTCACCGCACCGACCATGCACTTCGCGGTGTACGGCGATCCCGAGGGCGGCCGCGTCTCGACCGAGCCGTTCGCGGGCTCCCTCGAGGTCAAGCCGGTGTTCGGCGACGGCAGCCCCGCCGTCTGGCGCTGGTCGGCGACCAGGATCGACGCGCGATCGGACGACCTGGTCTGCCGTTGGGTCGGGTCCGGCGAGCGGCGGCGGGCCGACGTGTTCCAGCTGGACTGGCTCCACGAGGGTCGGCGCAAGAAGCTGCGCACCATCTGGCTGGCCGCGGAGGTCGGCTCGACCGACACCGCGGTGATGGAGCTCAAGGCCCTGGTCGGTCACCTCTTCGAGTCGCCCAAGCCGACCGGGCTGCTGCGACGGGTCCTGGAGACCATGCCGGACGACGCTCGGGTGCTCGACGCGTTCGCCGGGAGCGGTACGACGGGCCACGCGGTCGCGTTGCAGAACGCGGCCGACGGCGGCCGGCGTACCTGTGTGTCCATCAACGCACCCGAGCCGGTGCGCCCCGGGTCGAACGCCGGGCTGGCCGGGCACGCGCGGGTCAGCGACGTCACCCGGCTCCGGCTGCGAGCGGTCGCCGACGTGGTCGGCGGAGGGTTCGTCGAGTTCTCGCTCGATTCTTGACTCGTTCAAGAAAGCGGGCCAGGATCGACCAATGCACCAGGCCCCCGACGTCACCCGGCTCCTGCGGGAGGCGGGCCTGCGCGTGACCCGGCCGCGCGTGGCCGTCCTCGACGCCCTCGTCGAGCTCGCGCACGCCGACACCGACTCGGTGATCACCGCCGTACGCCGTGACCTGCCCGAGGTCTCGCACCAGGCGGTCTACGACTCGTTGCGCACCCTGACCGCGGCCGGGCTCGCCCGCCGGATCCAGCCCAGGGGCTCGGTCGCGCGCTACGAGGCCCGGGTCGGCGACAACCACCACCACCTCGTGTGCCGCTCCTGCGGCGCCATCGCCGACGTCGACTGCGCGGTCGGCCACGTGCCGTGCCTGACCCCCTCCACCGACCACGGCTACGTCCTCGACGAGGCCGAGGTCATCTTCTGGGGCCTGTGCCCCGACTGCGCCGCCCAGCGGGCGGCATCCACGACCACCCGAAGCACCGATCGGGACCACACACCCGGACAGGAGAAGCCACGTGTCTGACCATGGCAGCGAAAGCGAGAACCCGGTCATCCCGGCCCCGAGCGTCAAGGAGACCCGGCCGCGCACCAACCAGGACTGGTGGCCCAACCAGCTCAACCTGGGGGTGCTCCGCCAGCACGGGTCGCGACCCAACCCCTGGGGAGCGGACTACGACTACGCCGAGGAGTTCAAGACCCTCGACCTCGATGCACTCAAGCGTGACGTCACCGAGGTGCTGACCACCTCGCAGGACTGGTGGCCCGCCGACCACGGCAACTACGGTCCGCTGTTCGTCCGGATGAGCTGGCACTCCGCCGGGACCTACCGCATCGCCGACGGGCGCGGTGGCGGCGGTAGCGGCGCCCAACGTTTCGCGCCGCTCAACAGCTGGCCGGACAACGCGAACCTCGACAAGGC
>JAICHQ010000088.1 GCA_025924815.1 Nocardioides sp.
CGAGCCTTCGATCACGTGCCGCATCTCACCGACGTACGCCGCGATGATCTGCATCGACTGCGACACCGAGATGACCGGGAAGCCGGTCTGCCGGGCGACGCGGTCGGCGGTGCGGTGGCGCGTGCCGGTCTCGTCGGAGGGGATGGACGGGTCGGGCATCAGGTGGACGGCCGCGCGGGTGATGCGGGAGAGGTCGCGGTCGACGATGATCGCGCCGTCCATCTTGGCCAGCTCGCGCAGGCCGGTGGCGGTGAACGGCACGTCGAGGGTGAAGCCGCCGGTGCAGATCGACTCGACGGTGCGGTCCTGGCCGAGCACGATCAGCGCGCCGGTGCGGCCGCGGAGCACCCGCTCGAGCCCGTCGCGGAGCGCGGTGCCCGGCGCGATCGCCGACAGGGTCGCGCGCATGCGCATCGTGTCGTCGGTCCCCGTGACGGCAGCCACCCGGCCTCCCCTCGTCGGCGTGCGGCGTCAGTGTAGGGCGTCGCGCGACACTTCTCCGACCATCACGACGACGCCGGACGGTTCGTGACCTCGTCGGTGTCGTGGGCGATCACGTGGAGCACGGCGTTGATGAGGGCCAGATGGGTGAAGGCCTGTGGGAAGTTGCCCAGGTGGTGGCCGCTGTGGGGGTCGATCTCCTCGCCGTAGAGCTGCAGGGGGCCGGCGAACGACAACAGCTTGGCGCACAGCTGCCGGGCGAGGTCGTGCTCACCGATCTCGCACAAGGCCGACACGAGCCAGAACGAGCAGATCGTGAACGTCCCCTCCTCGCCGGTGAAGCCGTCGTCGGTCTCCTCGACCCGGTAGCGCAGCACCAGTCCCTCGACGGTGAGCTCATCGCGGATCGCCATCACGGTGGCTCGGATCCTGGGGTCGTCGGGCGGCAGGAACCGCAGCAGCGGTGCGAGCAGCAACGACGCGTCGAGCGACGTACTGCCGTAGTACTGGGTGAACACGCCGCGCTCGTCCACGCCGTGGTCGAGGACGTCCTGCTTGATCTCCTCGGCGGCGAGCTCCCACTCGGCCGCCTTGTCGTCGTCTCCGTTCATCCGGGCGAGCTTGGCGCCGCGGTCGACCGCGACCCAGCACATGATCTTGGAGGAGGTGAAGTGCTTCGGCTCACCGCGCACCTCCCAGATGCCGGCGTCCGGCTCGCGCCAGTACTTCAGCGCCTGCGCGACCTGGGTGTCGAGGATCGGCCAGATGCGGTTGTCGATGTGGTCGGCGGCGCGCGACTGGAGGTACACCGAGTCCAGCAGGGCTCCCCAGACGTCGTGCTGGCGCTGGCAGTACGCCGCGTTGCCGACGCGCACGGGACGGCTGTTGGCGTAGCCCGGGAGATGGTCGAGCACGCGCTCCTCGAGCTGCCGCTCGCCGCCGATGCCGTACATGATCTGGAGGTCCTGGTCGCCGCCGGCCATGTCGGCGATGAACTCGAAGAAGTCCACGGCCTCCCAGTCCAGGCCCAAGGAGTACATCGCCCACAGCGCGAACGTCGCGTCGCGGATCCAGGCGTAGCGGTAGTCGTAGTTGCGGTTGCCGCCGGGCGTCTCGGGCAGCGACGTGCTCCCGGCCGCGGTGACCGCGCCGGTCGGGGCATACGTCAGCCCCTTGAGGGTCAGGGCGCTGCGTTGCAGGTAGCTGCGCCACGGGTGGTCGGGGAAGTGGCCCCGGGCCAGCCAGTGCTGCCAGTGGTGGGCGGTCCACACCAGCCGCGAGTAGGCGTCGTCGTACGTGGTCGGCGGCTCGGCGCCGCCCCAGGACAGGGCGACGAAGCGGGCCTCGCCCTCCTTGAGCAGGGTGCGCGACCCGGCGTGGCCGCCCTCGAAGCCGACCAGCAGGTCGGTGGTCAGGGTCATCCGGACGTCGCCCCCCACGCCCGACGGCGGGGCCGTGGCGACGCCCTGGTGGTAGGACTCGCCGGTATAGGCCCAGGAGGCCGGCGCGCGCCCGTAGTCGAAGACCGGCTCGCAGTCCATGACGGTCTGCACCTCGCCGGAGACGCAGCGGATGGTGCGCAGCAGGATGTGCTCGGCCTCGTAGTCGTTCGGCGTACGCCGGTAGGTCACCGAGCGGTCGGTCGTGTGGTGCCAGGGCCCGACCAGCAGCACGTCGCGGATGATGATCCACCCGGTCTGGGTGCCCCAGCTGGTCTCCAGGATCATCGTGCCGGGCAGGTAGCGACGGCTGACGGGCACGCTCACGTCGAGCGGTGCGATCCGGAACGTGCCGGCCCGCGGTCCCAGGATCGAGCCGAAGACGCTGGGTGCGTCGAACCGGGGCACGCACATCCACGAGACCGACCCGTCGGGCGCCAGCAGCGCGGAGACCTCGCCGTCGCTGAGGAAGCCGTGGTCGCCGATCGGCACGGAGCGGGTGCGGCCGATCGCGTCGCTCAGGGCCATGTCGTCGGCTCGGTCGGGGTGGGTCGGCATACCGGCAGGATCGACCGGACCCGGTCGATGCGCAAGCCGCCGGGGTCAGCCGGCCTCGCGTGCGCTGGTCCGCCGCGGACCGGTCAGGTCGAGGGAGACCAGCGCCCCCCAGAGGTCGCCGACCTCCAGCACCGTCAGCCCGTCGACGGTGCGCCGTCCGGGTCGGGCGCTCCGCTCGCCGACCGGGACCAACGCGACCCGGAAGCCGAGCCGGGCCGCCTCGGCGATCCGTTGCGGCAGGTCACGGACCTTGCGCACCTCGCCGGCCAGGCTGATCTCACCCAGGGCCACCACCCCCTGCGGCGGGGCCGCTCCGATGGCGGCCGACGCCAGCGCGACCGCGACGGCGAGGTCGCTCGCCGGCTCGCCGAGCCTGGCTCCGCCGACCGTCGAGACGAAGACGTCCTGGGTGTGCAGCGCGACGCCGCAGTGCTGCTGCAGGACGGCCATGATCATCGCGACCCGCGACGACTCCAGCCCCGACGTCGTACGCCGCGGCCGCTCCAGCGACGTCTTGGTCACCAGCGCCTGCACCTCGGCCAGCATCGGCCGGCGCCCCTCCATGGACACCGCGACGCAGGTGCCGGGCACGCGCGACCGGTGGTTCTCCACGAAGAGCCCGGTGGGGTCGGTCACCGCGCTGATGCCCTCGGCGCCGAGGTCGAAGCAGCCGACCTCGTCCACCGGGCCGAAGCGGTTCTTCAGGGCGCGGACCATGCGGAAGCGGGAGTCGCGGTCGCCCTCGAAGTGGAGCACGACGTCGACGACGTGCTCGAGCACCCGCGGGCCGGCGATCGAGCCGTCCTTGGTGACGTGGCCGACGATGATCGTGGTGATGTTGCGGGTCTTGGCGACCCGGATCAGGGCGGCGGTGACCTCCTTGACCTGGGTGACGCCGCCCGGGACGCCGTCGAGGCTCGCCGCGCCGATGGTCTGGATGGAGTCGACGACCAGTACCTCGGGCCGGACCTGCTCGACGTGGGTCAGGATCGCGCCGAGGTCGGTCTCGGCGGCGAGGTAGAGCTCGTCGTGCACGCCGCCGGTGCGGTCGGCGCGCAACCGCACCTGGGACGCCGACTCCTCGCCCGTGACGTAGAGGGTGCGACGTTGGTAACGCGAGGTCTGGGCCGCGACCTCGAGCAGGAGCGTGCTCTTGCCGACCCCTGGCTCGCCGGCGAGCAGGATGGCGGCGCCCGGGACGAGACCGCCTCCCAGCACCCGGTCGAGCTCGGGCACCCCGCTGCTGCGGAAGGCCGACGCCTCGACCGAGACCTGGGCGATCGGCACCGCGGCGCTGCTCACCGGCCCGGCCTCGGCGCGGAGCGCGACCGCGCCCGCCGACCTGGTCTCGGCGACCGACCCCCAGGACTGGCACTCGCCGCAGCGCCCCACCCACTGCGCGGAGGTCCACCCGCACTCGGAGCAGCGGTAGGACGCGCGGGGGGTCTTCGACATGCCCGGAACGCTAGACGTCGCCGCCGACACCGGCGGCCGACCCGCCGTACCCCTGCGGGTGTGGCGCCGCCCGGCGCGGTGCCGGACGGTATCCTCGGGCATTGGATCGATCAAGCGGCTGACAGGGGGAGCCGGGATGGCGTGGTCGGGGCGACTGTCGCTGACGCCCCCGACGCTGGCCGACGTGGCCGAGCGGGCGGGCGTCTCGCGTCAGACCGTCTCCAACGCCGTCAACAGCCCCGACCTGCTGCGTCCCGACACGCTGGCCCGGGTGCAGCACGCGATCGCCGAGCTCGGCTACTCCCCCAACCGGGCCGCTCGCAACCTGCGCACCCGCGCCTCGCACCTGATCGGGCTGAAGTTCAACCCCGCCCAGGAGGGCACGGCCAACGCCGCGATGGACCGCTTCGTCCACTCCCTGGTCGAGACTGCGGGGGAGAGCGGCTACCACATCCTGCTGTTCGCGGGGACGACCGACGATGCCGTCGCGGCGTACGACGACCTCCTCCGCTCGACCGCGGTCGACGCGTTCATCGTCACCGACACCTACCTCGGCAACCCGCAGGCCGCCTGGCTGACCTCGCGCCGGGCGCCGTTCGTGGCGTTCGGCCGGCCGTGGGACAACCCCGAGGCCACGCATGCCTGGGTCGACGTCGACGGGGCCGCCGGTGCCGAGCTGGCCACCGACCACCTGCTGGAGAAGGGGCACACCCGGATCGCCTGGATCGGCTGGCGCAAGGACTCCTTCATCGGCGAGGACCGGCGCTCCGGCTGGACGCGCGCGATGCACGCGCGCGACCTGCCGACCACGGGGCTGGCGTCGCGGGTGGAGGACACGGTGGCCTCGGGCCGCGAGGCAGCCTCGGTGCTGCTCGACGAGGCCCGGCCCTCGGCGTTCGTGTGCGCGTCCGACACGTTGGCGATGGGCGTGCTCCACGCCCTCGGCGACCGCGGCATCCACTGGGGCCGGGACGTCGCCGTCGTCGGGTTCGACGACTCCCAGGTCGCTCAGGTCGTGCCGGGCGGCTTGACCTCGGTGCGACAGCCGTTGGAGGAGGTCGCCGTCGAGCTGGTGAAGGCGCTGGAGGGGTTGCTGTCCACGCCCCCGGTCGCCGGGCCCGGGGTCCTGCTCTCCCCCACCCTCTCCGTCCGCCTGTCGTCGGGGTGAGCGGGCCGACAAGTCCGGTCAGTAACCCCTCCACCACAGGTTGACCGCGTAGTCGACGGTCGTGCCCTCGTGCTCGGCGAGGACGGCCGCCGCCACCTCGGGGGCGAACTCGATCCGGACGACGGACTCGAGGTCCGCTCGCGAGTCGAATCGCCAGTCGATGTCCAACGACACCCGCGTCCACCCCTGGGACGACCAGAAGCGCTCGACCGCGTCGGCGTCGATCGCCGGATAGCCACGACGGAACCAGCGGCCGAACGTCGACCGTGTCGCATCGTTGTCGATCACGAACGCCGAGCCCCCACGGCGTACGACACGCGCGAGCTCGCGCAGCCCCGGCTCGCAGCCCGGCCCGAAGAAGTAGGCCCAGCGGGCATGGACGACGTCCACGGAGGCGTCCGGCAACGGGATCTCCTGCGCCGTCCCGGCCAGCAGCGTCACGTTGGCCAGCGGGCGGGTACGGCGCGCGGCCATGCGCAGCAGTCCGGGATGGGGCTCCACGCCGTACACTCGCGCGGCGGACGCGGCGAAGCGCGGCAGGTGGAAGCCCGAGCCGCAGCCGAGGTCCAGCACGTCGCGACCCGCCCACGAGGCGACGGACGACATGGCGGCCTCGAGGACGCCGTCGCGGTCGACCGCCTGGTTCTCCAGCTCGTACGTCGCGGGATGCTCCCAGATGTTGGGGCTGCGGACAGCCCCGCGCGGGAGGTGGCTTCGAGACGCGTCGCTCGACCGCGGGGGTCTCAGACCCGGACCAGGCCGTTCGGCGTCTGGAACTGCGCCGCGATGATGCCGGGCGTGCCGTGCCGGGCCACCCACTCGACCTTGACATCCTCAAGCGGCGACTCGACGGTCTCGCCGAGCCACTCGCTGACGCGCTGCGGGTCGCCGGCGATCTCCAGGCAGGCCAAGGAGAAGTCGTCGTTGCCGCCGGCCGACGGGTGCATCGCGTCGGGGCTCAGCCACTGGACGAAGAACGGCAGCTGCGGGTCGGCGATCAGGCCGTTGACGCCGATCTGCTTCCAGAGCAGCTCGGTGCCGTCCGGGCGGTGGCGGTTGCCGACCACCGACTCGCGGCCGAGCCGTCGCTCGAGCGGCGCGATGTCGTCGACCGCGACCACCCAGCCGAGCCAGCCGCCGCCGAGAGCGGAACGGGCGCGCACGGCCTGGCCGAACGGCGCCTTGTCGGAGGCCGGGTGGTCGAGCACCTCGACCACTTCGAGGTAGGTGTGGTCGGACAACGGCAGGACCATGTTGCGGGTCCCGAAGCGCGGGTGGATGCCGCCCTCGCTGAACTCACGGCCGAGCAACCCCCCGATGCGCTGGGCGGTGCCGGCGAGGCCGTCCGGGCCGGCTGCATAGCTGAGATGGTCCAGGCGCATGTCGAGCATTCTGCGCCACCGCCCGCGTGGATCCGGACAGGGGGTCGGGTTCTCTCGACGTCGAGACGGTAGTAGGTCCGGCGTGCGTGCAGGCGCTGCGCCGCTCGCTGCGACCTCCGCTCCGGCTAGCGCCGGCTCGGACGGTCCTCGGTCGGGTCGGCCGGGTGGATCGCCAGCCGGTCGCGGGCCGCGAGGTGCCGTTCGCAGTGGCCGACCAGCTCGTCGTACGCCGGTCGGCCCATCAGCTCGACCAGCTCCGGCTCGTTGGTGACGTAGAGAGCCTCGCGCGCCACGTGCGCCTCGGTGTTGCCCGAGCAGTACCAGTCGAGGTCGTGACCGCCGGGACCCCAGCCGCGACGGTCGTACTCCCCGATCGACACCTCGGTGTACGTCGTGTCGTCCTGGCGCTCGACGGTGCGGAAGGTCCGGCGGATCGGCAGCTGCCAGCAGACGTCCGGCTTGGTCTCCAACGGGTTGCGTCCCTGCCGGAGGGCCAGCGCGTGCAGCGCACACCCGGCTCCGGTCGCGAAGTCCTGGCGGTTGTGGAAGATGCACGCGTGCTGCCCGTCGTGCTCGATCACCTTGGTCTTGCGCTCGCCCTCGTCGTCCCGCTCGATCCAGTCGGACTTCTTCGCGACACTGCCCGGGTGGAACTGCCAGAGGTCCGGACCGAGCTCCGCGACGTAAGCCGCGACCCGCTTCTCGTCGGCCTTGTCCGCGAAGTGTGCGCCCAGGGCGCAGCAGCCCACGTCGGGGGCGTCGGCGTAGATGCCCCGGCAGCCCTGCCCGAAGATGCAGGTGTAGCGCGAGGTCAGCCAGGTGAGGTCGCAGCGGAACACCTGGTCGGGGTCGTCCGGGTCGACGAACTCGATGAAGGCACGCGGAAAGACCAGATCGACCTCGGGCACCGGGTCAGCCTAGGCGCGGCGGCCGCACGGGTAGATTCGACCCATGCGCCTCGGCGTCCTCGACATCGGCTCCAACACCGGACACCTGCTGGTCGTCGACGCCCATCGCGGCGCGGCGCCGCTGCCGGCGTACGCCCACAAGGAGCCGCTGCGTCTCGCCGAGCATCTCGACGAGGCCAACCGGGTCACGCAGGCAGGCATCGACGCGCTGACCGCGTTCACCGCATCGGCGCTCGAGGTCGCCGACGACAAGGGGTGCGAGGACATCCTCGGCTTCGCCACGTCGGCGGTGCGCGACGCCGAGAACTGCGACGCCGTGCTCGACCACGTGCGCGAGCGCACCGGCGTACCGATCCAGGTGCTGGCCGGGGAGGACGAGGCGCGGCTGACGTTCCTGGCCGTACGGCGGTGGTTCGGGTGGTCGGCCGGCCGGCTGGCCGTCTTCGACATCGGCGGTGGGTCGCTCGAGGTGGCCGGGGGCGCGGACGAGGAGCCCGACGTCGCGTGGTCCCTGCCGCTCGGAGCAGCGCGGCTCGCGCGGACCTACTTCAGCGGCGGCCGGCCCGACGAGGAGGCCCTGCGCGCCCTGCGCAAGCAGATCCGAGCCGAGATCGCGCGCGACGCCGGCCTGGTGCTCCGGGGCGGCCCACCCGACCGCGCGGCGGCGACCTCGAAGACGTTCCGGTCGCTGGCGCGGATCTGTGGTGCGGCCCCGTCCGAGGCCGGATCCCTGGTCCCGCGTCGCCTCGAGCGGGAGGTCTTGCGCGGCTGGATCTCCAAGCTGGTCGCGATGTCGGAGGGCGAGCTCGCCGTGCTGCCGGGCGTCTCGCCGTACCGCGCCCACCAGATCGTGCCCGGCGCCCTGGTGGCCGAGGCCGTGATGGACATCTTCGAGCTGGTCGCCCTGGAGATCTGTCCCTGGGCGCTTCGGGAGGGCGTGATCCTCGAGCGCATCGACCGGATCGGCCTGGCGGACGGTCCGGGCGGAATCTGACGTGGCCCTGGTCGCTCTCTCGACGGCGTCGGTCTACCCCGAGTCCAGCGCGCACGCCTTCGCCTACGCCAAGGCCCTGGGCTACGACGCGGTCGAGGTCATGGTCGGCATCGACGCCCTCAGCCAGCAGACCGCCGCGGTCAAGCAGCTCTCCGACCATCACGACCTCCCCGTCTGCGCGGTGCACTCGCCGTGCCTGCTGTTCACGCAGCGGGTCTGGGGCACCGACCCGTGGGGCAAGCTCGAGCGCTCGGCCGAGATGGCGCACGCCGTCGGGGCCGACGTCGTCGTCGTCCACCCGCCGTTCCGGTGGCAGAAGGACTACGCCGCCGGCTTCGTCGACGGCGTCGCAGCCCTCGAGGAGTCCACGGGCCTCGCGTTCGCCGTCGAGAACATGTATCCGTGGCGGGCCTCGGCGCGACGCGGCGTCGAGATGTACCTGCCGGGCTGGGACCCGTCGGGGGAGAGCTACGCCAACGCGACCGTCGACCTCTCCCACGCGGCCATCGCCCAGGCGTCCCCTGTCGAGATGGCCGAGCGCCTGGCGACGCGCCTGCGACACGTGCATCTCACCGACGGCTCGGGGTCGGCCAAGGACGAGCACCTCGTGCCGGGTCGCGGCGCGATGGATGCCCAGGGCTTCCTGGAGTACCTGGCCAGCGTCCGCTTCGGCGGCCACATCGTGGTGGAGATCAACACCCGCAGGGCGACCACGCGCGACCAGCGTGAGGACGACCTGCGGGAGTCGCTGGCGTTCGCCCGCAAGCACTTCCGGGCCTGATCGCCGGACTCCGCGCACCGTCCTACGTTCCGTCGCTGGAGGGACCAGGACGCATGACGTCCTGGCCGCGTTCGGGGACGGGGGAAGTAGCCTGGTCGGCATGCCGCTCTTCCGCCAGCCGTTGCTGCTGCTCGCCCGCAGCGGACGGGTGAAGCGTCTGGTCAGCGCGATGCCGGTGTCGGCGGGGATCGTGCGGAGCTATGTGCCGGGCGAGGACACCGCCGACGCCGTACGGGCGACCGCCGAGCTCGCCGAGGACCACCTGCGCGTGACCCTGGACTACCTCGGGGAGGACACCCTCGACGCCGACCAGGCCGACGCGACCGTGCAGGCCTACCTCGATGCCCTCAACGAGCTGTCCGCGCGCGGGCTGACCCGGCATGCCGAGGTGTCGGTCAAGCTCTCGGCCATCGGCCAGGCCATCGCCCAGCAGGGTCACAAGATCGCGCTCGAGAACGCCCGCACCATCTGCCGCGCCGCCCGCAACGCCGGCACGACGGTCACCCTCGACATGGAGGACCACACCACCACCGACGCGACGCTGGCCACCCTGCGCGAGCTGCGCAAGGACTTCCCGGAGACCGGTGCGGTCCTGCAGGCCTACCTCCACCGTACCGAGGCCGACTGCCGGTCGCTGGCCTTCGAAGGCTCGCGGGTCCGGCTCTGCAAGGGGGCCTACGACGAGCCGGCCGAGGTCGCCTTCGCCGGCCGGCTCGAGGTCGACAAGTCCTACGTGCGCTGCCTCAAGGTGCTGCTGGCCGGCCAGGGCTACCCGATGATCGCCACCCACGACCCGCGGATGATCACGATCGCCTCGTCGTTGGCCAGCCGCAACGGGCGGGCGGCCGGGAGCTACGAGTTCCAGATGCTCTACGGCATCCGGCCCGACGAGCAGCGCCGGCTCGCGGCCGGGGGCGAGACGGTGCGGGTCTACGTGCCCTACGGCACCGAGTGGTACGGCTACCTCATGAGACGTCTCGCGGAACGACCGCAGAACCTGACATTCTTCCTCCGGTCCCTGATCTCGAAGAAGTAAGGCGCTCCCATGTCCACCACGGCGATCATCGGTGCCGGGGTGATGGGCGAGACGCTCCTGTCGGGGCTGGTCCGGGCCGGGCGACCCACCGCCGAGCTCCTCGTCGGCGAGAAGCGTCCCGACCGTGCCCGCGAGCTCGAGGAGCGGTACGCCGTCGCGGTCGTCTCCAACCTCGAGGCGACCGAGCGGGCCGACACGGTCGCTCTCGTGGTCAAGCCGCAGGACATGAGCACCGTCCTCGACGAGATCGCGCCCGCCGTACGCCCGGGCCAGCTCGTGGTCTCGCTCGCCGCCGGGATCACCACCGCGTTCCTGGAGTCCAAGCTGCCCCCCGGCGTCCCGGTCGTGCGGGTCATGCCGAACACCCCGGCCCTGGTCGACGAGGGCATGTCCGCGATCGCCGCCGGATCCCACTGCGACGACGAGCACCTCGCGGTCGCCGAGGGACTGCTCGGGGCGACGGGTCGGGTGCTTCGGGTGCCCGAGGCCCAGATGGACGCCGTCACCGCGATCTCCGGCACGGGTCCGGCGTACGTCTTCTTCGTGGTCGAGTCGATGATCGAGGCCGGCGTCCACCTCGGGCTGCCCAGGGCGACGGCGACCGAGCTGGTCGTGCAGACACTCGTGGGCTCGGCCAAGATGCTGCGCGAGACGGGCACCCACCCGACCGTCCTGCGCGAGCAGGTCACCTCACCCGGCGGTACGACGGCGGCGGCCCTTCGCGAGCTGGAGATCCACAGGGTGAGGGCGGCGTTCCTGGCCGCGATGGAGGCCGCTCGCAACCGGTCCGCCGAGCTCGCCGAGGGCTCCTGAGAGCTCGCATCCCGAGCCGACCGGAACCCGAACCTTCCGGCCGCCCGTCGACGTTGGTGAGGCGTGAGGGCGGAGGGGGTGCGATGACGGTCCCGGAGTACGACGACGTGTACGCCGCGTGGTGGCCGCGTCTCGTCCGCACGGCGTACGCCGTCTCCGGTGACCGTGGACGCGCGGAGGACGCGGTGCAGACCGCGTTCGCCAAGGCCTACCGCAGCTGGCGACGGATCTCGCGGCTGGAGGCGCCCGAGGCCTACCTGCGCCGGATGGTGGTCAACGAGGTGCTCAACGACCGCCGCCGCGCGCGGTGCCGGCACGAGATCACCAGCGACGCACCGCCCGACCGAGCCGACGCCGAGACGGCCGACCTCGCGCCGGCCCACGACGACGACGTCTGGCGGGCCGTCTCCTCCTTGCCGCCGCGACAGCGGGCGGTGCTGGTCCTGCGCTACTACGAGGACCTCAGCGAGCAGCAGATAGCCGACGCCCTCGGCTGCCGGCCGGGCACCGTGAAGTCGCAGGCCTCCGCCGCCCTGGCGACGCTGCGGACCCGCCTCGACCACCCGACCCGAGCTGGAGAGGGGCTGTGATGGATCTCGACGAGCGCCTTCGCGCGACGTACGCCGAGAGGCTGGGCGAGGTCGACCTGCCCACCGGCGACGTGGCCGCGGCTCGCCGTGAGGGTACGCGGCTGCGGATCAGGCGCCGGCTGGGCGTCGGCGTCGCGGCAGCGGTCGTGGTGGCCGTGGCTGTCGGAGGCGTTCTCGTCGGGACGGGCCGCGTCCCGGTCGGGCCGGCGGACGAGACCGGCCACTGGCGCGAGCTGCCGGCGCCCCCGCTCTCGCCCCGCGCGAACGCTGCCATGGTGTGGACCGGGCACGAGGTGCTGGTGATCGGCGGGGAGAAGCACCCCTGTCCGCCCAACGCCGACTGTGGGGCCACCGATCGGGGACTCCGCGACGCCGCCGCCTACGACCCCGCGACGAACACGTGGGCACCGATCGCCCCGGCTCCGGTCCCCGTGGGACCCGGCGATCGACTGCTCGCGGCCGGCGGCATCGTGGTCCTACGCCACTGGCAGCAGGATGGGTCGGCCTGGTTCACCTACGAACCACCGCCCCTCAACCGCTGGACCCGGATCCCGGATGTGCCGCGGGCGATCGGTGACCTGCCGTCAGCCCTCGGGTCGAGGGTCTTCGCAACGGCCGGACGGAGAGTCGTGGTCTACGACGTCGAGCGCGGTGACTGGAGCACGCTTCCGGCAGACCGCCGCTCCCCCCGGCTGGCAGCGCGGCGGGTGACGGCGACACCGTACGGGCCCGTCGTCACCGGCATCGACTCGACGCAGCCGAACGACGGCCGCTCGCCGTCCGTCGTGCTCGCCGACGTGTTCGACGGGAAGACATGGCGCAGGCTGCCCGCGACCGGTCAGCTCGACAACCTGTGGACCTGGAACGGGTCGCGCATGGTCGACGCCGACCCGACCGTCGTCGACGGCGGCGAGACCGATCCCTTCCCGCACGTCTATCCCGCGGGCGGTCTCCTCGACCCGGCCACGGGGAAGTGGAGCCCGCTGCCCCAGGCGCTGTCGGTCGATTCCGGCGAGGGCTGGGGCGTCAACGCACCCGGGCGGCGCTGGTTCGCGACGTACGGGCAGGTCTACGACTCGCAGACCGGGTCCGTCGTACGCCTGGCGCAGCCCGACGGGGCAGCTGACCAAGGCTCCGCCGCCGCGTGGACCGACGACGCCCTGGTCGTGTTCGGAGGCGCGACGTTCGGCGGGACGACCGAGCTCAGCAACCGAGCCTGGGCCTGGACCCCTGACCCTCCGACTCCTTGACCGACGGACCGCCGAACCGCCGGAGCACTGACCACCCGAGCACTGACCACCCGAGCACCATCCGCCACAGCGCGGAGGGGTTCTTGTCACTTTGTGGCCGTTGCAACGCCTCCGAAGTGCAGGTTTCCCCGGACGTCCGGGGAAACCTGCAGACCCCCACCCGGAGCCCCGCACAACCCCATCGCGGCGGTGGCGTCGGCGAGGACGGACGCGGCGACCTCCCGGGCTCGCGCGGAGCCGTCGGCGAAGACCGAGTCGACGTACGCCGGGTCGGCGGCCAGCTCCGCGTAGGACTTCTGGAGTGGCTCGAGCACGGTCACGACAGCCTCGGTCACCGCCGACTTCAGGGCGCCGTACGTGGTGATCCCGTCGGCCGATCCGCC
>JAICHQ010000089.1 GCA_025924815.1 Nocardioides sp.
GTCGCCGTGCTGCTTGGAGAAGGCGACCAGCGCGAGATTGGAGGCGTTGAGCATCAGCTCGACGCACATGAACACGACGATGGCGTTGCGGCGCGTGAGCACCCCGACACACCCGATCGCGAACAGGATCGAGGACAACACGACGTAGGGCGTCATGCGGGTGCCTCCTCGTCACGGTTGGTGGTGGCCGGGGCTTCCTCTTCGGTGGTGGCGGGGGCCGAGGAGTCGCGGCCCGCGTGAGCCACCGGCCCCAGCTGCCTCTCGACACCGGCGACGTCGCCGGCCATGGCCGGCGCCGACCGGACCGTGCCGCGCGCGGCCAGCACCCGGGACACCGACGCCTCGGAGGCGGTGCCGTCGGGCAGCAGCGCCGGGGTGTCGACGGCGTTGTGGCGGGCGAACACGCCGGGCGTGGGCAGCGGGCCGGGGTGCTTGCCGGACACGGCGTACTCCTGCATGCGCAGGGCCGCCAGCTCTGCCTGGCTCGTCCTGGGCTCGAGCTTCTCGCGATGGGCCAGGACCATCGCCCCCATGGCCGCGGTGATCAGCAGGGCGCTGGTCACCTCGAAGGCGAAGACGTACTTGCTGAAGAGCAGGTCGGCCAGAGCGGGGATGTTTCCGATGGCGTTCGCCGAGTCGAGCCCCACCACGGTGCCGAGGCTGATCTGGGCCAGCGCGACGACGAGGACGACGCCCAGCAGAAGACCGCCGATGATCGCCATCACCCGCTGGCCCTTGATGGTCTCCACCACCGAGTCGGAGGCGTCGACGCCGACCAGCATCAGCACGAACAGGAAGAGCATCAAGATGGCGCCCATGTAGACCGCCACCTGGACCGCGGCCAGGAACGGGGCGTCCAGGGACAGGTAGAGCAGCGCGAGCCCGATCATCACCACGGCCAGCAGCAGGGCGGCGTGCACGGCCTTGCGGACGAACAGGATGCCGAGGGCGGCCAGCACCATGATCGGCGCGAGGATCCAGAACGTGCTCACGTCGTCGCCTCCTCGGACGCCTCGGCGTCGCTCGACGCGGGAGACCTGAAGGTGCCTCGGTAGTAGTCCTTCTCGTCGTCGCCGAGGCGCATCGCGTGGGGCGGCTGCTCCATGCCCGGCAGCAGGGGCGCGAGCAGGTCGGACTTCTCGTAGATCAGGTCGGCGCGGTTGTCATCGGCCAGCTCGTACTCGTTGGTCATCGTCAGCGCCCTGGTCGGACAGGCCTCGATGCACAGGCCGCACAGGATGCAGCGCAGGTAGTTGATCTGGTAGACGCGGCCGTACCGCTCGCCGGGGCTGAAGCGCTCGCCGTCCGGGCCATCGGTGTTGGACGCCCCTTCGACGTAGATGGCGTCGGCCGGGCAGGCCCAGGCGCACAGCTCGCACCCGATGCACTTCTCGAGGCCGTCGGGCCAGCGGTTGAGCTGGTGACGACCGTGGAATCGGGGTGCCGTGGGCTCCTTCTCGAACGGGTACTGCTCGGTGACGACCTTCCTGAACATCGTCCGGAAGGTCACCCCGAACCCGGCGATCGGGTCCCAGAGCTGCTCCTTGAGGGTCTTGCCCTCCTGCGGGGAGCTCACGCGGCGCCCCCGGGCGGTCGCGAGCGACGTCGTGGGGTGTTCATGACTCGTGGTCCTCCTGCGGCTCTCGAGGTGCTGCGTCGGGATGTCCGGCCAGGTCGGTCGACTCGGCGGGCAGCGCGGTGACCGTGCGTCCCTGGGCGAACGTCAGCGTGGCGGCGGCGCCGCGCACCGCACCGCCGAGGGGCATCGTCGGGACCGGGTAGCCACCGGCGTACCCCTGCGGGACGTCCTCGGTCTCGGTCTCCTCCCCGCCCTGCTGCTCTCCGAAGAAGAAGACGCCGAGGAAGAGCACCACCGCGATGCCGAGCCCGATCAGGAGGTACTTGCGGTCGATCCCGCCCTCGAGGGACGCCGTACGGATCGCGGCAACGGCGACGATCCAGAGCAGGGCGCCGGGGATCAGGTACTTCCAGCCCAGGGCCATGAACTGGTCGTAGCGGAGCCGGGGCAGGGTGCCGCGCAGCCACACGAAGATGAACACGAAGAACATGACCTTGCCCATGAACCACAGGAACGGCCAGTAGCCCTCGTTCGCGCCGGCCCAGACGTGGTCGATCCAGAACGGCACGTGCCACCCGCCCAGGAACAGCGTGGTCGCGAGCGCGGAGACGGTGGCCATGTTGATGTACTCGGCCAGGAAGAACAGCGCGAACTTCAGGCTGGAGTACTCGGTGTGGAAGCCGCCGACCAGCTCACCCTCGGCCTCGGGCAGGTCGAACGGCGCGCGGTTGGTCTCCCCGACCATCGAGATCGTGTAGATGATGAACGACGGCATCAGGATCAGCCCGAACCACCACTTGTCCTGGGCCGCGACGATCTCGCTGGTGGACATCGAGCCGGCATAGAGGAACACCGCCACCAGGGCCAGCGCCATCGCGATCTCGTAGGAGATCATCTGGGCGCTCGAGCGCAGGGCGCCGAGCAGGGAGTACGTCGAGCCGCTGGACCACCCGCCGAGCACGATGCCGTAGATGCCGATCGAGGAGATCGCCAGCACGAACAGCACGGCCATCGGCATGTCGGTCAGCTGCAGCGGCGTGTGGCGATCGCTCCAGGGCACCTTCACCTCGGGCCCGAACGGGATCACCGAGAAGGCCACGAACGCCGGCACCGTGGCGATCACGGGAGCGAGCAGGAAGACCACCTTGTCGGCGGCCTTGGGGATGATGTCCTCCTTCAGCGCCAGCTTCACGCCGTCGGCGAGGCTCTGAAGCAGGCCGAACGGACCGTGCACGTTGGGGCCGACGCGATGCTGCATGCGGGCCACGACGCGGCGCTCGAACCAGATGTTGAACAGGGTCAGGACCACGAGGACCACGAAGATCAGCACGGCCTTGATCAGGATCAGCCACCACGGGTCCTGGCCGAAGGCCTCGAGGCCCTTCGCGCCGGCGCTCGGCGACAGGTCGAGGACGGTCACTGGTCGGCTCCCTTCAGGCGGACGCCCGAGCCGGGCGAGGCGAGGTCGGCGAGCACGCCGCTGCCGGTGGAGTTCGCGGGGACCCAGCAGACGTCGTCGGCCAGGTCGTCGGCCACCTCCACCGGGAGCGTCACCGATCCGCGGTCACCCTCGAGGGTGACCATGGCGCCGAGCGTCCGGGCCACGGCCGAGGAGACGCGGCAGACCGGCGTACGGCCGGTGGCGCGCAGGTACTTCTCGCCGTCCTGCATCGAGCCGTTGTCGAGCATCGGCTTCCACGTGGCCAGGACGACCTCGCCGTCACTCGGGCCGACCGTCGGCGGCGCGACCGGCGTGTCCGGGAGGGTCGCGCGGTCGCCGTCCCACGGTCCCATCTCGACCATGCGGTCGTGAGCCTCGGCCGACGTCCGGAACCCGAGCGGACGGCCCCGGCCCAGCGCGGACAGCTCCTCGGCGACGCCGGCGAGCACCCGGGCGTCGGGGAGGGCGTTGGGATTGACGAAGATCGCCGGGAACTCGCGTGGCCGGCCGTCCCAGCTCACGAACGTGCCCGGCTTGTCGGTCACCGGGGCCACGGGGAAGACGACGTCGGCCAGCCGGGTCACCTCGGTCTCCCGCTGCTCGAGGGCGACCACGAACCGGGCGGCCTCGAGCGCGGCGCGGAAGGCGGCCGGATCGCTGGTGTCGTCGGGGTCGACGCCGCCGACCACGAGCCCGCCGAGCTCACCGGACACGACCGCGGCGACGATCGCGTCCGCGTCGCGGCCCGGCCCCTCGGGAAGGGTCTCGATGCCCCAGGCGGCGGCGGCGTCGACGCGCGCGGAGGCGTCACCCACCGGACGACCACCGGGGAGGAGGTTGGGCAGGCAACCGGTCTCGACCGCACCGCGGTCGCCCGCGCGACGCGGGACCCAGCCGAGCTTGGCACCGGTGGTGCGGGCGAGCCGGGCGACGGCGGTCAGGGCGCCGGGCACGGTCGCCATCCGCTCGCCGACCAGGATCACGCTGGTGCTGCCCAGCTCGATGTCGTCGCGGTGTACCAGGCCGGAGACCACGTCCGCCTCGGCGCCGGGGGTTGCCGGGATCAGCGTGCCGCCCATCTTGCGCAGCCCGTTGGTCGTGAACGGCGCGACGGACCATACGCGGGTGCGGTGCTGGCGGTTGGCCTTGCGCAACCGCAGGAAGATCGTGCCCGCCTCGTCCTCGGGCTCGAGCCCGACCAGGATCACCGAGCCGGCGGCCTCGAGGTCGGCGTACGTCGCACCACCGTGGCCAGCACCCCGCAGCACCACCTCCGCGGCCAGGAAGTCGGCCTCCTCCGCGGAGTGCGGTCGCGAGCGGAAGTCGACGTCGTGGGTGCCCAGCGCCACTCGCGCGAACGTGCTGTAGGCGAAGGCGTCCTCGGCGGTCAGCCGGCCGCCCGGGAGCACGCCGACGCCGCTGCCGGTCCCGACGGACGAGGCGTCGCCACAGGCGGCGAGCCCGCGCGCGGCGATGGCGAACGCCTCCGGCCACGACGCGGGCCGCAGCTCGCCCTGCTCGCGGACCCGCGGGTAGCCGAGGCGGTCGTCGGTGCGCAGGTAGCCGAACGCGAAGCGGTCCTTGTCGGTGATCCACTCCTCGTTGACCTCGGGGTCGTTGCCCGACAGCCGGCGCATGACCTGGCCGCGACGGTGGTCGACCCGGATCGCCGCACCGCAGGCGTCGTGCTCGGCGATCGACGGCGTGGAGACCAGGTCGAACGGTCGCGAGCGGAACCGGTAGTCGGCGCTGGTGAGGGCCCCGACCGGGCAGATCTGGATGGTGTTGCCCGAGAAGTAGGACTCGAAGGGCTCCTTCTCGTAGATGCCGACCTGCTGCAGGGCTCCGCGCTCGATCATCGCGATGAACGGGTCGCCCGCGATCTGCTCGGAGAAGCGCGTGCAGCGCGCGCACAGGATGCAGCGCTCGCGGTCGAGCAGCACCTGCGCGGAGATGTTGATCGGCTTGGGGAACGTGCGCTTGATGCCACCGCTCGCCGAGAACCGCGACTCGCCGTAGCCGTTGGACATCGCCTGGTTCTGCAGGGGGCACTCGCCACCCTTGTCGCAGACCGGGCAGTCCAGCGGGTGGTTGATCAGCAGGAACTCCATGATGCCGTGCTGGGCCTTGTCGGCGACCTCGCTGGTGGCCTGGGTGTTGACGACCATGCCCTCGGCGACCGGGATCGTGCACGAGGCCTGTGGTTTCGGCATCGCCCTGCCGTTGCCGGCGTCGGGTACGTCGACCAGGCACTGCCGGCAGGCACCCACCGGGTCGAGCATCGGGTGGTCGCAGAACCGTGGGATCTGCACGCCGACCTGCTCCGCGGCGCGGATGACCAGCGTGCCCGCGGGCACGCTGACCTGGATGCCGTCGATCGTCAGCGTCACCAGATCTGCCTTCTCGACCTCCGAGCTCGTCATCGGCCCGCCCCCTCGGCTGCGAAGAGGGTGGAGGCGGCCGGGTCGAAGGGACAGCCGTGGTTGCTGAGGTGCTCGAGGTACTCCTCACGGAAGTACGCGATCGAGCTGGTGATGGGGCCGGTCGCTCCGTCGCCCAGCGCGCAGAAGGCGCGGCCCAGGATGTTGTCGCACTGGTCGAGCAGGACCTCGAGGTCGCCCTCGGCACCGGTGCCGTTCTCGAGCTTGGTCAGCACCTGCACCAGCCAGTAGGTGCCCTCACGACACGGTGTGCACTTGCCGCAGGACTCGTGCTTGTAGAACTCGGTCCAGCGCAGGACGGCGCGCACCACGCAGGTGGTCTCGTCGAAGATCTGCAGCGCCCGGGTGCCGAGCATCGAGCCGGCGGCGCCGACCGCTTCGAAGTCCAACGGGACGTCGAGGTGCTCGGCGGTGAGGATCGGCGTCGACGAGCCGCCGGGCGTCCAGAACTTCAGCTCGTGTCCGTTGCGGACGCCGCCCGCCAGGTCGATCAGGGTGCGCAGGGTGGTGCCGAGCGGCGCCTCGTACTGTCCGGGGTTGGCGACGTGGCCCGACAGGCTGAAGATGCCGAAGCCCTTCGACTTCTCGGTGCCCATCGACGCGAACCATTCGGCACCGTTGCCGATGATGCTGGGCACCGACGCGATCGACTCGACGTTGTTGATCACCGTCGGGCTCGCGTAGAGCCCCGCGACGGCGGGGAAGGGCGGGCGCAGGCGCGGCTGGCCTCGTCGGCCCTCGAGACCCTCCAACAGAGCCGTCTCCTCTCCGCAGATGTAGGCACCTGCGCCGGCGTGGACGATGACCTCGAGGTCGTAGCCGGAGCCGTGGATGTCGCGGCCGAGGTGGCCGGCGGCGTACGCCTCGGCGACGGCCGCCTGCACCCGGCGGATCACGTGGACGACCTCACCACGGATGTAGATGAACGCCTGGTTGGCGCGGATCGCGAAGCTGCTGATGATCACGCCCTCCACCAGGGTGTGGGGCGAGGCCATCATCAGCGGGATGTCCTTGCAGGTGCCGGGCTCCGACTCGTCGGCGTTGACCACGAGGTACTTCGGGTTGGGGTTGTCCTGCGGGATGAACCCCCACTTCATGCCGGTCGGGAAGCCTGCGCCGCCGCGACCGCGCAGCCCGGAGTCCTTGACCGCCGCGATGATGTCGTCGGGGGCCATCGAGAGGGCCTTGTCCAGGGCGCGGTAGCCGCCGGCGCGCTCGTACGTCGCGAGCTTCCAGCTCTGCTTCTCGGCCCAGTCCGCGGTGAGGACCGGGGTCAGGGTGTCAGCCACGTGGTGCCCTCTCCGGGTGGTCGAGGAGTGAGCGCCTCGGGGCGCCGGTTGCCGAGGAGGTCGCGACGCGACCGTCTCGAAGGGCTCGACGCTCAGTCATCCTGCCCGCCCTTCTGCTGCTCGGTGTCGCTCTCCTGCTTGGTCTCGCTCTCGGCACGACTCGTGTCGGCCTGCTCGGCCGCCTCCGTCGCCGAGTCCGCCGGGCTGCCGACGGCTCCTGCGGTCTCGGTGCTGGGGGCCGTCCAACCCCGTCGGCGGGCGACCTCGAGTCCGACCAGGGAGGCCGGCCCGGCGGCCGGGCCCTCGTCGACGCGGTCGTCGGGGAAGCCGGCGAGCACGCGCTCGACCTCCCGCCACGTCGCGATCCGGGGCCCGCGGGTCGAGCGGACCTCGGTGCCCTCGCGGAGGTCGTCGACGAGCTGCCGCGCGGACTCGGGGGTCATGTTGTCCATGAACTCCCAGTTGACCATCATCACCGGGGCGTAGTCGCACGCGGCGTTGCACTCGATGTGCTCGAGGGTGATCCTGCCGTCGTCGGTCGTCTCGTCGTTGCCGACGTCGAGGTGCTCCTTGAGCCGCTCGAAGATCGCATCGCCTCCCATCACCGCGCACAGGGTGTTGGTGCACACCCCGACGTGGTAGTCCCCGACCGGGCGACGCTTGTACATCGTGTAGAAGGTGGCGACACCGCTGACGTCGGCGGTGCTGATGTCCAGGATCTCCGCACATGCCTCGATGCCCTCGGACGTCACCCGGCCCTGGGTCGCCTGCACGAGGTGGAGCATCGGGAGCAGTCCGGAGCGCGGCTGCGGGTATCGCGCCGCGATCTGACGCAGCTCCGCGAGGGTCGCCTCGCTCAGGCCGCCGTCGGTGGAGACCTCGGTCACCTGTCCACCCCTCCCATCACCGGGTCGATACTGGCGATCGCGACGATCACGTCGGCGACCATGCCGCCCTCGGACATCACGCTCGTGGCCTGCAGGTTGGTGAACGACGGGTCGCGGAAGTGCGCGCGGAACGGCCGGGTGCCGCCGTCGGAGACGACATGGGCGCCGAGCTCGCCGCGCGGCGACTCGACCGGCACGTAGGCCTGTCCGGGCGGGACCCGGAAGCCTTCGGTCACCAGCTTGAAGTGGTGGATCAGCGCCTCCATCGACTCGCCCATGATGTGGCGGATGTGGTCGAGGCTGTTGCCCAGTCCGTCGGAGCCGATGGCGAGCTGGCTGGGCCAGGCGATCTTCTTGTCCGCGACCATCACCGGGGCACCCTCGAGCTTGGCCAGCCGGTCGGCGGCCTGCTCGACGATCCGGAGCGACTCCCACATCTCGGCCAGGCGCACCCGGAAGCGGCCGTAGGAGTCGCTGGTGTCCCAGGTCTGTACGTCGAAGTCGTAGGTCTCGTAGCCGCAGTACGGCTGGGTCTTGCGCAGGTCCCACGGGTAGCCGGTGGAGCGGAGCACCGGACCGGTCAGGCCCAGGGCCAGGCAGCCGGCGAGGTCGAGATGGCCCACGCCTTCGAGCCGACCCTTGAAGATCGGGTTCTCGTTGCAGAGGTCGGCGTACTCCGGCAGGCGCTTCCTCATCAGGGAGACGAAGCCTCGGATCTCGTCCAGCGCCCCGGGCGGCAGGTCCTGGGCGACGCCGCCCGGGCGGATGAACGCGTGGTTCATCCGCAGTCCGGTGATCAGCTCGAAGAGGTCGAGCACGAGCTCGCGCTCGCGGAACCCGATCGTCATCACCGTCAGCGCGCCGATCTCCATACCGCCGGTGGCGATGGCGACCAGGTGGGAGGAGATGCGGTTGAGCTCCATGAGCAGGACCCGCATGACCTGGGCCTTCTCGGGGACCCCGTCGTCGCCGTCCCCGTCACCGAGACCGAGCAGCTTCTCCACGCCCAGCACGTAGGTCATCTCGTTGTAGAACGGGCTCAGGTAGTCCATCCGGGTGCAGAACGTGACGCCCTGCACCCACGAGCGGTACTCCATGTTCTTCTCGATGCCGGTGTGCAGGTAGCCGATGCCGCAGCGGGCCTCGGTCACCGTCTCGCCCTCGAGCTCGAGGATCAGCCGGAGGACACCGTGCGTCGACGGGTGCTGCGGGCCCATGTTGACCACCACGCGCTCGGCGACGTCGTCGAGCCCCTCGGTGATGGAGTCCCAGTCCTGGCCGGTGACGGTGAAGACCTTGCCCTCGGTCGTCTCGTTGCTGCCCGCGTAGAGGTCTTGAGCCATCAGGAATAGCTCCTTCGCTGATCCGGCGGCGGGACGGTGCCGCCCTTGTACTCGACCGGGATGCCGCCCAGGGGATAGTCCTTGCGCTGCGGGTGGCCCGGCCAGTCGTCGGGCATCAGGATCCGGGTCAGTGCCGGATGGCCGTCGAAAACGATGCCGAACATGTCGTAGGTCTCGCGCTCGTGCCAGTCGTTGGTGGGATAGATGCTGACGATGCTGGGGATGTGCGCGTCCGCGTCGGGGACGCTGACCTCGAGCCGCACCCGGCGGTTGTAGCTCATCGAGAGCAGGTGGTAGACCGCGTGCAGCTCGCGTCCGGTGTCGCCGGGGTAGTGGACGCCGCTCACGCCGAGACACATCTCGAAGCGCAGCGCCTCGTCGTCGCGGAACATCTGGACCACGAACGGCAGGTCGTCGCGGCGGACGTGGAACGTGATCTCGCCGCGATCCACGACGACCTTCTCCACGGCCGTAGTCAGGCCGGTGGCCTTCAGCCGCGACTCCAGGGCGTCGGCCGCCTCGTCGTACCACCCGCCGTAGGGACGCTGGCTCGGGCCGGGGAAGACGGTCTGCTTGACGAGCCCGCCGTACCCGCTGGTGTCGCCGGAGCCGGACACCCCGAACATGCCGTGCCGGGTGCCCATGCTCTCGACCTGACCCGGCTGGGCCGGAAGCTTGGCGTCGCCCGAGGGGTCCTGGGTGTTGTCGGGGCTCACCGCATGAGGCCCTTCAGGTGGGAGGTGGGTGCGGCCGCCAGGGCGGCGGTCTCGCGCTCGACGACGACCTCGGCCGCGTGGGAGCCGAGGGGCTTGTGCCGCACCTGGTCGTGGAGCTTGAGGATCGCGTCGATCAGCATCTCGGGGCGGGGCGGGCAGCCGGGCAGGTACATGTCGACCGGGACGACGTGGTCGACGCCCTGGACGATCGCATAGTTGTTGAACATGCCGCCGCTGCTGGCGCACACGCCCATCGCGAGCACCCACTTGGGGTCGGCCATCTGGTCGTAGATCTGGCGCAGCACCGGAGCCATCTTCTGGCTCACCCGGCCGGCCACGATCATCAGGTCGGCCTGGCGCGGACTGGCCCGGAAGACCTCCATGCCGAAGCGCCCCAGGTCGTATCGGGGTGCGCCGGTCGTCATCATCTCGATGGCACAACAGGCCAGGCCGAACGTCGCGGGCCAGAAGCTGGCCTTGCGCATGTAGCCGGCGAGGCCCTCGACGGTCGTCAGCAGGACGCCGCTCGGCAGCTTCTCTTCGAGTCCCATGGGTGACTTCCTCAGTCCCAGTCGAGTCCGCCGCGGCGCCACACGTAGGCGTAGGCGACGAACACGGTGGCGATGAACAGCACCATCTCGATCAGCCCGAAGGTCTTGAGCGCGTCGAAGTGGACCGCCCACGGGAGCAGGAACACGACCTCGATGTCGAAGATGATGAACATCATCGCGATGATGAAGTACTTGATCGGGAACCGACCGCCGCCGAGCGGTTGCGGCGTCGGCTCGATGCCGCACTCGTAGGAGTCGAGCTTCGCCCGGTTGTAGCGCTTGGGTCCGACGCCGGCCGACATGATCACCGAGCCGACCGCGAAGGCGGCCGCGATCAGTGCCAGCACCAGGACGGGCACGTACAGCTCCATCCAGCCTGCTCCTTCCCTGCTGCAGGTGTCCCCGCCCGTGATCCACGCCACGACATTGTGACTTTGTGAACGCCTTCACGAACCGGGCCGTCGGCCAGTCTAGGACGCTGCCAGAGCGTCTGCACCTTCGGGTCCGGCGACCGGCAGACCGCCTTTCACCTGGGCATTTAGCGAAGATGGATGTGCCCTAAATGAGCCGCCGGATGGGGCGCGCGAGGGGCCCACGAGCGCTGCAGACGGCGACCGGTTGCCGGCGATCGGGCGCGCCGGGGATGTTCGGATCAGGCGATGGCGCGGTGCAGCGCGACGATGCCACCCGAGAGGTTGCGCCACTCGGGACGCTGCCAGCCGGCCTCGGCGACCAGAGCGGCCAGCGCGGGCTGGTCGGGCCAGGCCCGGATCGACTCGGCCAGGTAGACGTAGGCGTCCGGGCTGGACGAGACTGCGCGGGCGACCGCGGGCAGCGCCCGCATGAGGTACTCGACGTACACGGTCCGAAACGGCGCCCAGGTCGGGTGGCTGAACTCGCAGACCACCAGCCGACCACCGGGCCTGGTCACCCGGCGCAGCTCGGTGAGCCCGGCCAGCGGGTCGACGATGTTGCGCAGACCGAAGGAGATCGTGACCGCGTCGAACACGGCGTCGGCGAAGGGCAGCCGCGTGCCGTCGCCCGCCGTGAAGGGCAGGTGCGGGCGGTGCTCCTTGCCGACCCGGAGCATCCCGAGGGAGAAGTCGCAGGGGACCACTGTCGCTCCCGCGTCGACGAACGGCTGGCTCGAGGTGCCCGTGCCGGCGGCGAGGTCGAGCACCCGCTCACCCGGCTGCGGGGCGACGGCGTCGATCACGTCCTTGCGCCAGCGTCGGTCCTGGCCCAGGGAGAGCACGTCGTTGGTGACGTCGTAGCGCCTGGCGACGGCATCGAACATGCGGCGTACGTCGCTCGGCTGCTTGTCCAGGTCTGCACGGGCCACGCCACGAGCGTAGGGGGCGTCGCCGCCCGGTGCCCGTGCAGGTGTGGGCCATCCGCCGTGGGACCTCCTCGCCCTCGACGCGCGTTGCCGGACTGCAACCAAATCCCGGGTTTTCGCGTCTTCAGGATCGACACTGGGGCGGCCTCACCGCACCCACCGGATCGACCCGGATCACCAGCCGATCGTCGGGGCGCGGACTTCCCCGGAGGAGAACGATGAAGATCTTCAAGACGCTGTTGGCGCTCGTGATCGTCGCGGCCGCCCTCAGCGGCGCGGCGTACGCCGGCGGCCGGCTGCTGCACGACGACCCGCGGACCACCGCGGCCTCGGGCGCGCTCCCCGGCGCCCCGGCA
>JAICHQ010000090.1 GCA_025924815.1 Nocardioides sp.
CGGTCGGCACCGGCGTCGGGAGGTCCGAAGGGATCGGCGAGCCGGAAGACAGACCACATCGTGTAGCGGGTGATGTCGTTCAGCTCGCGCGTGCGGGCGGCGTGGCTCTGTTCCGGGTGCTGGGAGTCTGGGTGCTGGGAGGCGGGGTGCTGGGAGACGGGGTCGGACATGCTCTCATTGTGCCGCGAGCACCGAGGCTGCCGCGCGGCGGGCCGAGCCGATCACGGCCGGGATCCCGACACCGTCGTACGCCGCCCCGCACAGCTCGAGCCCGGGCACGACGGTCACCGCGGCCCGGATCCGGTCGACCAGGTCGAGATGACCGACGGCGTACTGCGGCAGCGCACCCCCCCACCGCTGCACGTGCGCGTCCACCGGCCTGATCGCCTGACCCGTCGCCAGACCTAGATCGCCGGCGACCCGCCCGACGAGCTCGTCGTCGGTGGCCTGCAGCGACGCCTCCTCGCGATGCCGCCCGATCGAGGCGCGCAGGATCCGCGGCCCGCAGGCCGCGCCGACCCACGCCCACTTGTTGAACGAGTACGTCGCCGCCTTGATCCGGCGCCCGTCCACCGACGGGACCAGGAACCCCGACGAGCTCCCGATCTCCAGCTCCGCGACGGCGAGCGTGATGATCGCGACCGAGGCGTACTCCACGCGGCCGAGCCCACGCGCGGCCTCGGGGGCGACCTCCGACAGCAACCGGGCCGTCGGCGGTGCCGGTGTGGCCAGCACGACCCGTTCGGTCTCGACGGTCTCGGGGCTGTGCGCCGAGCCCACGGTCAGCCGGAAGCCGGCCGCGGCGCGCGTCAGCTCCCGAACCGGCGCCTCGGTGCGTACGTCGAGTCCGACCGCGAGCAGCCGCGGCAGCCGCCCGAGTCCGCCCTCGACGCCTGCGAAGACCGGCTCGTCCGTGGCCGGCGGGACCGCGGCGGCGGCGGCGAGCAGCGAGCCGTGCTCGCGCAGCAGCGTGACGACCTGTGGCATCGCCGCGCGGGCGGACAGGTGCGACGCGTGCCCGGCGTACACCCCGCCGAGCAGCGGCTCGGCCAGCCGGTCGACCACCTCGGGCCCGAGCCGCGACCCGAGGAGGTCGGCGACGGAGACGTCCCGGTCGTCCACGGGCTGCACCGTCTCGTTCCGGGCCCGGGCGAGACCGTCGTCGGACAGCACGCCCGATGCGGCGAGGGACTCCATGTCGAGGGGGACGCCGAGCAGCGTGCGCGGCAGCGGCCTCAGGCGTCCGCGGGTCCACAGCTGGGCCGAGCCCGACGACGGGTGCACGACGTCGACGCCCAGCTCCGTGGCCAGCCCGGTCGCCTCGGGACGGCGCGCCAGCATCGACTCGGCGCCCACGTCGACCTCGGCTCCCGCGACCCGGGCCAGGCGGAGCTTGCCGCCGACCACCGGGGCGCCCTCCAGGACGAGCACCGACAGGCCGCCCGCGGCCAGGTCCCGCGCCGCGGTGAGGCCCGCGATCCCGGCCCCGACCACCACCACGTCGGGCCGTTCGTCGGGTCGCGAGGCGGACACGGCGCCACTCTCCCACCTCCCAGGAGGGCCCACGACGCTCGGGTGGGCGCACCTATGCTGAGCCGGTGCCCAGCGCGCCCTTCGTCGTCCCACCGATGCTCCTGGTCGTGATCCTGGCGATCAGCGCCGTGGCGAAGATCCGCGTGCCCCGCGACACCGCCTCGGTGTTCCACAAGCTCCGGCTGCCCGCCTTCTTGTCCACCGTCGGGGCTCCGCGCCTCCTGCCGTACGGCGAGCTGGTCGTCGCCGCGATGCTCGTGCTCCTCCCCGGCGGGTGGTACGTCGTGGCCACCACGCTGGCCCTCGTCCTGTTCGCGGTCTACCTCGTGGTGGTGGTCCGCGCCCGCGGCTTCGGCTTCCCGCTGCTGTGCGGCTGCTTCGGCAAGCTCGGTCTCGGCTGGATCACCCGGCAGACCGTGGTCCGCAACGCCGTCCTGCTCGCGGTCGCCGCCATCGCCTGGGTCGACTCCTGGCGTGGCGACGGCGTGCTCGAGCGGCTGCGAGGCCTGGGCAGCGACGGCTGGTGGCTCGCCGGGGTGGCTCTGGCGATCGTGACCACCGCCTTCGTGGTGCGCGACAGCAAGCTGCCGCCGTTCGTCCCTCCCGAGCCCGGCGACGACGAGTACCTCCCGGTGGCCACCTCCTACAGCGTGCTGGACGGGCCCGAGGGGCCGCGCTCGGTCTGGCAGCTCAGCGACGCGGCCGCCCGGCTGCTGGTCTTCTGGGACGCCGACACCGACGACGAGGTCGGCGCGACGCTCGCCGAACGGCTGCCGACCTGGCAGGAGCAGCTCGCGCCCGTGCGGGTCCACCTGGTGTCGCCGTCGGAGTGGGCGCCGGCGGCCGCCCGGCTGCCCGACCTCGCCGAGCACCAGCTCGGCGATCCGGAGGGCGAGGCGATCGCCCGGCTCGGCGTCCCGGGGACGCCCGGCGCGGTGCTGCTGGGCACCGACCGCTACCTCGCCGGAGGCCCCGTCGTGGGCCTCGCGGAGATCGAGGAGCTCGTGTCGGCGGCCGCCGAGGAGATCCGGACGGCCGGTGCCGCCGAGCCCGACGGGGCCACTGCTCAGTCCTGAACAGGGCTCAGTAGCCCTGCACGAACTCCGTCAGCCGCAGCAGCTGGTCGGGATCGGTCGACGGCAGGACGCCGTGCCCGAGGTTGAACACGTGTCCCTTCGCGGTGCGCCCGGCGTCGATGATCTCGGCCGCGCGGGCCGTCATCACCTCGGTCGGCGCGAAGACCAGCGTCGGGTCGAGGTTGCCCTGCACCGCACGGCTCCCGACCCGCGGGATCGCCTCGGCGAGCGGCGTACGCCAGTCGACCCCGACCACGTCGGCCCCTGCCTCGGCCATCAGCGGCAGCAGGCTGCCGGTGCCGACACCGAAGTGGATGCGGGGGACGCCGAGGTCGCCCACGGCGGCGAGGACGGCTGCGGAGTGCGGCATCACCGAGCGCCGGTAGTCCTCGGGCGTCAGCGCCCCCGCCCAGGAGTCGAACAGCTGGACCGCCGAGACGCCGGCCTCCACCTGGACCCGGAGGTACGCCGCGTCGATCGCCGCGATCTTGCCGAGCAGGGCGTCCCAGATCTCGGGTGCGCCGTACATCATCGCCTTGGTCAGGGCGTGGTCCTTCGACGGCCCGCCCTCTACGAGGTAGGAGGCGACCGTGAACGGCGCACCGGCGAAGCCGATCAACGGCGTCGCCCCGAGCTCCGCGACCAGCGACCTGATCGCGGCCGTGGTGAAGGGCACGTGCTCGGGGGTCAGGTCGGGGATCGCCGCCACGTCGGCCAGCGTGCGCACCGGTCTCGACACGACCGGGCCGACGCCGGGCACGATGTCGAGGTCGACGCCGACGGCCTTGAGCGGCAGCACGATGTCGGAGAAGAAGATGGCCGCGTCGACGCCGTAGCGCCGCACCGGCTGGAGGGTGATCTCGGTGACCAGGCCGGGATCCATGCAGGACTCCAGCATCCCGATACCCTCGCGGACCTTCAGGTACTCGGGCAGCGAGCGGCCGGCCTGGCGCATGTACCAGACCGGCGTGTGGTCCACCGGCTCCCCGCGGATCGCACGCAGGAACGCGCCGTCGTGGGGGTTGGTCATGGCATGAATGGTCGCAGCCCGCGCGGCGTGTACGCACATCGGCCGCGGCGACCCGGCCTACTGTGAGCCCCATGGTCGTCGGGAGCGAGGCGCGCCCGGGCTCGGGAGCGCCACCAGACCCTCCGGAGTTCACCGCAGCGGTGCGCGCCATGAGTCAGGCGTGCCTGCGGCCGGAGGTGCTCTGCGAGCCGATGCCGGCCCCCCAGCGCATCGCGCCGTACGCCGCGGCGCTCAGCGCCGACGTCACCGTCGACGGCGACGACGTGAGCACCGGCCGGATCATCCTGCTGCACGACCCCGACGGCAACGACGCGTGGGACGGCACGTTCCGCTGCGTGGCCTATGCGCGAGCCGAGATCGAGCTGGAGATGATCACCGACCCGGCGCTCGCCGACGTCGGCTGGTCGTGGCTGACCGAGGCCCTCGACGCGCACCACGCGGCGTACGCCTCCGCTTCGGGCACCGTCACCCGGGTCGCGACCGACAGCTTCGGTGCGATGTCGGAGGACTCCGGCAGCGCCCAGATCGAGATCCGCGCGTCGTGGACCCCGCAGCTGGTCGAGGGACGGCTCGACATCACCGGACACATCGAGGCCTGGGGCGAACTACTGTGTACGGCGGCGGGCCTGCCGCCGGTCCCCGAGGGCGTGACCGCCATGCCCAGTCGTCGTGGTCGGCGCGGAGCCGGTCACTGACGAGCACCCCACCATGACACCAGACTCGGACCCAGCACCCCGCGATCCCACCGACGGCGCGATGCCGCCCGCCCCCGACGTCTACGTCGAAGTCGACGTCGGCGTCGACGCGGACGTCGACGCAGGGGAGCCCGAGGCACCGCCCGCACCACTGCTCGGGCTCCGCGACGGTCTCCCCCCGCTCACCGACACCCCTACGGCCCTGGCCGCCGCCTGTGCGGCCCTGGCCGACGCGCAGGGCCCGGTCGCGATCGACGCCGAGCGCGCCTCCGGCTACCGCTACTCCTCGCGCGCCTACCTGATCCAGCTCCGTCGCGACGGAGCCGGCACGTTCCTGGTCGACCCGATCGGCTTCGAGTCGCTGGACCCGCTCCAGGAGGCCTTGGCCGGCGGCGAGTGGATCCTGCACGCCGCGACCCAGGACCTGGCCTGCCTGACCGAGGTCGGCCTCGTCCCGGCCACGCTGTTCGACACCGAGCTCGCCGGGCGGCTGCTCGGCTACCCGCGGGTCGGGCTCGCGACCCTGGTCGAGACCCTGCTCGGGCAGCGGATGAAGAAGGAGCACTCGGCCGCCGACTGGTCGACCCGCCCGCTCCCCGAGCCGTGGCTCGAGTACGCCGCGCTCGACGTGGAGGTGCTGATCGAGCTGCGCGACGTCCTGGCCGCGGAGCTGCGTGCGGCCGGGAAGGACGACTGGGCACGCCAGGAGTTCGACGCCCTGCGCGGCTTCACGCCGGCGGTGCGGCAGGAGCCCTGGCGGCGTACCTCCGGGCTCCACCGGGTCCGCGGCCGACGCCTGCTCGGGGCGGTGCGTGAGCTGTGGGAGACCCGCGACGAGCTCGCCCGCAACCGCGACGTGTCGCCGGGCCGGATCATCGGCGACAGCGCGGTCGTGGCCGCGGCCCTCGCCGACCCGACGTCGCGCTCGGAGCTGCTGTCGACCAAGGGCTTCCACGGCCGCGGCGCACAGCGCTACGCCGACCGGTGGCTCGAGGCACTGGCCCGGGCCCGGGAGCTCCCCGAGGACGCGCTCCCGTTGCGCGCCCCGCGCAGCGACGGTCCCCCGACTCCTCGCGCGTGGGCCGAGCGCGACCCGATCGCCGCCGAGCGGCTCACGCTCGCGCGCGACGGCATGGCCCGGCTGTCCCAGGAGCACCAGGTGCCGGCCGAGAACCTGCTGTCCCCCGACACCGTACGACGCGTCATGTGGCAGCCGGCGGGCGACGACGTCGCGACCGTCGCCGGCCACCTGCGCTCCCTCGGGGCGCGCGAGTGGCAGATCGAGCTGACCGCGACGATGCTGGTGGACGCGATCACCGCGGCGTCGAGCACGCCGTCGAGCACGGTGCCGATCGGCGGGCCGGCCACTGGGCCGGCCACTGGGCCGGCTACGGGGCCGGCCACTGGGCCGGCTACGGGGCCGGCCACGACCGGGTCGGCGTCTCAGCCTCCGGACTGAGTCGGTGGGGCGGTGGGCCCCAGCCGCGGCCCGAGGACCCGGTACGACGCCCGGTCGATGCGGTGGGTCAGGCGCGGCACCTGCGCCGGCCTGGCGTGCAGCAGCCGCTCGACGATCGGATCGACCGCGAGCTCGAGGTCGTCCCACGACCCGAGCGCGGGCGGATACACCATGCTCTTCACGCTGAAGGTGAACACCGAGGCGTGCTGGGGCATCAGGCCGGGCTGCTGGAAGGCGTCGGAGAGCGCCACCGTCTGGTTGGCCGGCTGCAGGTAGCCGCCGTACGACACCAGCGCGAGCGCGCCGGGCGAGTTGGCGTAGACCAGGAAGTCGGCCGCGGTGCCGACGTCGTGGGCGTGACGCGAGAGGCACATGCCGGTCAGCCCGCCGACCGTGGCCGAGGTCCCGAGGCTCGGCATCGGCATCACGTCGAAGTCGAGGTCGGGCACGTCGCGCAGGTCGGGCACCATCCGCCGTGAGCCCTCGAACAGGGCGAGGCGGCCGCGGGCGAACCACTCCATCGGGGTGTGCCGCGCGAGCTGGTTCGGCGTCAGCGTGGTGCCGGGCGCCCGCAACGCCCGGACGGTCTGGGTGAGGGTCTGCACGTTGGTGTCGTCGGAGAGGGCCAGCGAGGTGGGGTCCGTGGTGCTGTCGAACAGGTTGCCGCCACCGGAGTAGACGAACGGGGCGATGCCGTTCAGCGTCGGGTCGAGGGAGATCCCGGCCACCCCGGGATGGTGGTCGGTGGCCCACCGCCCGGCGGCCTCGAGCTGGTCGAGCGACCAGCCCTGGCCGGGCGTCGGGGGGTTCTTCAGCCGCGCCAGCCGGACCAGCGACTTGTTGTAGTACACCACCGCCGGCTCCACGCCGTACGGGAGGCACTCCAGCCGGTTGTCGGCGCCGAACGCGGTGAGACTGGAGCGCGGGTACTCGTCGCCGAAGTCGAAGCCCCGGTCGTCGAGCAGCTGGTCGACGGGCTGCACGAGGTCGTGCTGGGTCAGGTAGGACAGGTGACGGCGGTTGGCGAGGAAGACGTCGGGGACCGGCTCGCCCCGGCGGAAGTCGGCGAGCATGGCCGAGTCGTTGGGCCACGACTCCACCTTGACCGTGACCCGGCGGGTGAGGGGCTCGTAGCTCTCGGCCATCGTCTCGTACTGCGCGATCTCTCCGGCCGATCCGATCACACCGAGAGTGAGGTGCTCGGGGGGGAGCTGTGGCGGCGCCGACGAGGACGGCGGCGACGAGGACGACGCCGAGGTGGAGGGGCTCCCGGGAGCGGACGCTGTCGACGACCCCGAGGACCCGCAGGCCGCGACGAGGCCGGCCACCAGGAGGCCGCCGGCGGCGAGGGCGGTGGTGCGTCGGCCGCTCCGCCCCGATCTCGCCCGCACGCTTCGACACGATAACGGTTGGGTGGGGAGGTCCGTGTGCCGGACCGGGAGCGCCTCACGGCGCGTGGCCGCTCGAAGCGGCTGATCTTGGGACCCGGGGCTGCCGCGGCCCGGCACACGCGAGCATTGTAACGACAAGGGGCCGGTGGCTGTTCCCGTTCTCCCAGCCTGTCGGCCGGCGCCTCCTCCCTGGGCCACATCTCCGGGCCACATCTCCGGGCCGCATCTCCGGGCCCGCTCCCGGCCGGGCGGTCCGCAGGGCTCGTCAGCCGGGGCGGTGGCTCACCTCAGCCGGCCGGCGAGCTCGAGGCGGGCGGCGCGGTCGAGCTGGTCGGCGACGGACTGCACCCGGGCGGCCGCCACGGTGTCCCCGTCGGGCAGCTCGGCGCGGCCGGTGGCCACGACGCGGGCGAACGCCGCGGCCCGGAGCAGGACGTCGGCGAAGTCACCGGCGGCGATGCCGCGCAGCACCTGGTCGACCATGGTCTTGAGCTCGTCGGGTCCCGGCGGGTCGGCCACGCCGGCCACGACGCCGGCCACGGCGGCCCGGTCGCGCCCCGCCCGGAACTCCCGCGCCACGCCCAGCGGGTCGGCGTACACCCAGGAGCGGAGGAGGTAGAGGCGCCACAGGCAGCCGGCGATGGTCTCGGGCGGACGCGCGGCCCACACCTCGGCGATGGCCTCGATGCCCTCGGTGTCGGCCAGGTGCAGGACCCGGTCGGCCACCTCGCTCTCGCCGGAGTCGTGGGCGCCGCGCACGAGCAGCCGGGCCGCGCGGTCGGCCGCCTCGGCGACGCGCCGCGGGTCGGTCTCGTCGGACCCGATCCCGGCGAAGAACCGGTCGCCGGGGGTCAGCGGTCGGTGGTACGGGCGCTGGCTCACCGCTCCACGGTAGCGATCGCCGCCCCTCCGGGTCAGTCGTTGAGCATCTTCCGGATGCGCTGGTCGCTGACCGGGCCGTCGGTGCCGAGCTGCTGGGCGAACAGCGAGACGCGGTACTCCTCGAGCATCCACCTCGCCCGCCGCAGGGTGTCTCCCGGCGGGCGGCCCGGCTGGAGCGCGGCGACCTGGTGGAGGTAGGCCTCCTCGAGCGGCCGCGCCTGGTCCATCTGCTGCCGGTCGCGGGCCACCTGGTAGGGCAGCTGCTCGCGACGCCGCCGGATCGCCAGGAGGTACGTCGGGAAGCGGCGCAGCCGGTCGGCCCCGGCCTCCGCGAGGAAGCCGCGCGAGACCAGCCGGGCCAGCTGCTCGCGCATGTCCTGCAGGGCCGGCAAGGTCGCGAGCTCGGCGCGACCGCTGAGGGACCGGTCGGTCTCACGCCAGTCGGCCAGCACCCGCAGGACGTCGAGCACGACCTGGTCGGAGCGGGTGTCCAGCGCGCCGCGGCCGGCCGCCACCAGCGCGGCGTACGCCTGCGGGGTGCGGGCGGGCGGGTGGGCGTCGACGACGTCGATGAGGATCGCCGCACGCACCTCGTCGAGCAGGTCCGCGACCGAGGGGTACGGCGACCCGGCCAGGCCCAGCCGCTGGGTCGCGTCGAGCCGTTCGGTCGGGTCGGTGACGAAGGGCAGGTTCAGCACGAGCAGCCGGCGTACGCCGTGCCGGTGGCGCGCCGCCGCATCCTCGGCGGAGCCGAAGACGCCGAGGCCCACGGTCCGGCCCTCGTCGAGCAGGGCCGGGTGGGCCAGCACCTCGTGCCCGGCCCGGCGCTGCAGGATCTCGGCGGGAAGGTCGCCGAACGTCCAGTCCGTCTGTCCCGTGGCGTCCAGCCCGCTGGCGTCGGCCACCGCGGCCAGCGCCGCGTCGAACTGGCCCGCCAGGGGCGCCTTGAGGACGTCGAGGTTCTTGCCGCGAGCCTGCTCCGCGCCCTCGTCGTCGACCACGCGGTAGGTGGGCTGCAGGTGCGCGGGGACCCTCGCCCAGTCCCAGGCGTCGCGCGGGACGACGACGCCTGTGGTGGCGCGCGCCCAGCGCTCCAACGCATCGAGCAGGGGCTCCTCACCTGGGGGCGTGGTGGCCAGGAACTCCCGTGCCCGGTCCGGCGCTGGTACCAACGAGACGCGCAGGTTCTTCGGCAGGCTGCGGATCAGGCTGGTGACCAGCTCCTGGCGGACACCCGGGACGTTCCACGAGAAGTCCTCGGCCGCCACCCGGTTGAGGGTCGCCACCGGCACGTCGATGGTGAGGCCGTCGTCGGTCGCTCCGGGCTCGAAGTGGTAGCTGAGGGGGAAGGTCAGCCCCTCGCCCTGCTGCCAGGTCTCGGGATAGTCCTCCTCGCGGACCTCGTCGGCGTTGTCGTGGGTGAGCATCGCCGGGTCGAAGGTGAGCAGGTCGGGTCGGCGCTGCCGCTCCCTCTTCCACCAGGTGTCGAAGTGGGCGCCACTGACGACCTCGGCATCGATCCGGGCGTCGTAGAAGTCGAAGAGCGTGTGCTCGTCGACCACGATGTCGCGCCGTCGCGCCCGGTGCTCGAGCTCCTCGGCCTCCTCGAGCAGCCGGTGGTTCTCGGCGAGGAACCGGTGCCGGCTGGACCACTCGCCGTACACGAGGGCGTGCCGGATGAACAGCTCGCGGGCGAGCTCACGGTCGATCCGACCGAACTGCACGAGCCGGTCGGTGGCCAACGGGACGCCGTACAGCATGACCCGCTCGTAGGCCATCACGGCGGCGCGCTTGCGCGACCAGTGCGGCTCGCTGTAGCTGCGCTTCACGAGGTGGTCGCCGAGTCGCTCCGCCCACTCGGGGCGGATCGCGGCGTTCTGGCGGGCCCACAGCCGGCCGGTCTCGACGAGCTCTCCGGCCACCAGGTACGCCGGGTTCTTGCCGCGCAGTCCGCTCCCGGGGAAGATCGCGAACCGCGTGCCGCGGGCGCCGAGGTACTCGCGCGGACCGCGCCTCCGCTCACCGGTCGCGACCCGCTCCTCCAGG
This sequence comes from Nocardioides sp., assembly GCA_025924815.1. Classification (GTDB taxonomy): domain Bacteria; phylum Actinomycetota; class Actinomycetes; order Propionibacteriales; family Nocardioidaceae; genus Nocardioides. The sequence goes on from JAICHQ010000090.1 coordinate 10,113, forward strand.
ACGCCGACGTGGGACAACAACCCGGACAGCAGCGCCTGGTGGATCCCGTCGGCGTCGTAGGCCACCCCGGACGTAATACCGTCGGAGCCTGCTACGGCTCCGTCCGTCTGACGTCCCGCGGGTCGCCCCAGGTCGACCTTCAGCTCCTTGCAGACCTGGCGGAGCTGGGACTGGAAGTCCTGCCACTCGCGGACGCGGAGATAGTTCAGATACTCGCGCTTGCACATGCGGCGGAACGCGCTGCTGGACAGCTCGCGTTGCTGGCTGCGCAGGTGACGCCACAGGTTGAGCCAGCTCAGGAAGTCCGACGTCGGGTCCTTGAAGCGCGCGTGCAGCTGGTCGGCCCGGGCCTGCTCCTCGAGCGGTCGCTCGCGCGGGTCCTGCAGCGACAGGGCAGCCGCGATCACCAGGATCTCGCGCACACAGCCGAGCCGCTCGGCCTCCAGGATCATCCGGCCCAGGCGCGGGTCGATCGGGAGCCTGGCCAGGCGCCGGCCGATCCGGGTGAGCCTCCGACCCTCGGTCGAGCCCCCCTGCCCGTCGGTCGAGTCCCGAAGGGAGACCAGAGCCCCGAGCTCCTCGAGCAGCTGGACACCGGAGGCCACCTGGCGCCGGTCGGGCGGCTCGACGAACGGGAAGCGCCCGATGTCGCCCAGGCCCAGCGACGACATCTGCAGAATGACCGAGGCGAGGTTCGTGCGCAGGATCTCCGGTTCGGTGAACTCCGGCCGGCTCTCGAAGTCCTCCTCGGAGTACAGGCGTACGGCGATCCCCGCCTCGACGCGCCCACAGCGACCGGAGCGCTGGCTGGCCGAGGCCCGGCTGATCGCCTCGATCGGCAGGCGCTGCACCTTGGTCTTCATCGAGTACCGCGAGATGCGCGCCACGCCGGTGTCGACGACGTACCGGATGCCGGGCACGGTCAGCGAGGTCTCCGCCACGTTGGTGGCGAGCACGACGCGACGGGTCGTCTGCGGGTGGGAGGAGAAGACGCGATGCTGCTCGGCCGCGGACAGCCGCGAGAAGAGCGGCACCACCTCGAGGGAGCGTCCCGGACCGGCGACCCGTCGGTCGACGCCGTCGAGATCACGGAGCGCGTCGGCGGTGTCGCGGATCTCGCGCTCGCCGGACAGGAAGACCAGGACGTCGCCCGGCCCTTCACCCGACAGCTCGCGGACGGCGTCGACGATCGCCTCGGTCTGGTCGCGCACGACCATCTCGCCCTCGTCGTCGAGACCCTCGTCGGTCGAGCCCGTCGAGACCATGAGCGGCCGGTAGCGGATCTCGACCGGGTAGGTGCGACCGGAGACCTCGATGATCGGTGCCGGGGTGCCGTCGGCCTCGGCGAAATGGGCCGCGAACCGCTCGGGGTCGATCGTGGCCGAGGTGATCAGCACCGTGAGGTCGGGGCGGCGGGGAAGCAGCTGCTTGAGGTAGCCGAGCAGGAAGTCGATGTTGAGGCTCCGCTCGTGCGCCTCGTCGATGATGATCGTGTCGTAGCGGCGCAGGTCGCGGTCGCGCTGGAGCTCGGCCAGCAGGATGCCGTCGGTCATGACCTTGACGAGCGTCCGGTCGCCGACCTGGTCGTGGAAGCGGACGGTGTAGCCGACGAGGTCCCCGAGGTCGGTGTCGAGCTCCTCGGCGACCCGCTCGGCGACGGCGCGCGCGGCGATGCGGCGCGGCTGGGTGTGGC
>JAICHQ010000091.1 GCA_025924815.1 Nocardioides sp.
GCCGGGTCAGCGCTTTATCAGGCCGAGCTGGGTGACCGCTTCCCTCTCCTCGGCGAGCTCCGCCACGGTGGCGTCGATCCGGCCACGGGAGAAGTCGTCGATCTCCAGACCCTGGACGATCGACCAGTCGCCGTCAGCGGTGGTCACGGGGAAGGACGAGATCAGACCCTCCTGCACGCCGTAGGACCCGTCCGACCGCACCGCCATCGACACCCAGTCGCCCTCCGGCGAACCGAGCAGCCAGTCGCGGGCGGCGTCGATCGTGGCCGACGCCGCCGACGCGGCCGAGGAGGATCCCCGGGCGTCGATGATCGCGGCACCGCGCTTGGCGACGGTCGGGATGAACGTGTTCTCGATCCAGTCCTGGTCGTCGACGGTCTCGGCGGCGTTCTTGCCGCCGACCTCGGCGTGGAAGATGTCGGGGTACTGCGTGGCCGAGTGGTTGCCCCAGATCGTCATCCGCGCGATCTCGGTCACCGGCGCGCCGGTCTTCCGCGCGAGCTGCGAGATCGCGCGGTTGTGGTCGAGCCGGGTGAGGGCCGAGAAGCGCTCCTGCGGGATGTCGGGCGCGTTCGTCATGGCGATCAGCGCGTTGGTGTTGGCGGGGTTGCCGGTGACCCCGATGCGGACGTCGTCGGCGGCGACGTCGCCCAGCGCCTTGCCCTGCGCGGTGAAGATGGCGCCGTTCGCCTCGAGCAGGTCGCTGCGCTCCATGCCCGGACCGCGGGGGCGGGCACCCACGAGCAGCGCGAGGTTCACGCCGTCGAAGATGGTGTGCGGGTCGGCGCCGATCTCGACGCGGGCGAGTGTCGGGAACGCGCAGTCGTCGAGCTCCATCACCACGCCCTCGAGCGCCTTCAGCGCCGGCTCGATCTCCAGGAGCCGCAGCTCGACGGGTCGGTCGGGTCCGAGCAGCGACCCGCTCGCGAGACGGAACAGCAGGCTGTAGCCGATCTGGCCGGCGGCGCCGGTCACGGCGACCTTGAGCGGGGTTGAGCTCACGGAAGTTCTCCTCGGAAGGCGATCACGACCTTCGTGACGCTAGCAGCGGAACGACGGCCGCCCCCAGCCGGGCTGGCCCGCTGTTGGCATGCTGGTGGCATGACGCGCGCGGGTGGCTGGGCGACCCGTGCTGCCCTTCCGGCGGCGGTGCTCGTGGTGGCCGGCGGACTGCTCGCCGGGTGTGGTGCCTCCCCGAAGCACGTCGGTCCGAAGGGCGTCGACGAGCTCACCGTCCCCACGCCCAGCCCCGATCCCGCCGACTTCACGGGGCACGCCGAGAACGTGTGGTTCCCCCTGGAGCCCGGCTCGCACTGGACCTACCGCGAGTACCTGCCGACCGGCTATCGCACCCTGGCCGTGGCCGTGCTCCCCGGTACCCGCACCGTCGACGGCATCGCGACGACGGCCGTGCGCTGGCAGGTGCACCACCGCCGCGCTGACCGCACGGCCATGGTCCGCTGGTACGCCGTCGACACCGCCGGCAACGTCTGGTGGTTCGGGCAGCGGGTGGCGGCGCGGTCACCCCGGCTCGACCCGCTGGCGCCGCACTCGTGGCGGGCCGGGGTCGCCGGAGCCGAGGCCGGCCTGCTGCTCACGGCCACGCCGCGGCTCGGCGACGGCTACCTGAACGCCAGCCAGCCGGGTGTCGTCGAGAGCCGCTCGACCGTCGAGTCGCTCGGCGCGACCGTCGCGACTCCTTCGCGGACCTACCGCCACACGGTGGCCACCCGTGGCCTGAGCACCCTGGCGCCCCTGCACATCGTGCTGACCTACTACGCGCGCGGACTGGGCATGGTCGCCCAGCAGGACACGAAGTCGGTCTCGACCAGCCTGTCGCTGCGCCGGTTCACGGCCCGGTGACGGGCCGCCGAGAAGGGTGCCCCGGTTTGCCCGAGCTCGGCACCGCTGACTAGCGTCCTGAGCGTGCCCGAGAGTGAGAAGCCCGCCATCATCTACACCCACACCGACGAGGCGCCGCTGCTCGCGACGTACTCCTTCCTGCCGATCATCCAGGCGTACGCCGGGCAGGCGGGCGTGGCGGTCGAGACCCGCGACATCTCGCTGGCCGGGCGGATCATCGCCCAGTTCCCCGAACGACTCACCGACGAGCAGCGCCTCGACGACGCCCTCGCCGAGCTCGGGGCACTGGCCAAGCGGCCCGAGGCCAACATCATCAAGCTGCCCAACATCTCGGCCTCGATCCCGCAGCTGAAGGCGGCGATCGCCGAGCTCCAAGGGCAGGGCTACGACCTTCCGGACTACCCCGACAACCCGACCACCGACGAGCAGCGCGATCACCGCGCCCGCTACGACAAGGTGAAGGGCAGCGCGGTCAACCCGGTCCTCCGCGAGGGCAACTCCGACCGTCGCGCCGCCGCGTCGGTGAAGAGGTACGCCCGCACGCACCCCCACTCGATGGGCGAGTGGTCGCCGGAGTCGAAGACCAACGTGGCCCACATGACGGCCGACGACTTCCGGTCCGACGAGAAGTCCGTCGTGGTCGAGAAGGCCGGCGACCTGCGGGTCGAGCTCATCGCAGACGACGGGACGAGGACCGTGCTCAAGGACGGCATCGCGGTGCAGGAGGGCGAGATCGTCGACGCGACGGTGCTGCACGTCGCCGCTCTGCGGGAGTTCCTGACCGCGCAGATCCAGCGGGCCGACGACGAGGGCGTGCTGTTCTCGGTGCACCTCAAGGCCACGATGATGAAGGTCTCCGACCCGATCATCTTCGGGCACGTCGTCCGCGCGTTCTTCCCGCAGGTCTTCGCCGAGTACGGCGAGCAGCTGGCGGCCGCGGGCCTCTCCCCGAACGACGGCCTCGGCGGCATCCTCAGCGGCATCGAGTCGCTCCCGGAGGGTCCGGCGATCAAGGCGGCGATCGCGGCCAGGCTCGCCCAGGGACCCGAGCTGGCGATGGTCGACTCCGACCGCGGCATCACCAACCTCCACGTCCCGTCCGACGTGATCGTCGACGCCTCGATGCCCGCGATGATCCGCACCAGCGGGCACATGTGGGGTCCCGACGGCCAGGAGGCGGACACCCTCGCGGTGATCCCGGACTCGTCGTACGCCGGGATCTACCAGGTCGTGATCGACGACTGTCGCGCGCATGGCGCCTTCGACCCGGCCACGATGGGGTCGGTGGCGAACGTGGGGCTGATGGCGCAGGCCGCGGAGGAGTACGGCTCCCACGACAAGACCTTCGAGGTCCCGGCGACCGGTCAGGTCCGAGTGATCGACCAGGAAGGCCACGTGCTGATCGAGCACACCGTGGCGGCCGGTGACATCTGGCGCGCCTGCCAGACCAAGGACGTGCCGGTCCGCGACTGGGTCCGCCTGGCCGTCGAGCGGGCTCGGGCGACCGGCACGCCGGCCGTCTTCTGGCTCGACGCCGACCGCGCCCACGACGCTCGGGTCATCGAGAAGGTGCGGGCCTACCTGCCCGACCACGACACCGGCCCCGAGAGCGGTCTCCAGCTGGAGATCATGAAGCCGACCGACGCGATCTCCTTCTCGCTCGAGCGCATCCGCCGGGGCGAGGACACGATCTCGGTCACCGGCAACGTCCTGCGCGACTACCTGACCGACCTCTTCCCGATCCTCGAGCTCGGCACGAGCGCGAAGATGCTCTCGATCGTCCCGCTGATCAACGGCGGCGGCCTGTTCGAGACCGGTGCCGGCGGCTCGGCGCCCAAGCACGTGCAGCAGCTGGTCAAGGAGGACTACCTGCGCTGGGACAGCCTGGGCGAGTTCCTCGCGCTGGCCGAGTCGTTCGCCAAGTACGCCGCCGTCAACGACAACCCGCACGCGCGGATCCTCGGCGAGACCCTCGACCGGGCGACCGGCACGTTCCTGGACGAGAACAGGTCGCCTGCCCGCAAGGTGGGCTCGATCGACAACCGCGGCTCGCACTTCTACCTCGCGATGTACTGGGCCCAGGAGCTCGCCCGTCAGGACGACGACCCCGAGCTCGCCGCGGCGTTCAAGGGCCTGGCCGAGACACTGACCCAGAACGAGCAGACGATCAACGACGAGCTGATCGCGGTGCAGGGCCATCCGGTCGACCTCGGCGGCTACTACCGCCCCGACGCGGCCAAGGCCTCGGCCGTGATGCGCCCGTCGGCGACGTTCAACGACGCGATCGCCACGCTGGGTTGAGGTTCCGGCTCTCCCTGCTCGCGCTCGCCACGGGCGGGTTCGCGATCGGCACGACGGAGTTCATGGCGATGGGGCTGCTTCCCCAGATCGCCGAGGGCGTCGACGTCTCCATCCCGGCCGCCGGACACCTGATCTCGGCGTACGCGCTCGGCGTGGTGGTCGGCGCTCCGGTGCTGGCGTTCACCGGCGCGCGACTCCCGCGACGCGGGCTGCTGGTCGCGCTGATGGCGGCGTACGCCGGGGCCAACGCGCTCAGCGCCGTCGCCGGGAGCTACGGGCTGCTGTTCGTCGCCCGGTTCCTCAGCGGTGTCCCGCACGGCGCGTACTTCGGTGTCGCTTCCCTGGTCGCCGCCTCACTCGCGCCTCGCGGTCGCGAGGGCCGGGCGGTCGCCATGGTGATGATCGGCCTCTCGGTGGCCAACGTCGTGGGTGTGCCGGCGGCGACCTGGATGGGGCAGCACCTCGGCTGGCGTTCGGCGTTCTGGGCGGCCGCCTCGCTCGCGGTCCTCACGGCGGCCCTGGTCATCCTGCTGGTGCCGGCCCACCCGGGTGACGCCGATGCCACCGGACGACGTGAGCTCCGGCTGTTCGCCGAGCCCCAGGCCTGGCTCACCCTGCTCGCCGGGGCAATCGGCTTCGGCGGGATGTTCGCGCTCTACTCCTACATCGCGGAGGTGGTCACCGAGGTCGGTGGTCTCGCCGACGGCGCCGTCCCGGTCTTCCTGCTGGCCTTCGGCCTGGGCATGGTCGCGGGCACCTACGTCGCCGGGCCGCTCGGCGACTGGTCGGTGTTCCGGTCCCTGCTCGGGTCGTCGCTGGCGATGGCGTCGTTCCTCCTGCTGTACGCCGCGGTCGCCCCGGCCGGGTGGTGGGCTCTCGTCCCGGCGTTCCTGGTCTCGGTGTCGTCGTCGGTGCTGGTGGTCAATCTCCAGCTCCGTCTGATGTCGGTGGCCGGCGAGGCCCAGACCCTCGGCGCCGCGATGAACCACTCGTCGCTCAACGTCGGCAACGCTCTCGGTGCGTGGCTCGGTGGCCTCGTCATCGCCGCCGGCTGGGGCTACCGAGCTCCCGCCCTGGTCGGAGTCGTCCTCGCCCTCGCGGGGCTGGCGATCCTCGCGGCCTCAGCCACGTTCGCCCGAAGGGCGTTGACGGTTCCGTCTGATTGACAGGACCCTCGCATCAGCCACCCGGCGTCCGGCAGACCCCTCCTCGCTGGCCGGCGTCGGGGATGACGTCGAAGTCGGAGGTCAGCACGTAGGCGCCGGTCTCGCGGGCGTGGAGCAGCGTCCACTGACCGTTCTGCGACAGGCACCCGGAGGCGCGGACACCGGCGGAGACGGGCTGCGAGCCGTCGAGCACCGCGAGATGGTCGGACCAGCGGATCTGCAGCGGGACGAGTCCGCGGTGGGGCACCCACAAGCGGAGCTGGTTGCCGTCCATGGAGAGCACCTGGGCGTGACGGGCCAAGGGGGCGGAACCCTGCACCTCGTAGAGGTGCCAGTTCTGGTTGTGCCACACCTCGTGGAGGTAGGGCAGTCCGCCGGCGATCAGCTTCGCCTCGGCGACCGATGCGAAGTCGAGCTTGGTGTTGGGGACCGCGACGTAGGCGACCGCGAGCTCGTCGAGCCAGTGGCGGTACGACGCGGCGTCGAGCGCGCCCTCCTTGTAGAAGATCGGGTTGTCGGCGACGTCGGCCTGTCGCTCCCAGCCGCGGGCCACCGGCATCGACTCGCCGACGTATCGCGCCGCGCCCTTGGTCTGCGGCTCGACGACCTCCACCCGCTGCCCGAGGGTGGCGTCGGTGTTCATCCGCTCGTGGAGCTGGTTCAGCAGCGGGGTGTAGTAGGACTGCGAGGCCGAGGGGGAGTCGGCCTCGGCGAGCTGCCAGGTGACGTCGACGGCCGGGAAGACCAGAGCGAGGGCGGTCAGGGCGACGACGTGGCGATCGGGACGGTGGCCGTATCCCACGATCATGGGAGCGGCCAGCAGCCAGACCATCCGGGTCAGGTTGAGGCCCACGCTGTTGGGCACGACCATGCAGGCGACCAGTCCGACCGCGACGAGCACGGCCCCGACGCGGATCGTGGGCTCGCGACAGGCGACCACGACCAGGGCGATGCCGACCAGGGCCATCAGCATCTGGCCGGGCGGCGACCCCATCACTCCGGGGTTGTGGAAGAGCACCGCGAGCGCGCCGAGGGAGGCTCCGGTGGCGATCCCCGTCACCAGTGCCTCGCGGCGGCGCGAGCGGTCGGTCAGCAGCACGGCCGCGGCCACGATCCCGGTGAACAGGCCGGCCAGCGGACTGCCCAGGACGCTGACGACGGTGGCCAGGCCGGCCAGCCACGGGTGGCGGCGGACCAGTGCGAGGACCGCCAGCATCGCCGCGGCGAGTCCGATCAGGAACGTGATCCGTCCGCCGAACAGGTTGAGCAGCACACTGGCGGCGAACACGACGCTGGCGGCGCGCGGACGGGCCGAGTCGCGGAGCAGGTGGTGGGCGACCCACATGCAGATCGCCGAGGCCAGGGCTCCGGTGGTGGCCACGCCGATGGTGGCCATCAGTCCCGGAGCGATCACGGAGTACGTCGGGAGCTCGAGGCCGCCGTACCACCCGGGCCACCAGCTGACGTTGCCGAGCTTGGCGAAGATCGCGGCCCGGGTCGCCTGGGCGGCGAAGTCCGGGACGGGTGGGACCAGGATGAGATACAGGGCGAGCCCGACGACGGGGACGAACCACGTCAGCATGCGACGCGTACGCAGCGACGAGATCGCGCGCGGCATGCTCAACGGCTCCCCCTCTTCTGCGGGCAGGTCGCTGTGACCCTCTTGTGACATTGTGCCAAGAGGCGACGCCGAGCCGAAATCCCATCTACCTCGAGGCTCGCCATTCCTCCACCAGCACGTCGTAGAACACGCAGTCGGCGCGGCCCGTGCGGACCGTCGTCCCGAGCCGTTCGGTGCCCCACGCGACCAGCCCGTTGGCCTCGATCACGTGCCGCGAGGCGGCGTTGTCGACCGCCGCACCCGCCATCACCCGTCGTACGCCGAGGTCCTCGAAGGCATAGGTGATGACGCGTGCCATCGCCCGGGTCATCACGCCACGCCCGCGCGCGTCCGGGTGCGTCCAGAACCCGATCTCGAGCTCGACCTCCGGCCGGTAGTGGAAGTAGCTGACCGACGCCAGGGCGATGTCGTCGGCGGGATCGGCCACCGCCCAGCCGGCACTCTCGCCGGTCGCGCGGTTCTCCTGCTGGTGCTCGAGCCAGGCGCGGGCCTCCGACTCGTCGTAGGGGTCCGGCATCCGCCCGAGCCATGCCTGGGTGCGGACGTCGGCACCGGCCTCGACGATCCGGGGTACGTCGGACTCGCGCCACGGACGCAGCCGGATGCCATCACCGTCGAGCACCGGGACGTCCAGCCACCGGCCGTTGGGCGTCGGGTCGTCGGTCGCCAGCAGCGTGCCGACCCAGGCGTCGCGCAGCTCCCCGCGCTGGGGCAACGCGGCGCGGACCGTGCCGTCGAAGGAGAACCCGAGACGCCAGGCCAGCTTGCGGCTCGGCCAGTTCCCGCGGTGCGCCCGCCACACGATCACCCGCGCGCCGCGATCCGCGAAGGCCCAGTCGACCAGCAACCGCAGGGCGCGCTCCATGGCGCCTGAGCCGCGGACCCACGGGTGTGACCCGAACGCGACCTCGAGCCGGCCCTCACCCTGGTCGCGGAGCTCGACGGTGCCGGCGTACGTCCCGTCGACCGCGACCGCGAAGCGCCACGCGCTGCCGTCGGCCCAGCCCCGCGGCACGATCTCGGTGACGAACGTGCGAGCGTCATCCACGGTGTAGGGCACCGGCACCGTGGTCCACCGTCGGCTGAGCGGGTCCTGGCACTGCTCGACCACCCCCGCGACGTCGTCGTCCCGGTGGGCGCGGAGCGCGACTGTGCCATCGGTGAGGGTCGGCGCCGAGTCCATGCGCGCACCCTGCCAACGGCCGGCCAGGGGCGGCAACCGGGTATCGCCGCCGGCCCTAACCTCGTCACGTCCGGCTCGTTGTCGGGTCATGCGCGCCTTGGCGTACGGCGTGGTGCTCGCCGTGTGGCTGTCGCTGGCCCCGGCGTTCCTGGCGGGTCCCACCTCCAGCGAACCGGGTCGGGACCCGGCCAGGTGTCGGTCCCACTGCCTGACACAATGCGCCCCATGCCCAGCACCACCACGTCACCGGAGCTGACCGTCCCTGACGTGACCGTCGGCGCCAAGCCACGGGTCCTGTCGGGCATCCAGCCGACCGCCGACTCGTTCCACTTCGGCAACTACCTCGGTGCGCTCCGGCAGTGGGTGGACCTCCAGCGCGAGTACCAGCCGTTCTTCTTCATCGCCGACCTGCACGCGATCACGGTCGAGCAGGACCCGAAGGTGCTCCGCGAGCGCACCCTGCGGGCAGCAGCCCAGCTGGTGGCGATGGGCATCGACCCGGCGCGGTCGGCGATCTTCGTGCAGAGCCAGATCCCTGCCCACGCCCAGCTGGGCTGGGTCCTGCAGTGCCTCACCGGCTTCGGCGAGGCCCGGCGGATGACCCAGTTCAAGGACAAGTCCGCCAAGGGTGGCGAGGGCGCGTCCAGCGTGGGGCTGTTCACCTACCCGGTGCTCCAGGCGGCCGACATCCTGCTCTACCGCCCGCACTACGTCCCGGTCGGCGAGGACCAGCGCCAGCACCTCGAGCTGACGCGCGACCTGGCGCAGCGGTTCAACCACCGCTACAAGAAGACCTTCCGACTGCCGGAGCCCTACATCCTCAAGGCGACCGCCAAGATCACCGACCTCCAGGAGCCGACGGCGAAGATGTCGAAGTCCTCGTCCTCGCCGGCCGGCATCGTCGAGCTCCTCGACGATCCGCAGGTCAACGCCAAGAAGATCCGCTCCGCGGTCACCGACTCCGGCTCGGAGATCCGGTTCGACCCCGACGAGAAGCCCGGCATCTCCAACCTGCTCACCATCTACTCCGCGCTCTCGGACCGCACCGTCACCGACATCGAGGAGGAGTACGCCGGACGCGGGTACGGCGAGCTCAAGGGCGATCTGGCGGAGCTCGTGGTCGACTTCGCGACGCCGTTCCGCGACCGCGCACTGGAGCTGCTCGAGGACCAGCAGCACCTGATGGACATCCTCGAGACCGGGCGCCGCCAGGCCGCGGCGATCGCCGAGGTGACGCTCCGCGACGTGTTCCAGCGCGTCGGTTTCGCCGCCCCCGCCCGTTCCACGGGCCTCTGAGGGCCCGACGAAGGAACAGGAGGAGCCGGTTGCCGACCATCGGAGTGTCCCTCGCCGTCCCCGAGCCGTGGGGCAGCCGGCTGCAGCAGTTCCGGGTGGCCAACGGCGACACCCAGGGCGCGACGATCCCCACCCACGTCACGCTGGTCCCGCCGGTCGAGGTCGGGACGCCGCGGCTCTCGGACGTCGAGCATCACCTGGAGCAGGTGGCCGCCGCGCGGCCGGCGTACCGGATGCACCTGCGCGGGTCCGGCACCTTCCGCCCGGTCTCGCCGGTGGTGTTCGTGAACCTCGTCGAGGGCATCTCCCAGACCGAGCAGCTCGCCACGGAGTGCCGGCGCGGACCGCTCGCACTCGAGCTCGACTTCCCCTATCACCCCCACGTGACCGTGGCCCACCTCGACGACGACGTCCTCCTCGACCGGGCGTTCGAGGAGCTCGGCGCCTTCGACTGCGCCTTCACCGTCGAGGCGTTCCACCTCTACGTCCACCACGCCGACCTCGGCTGGAAGGCCACGCGGGACTACCCGCTCACCGGCTCCGCCGGGTGACGGCGCTGCTCCGCCGACGGCGTGGCCGACACCTCGCCGACGGAAATCTCACACCACCCGGGTACGGCGCGGCGCGGGGGCGCGCGATAGGTTTCTGTGTCGCCCGCGCCCCTCGGCGCGGAGCCATGCGTGCGGGTTCGGAGTGCGTGTCGGAAGGACGGCAAGAACGACGATGACAACTGGAGTGCACGGCCCCACCCGGGCCCGCATCGAGGCCAAGACGCTGCGGACGGACCGGTGGTGGCTGTACCCGCTCACCACGTTCGTCGTCTTCTTCGCCTTCGTGGTGTACGCGACCATCCGGGCGTTCCAGGGCAGCGACTACTACAGCAAGCCCTACCTCTCGCCGTTCTACTCGCCCTGCCTGGGTGACTGCGTCAAGGGCAGCTCCGACTTCGGCCAGCCGTTCGGGTGGTGGCCGCTCTCGGCCGCCCTGATCGTGCTGATCTTCCCGCTCGGCTTCCGGCTCAGCTGCTACTACTACCGCAAGGCCTACTTCCGGTCGTTCTGGCTGAGCCCGCCGGCGTGCGCCGTCGCCGAGCCGCACAAGTCCTACTCCGGCGAGACCAAGCTGCCGCTGATCCTGAACAACATCCACCGCTGGTTCTGGTACGCCGCCGTGGGCGTGGCCCTGGTCCTCACCTACGACACGGTCCTGGCCTTCGGCCCGGCGGCCGGCGAGACCAGCGGCGTCCACATGGGTCTCGGCTCGCTGATCTTCCTGGCCAACATCGTCCTGATCTGGCTCTACACCCTGAGCTGTCACTCCTGCCGCCACATCGTCGGGGGCAAGCTGCGGCACTTCAGCAAGCATCCGGTCCGGTACCGCATGTGGAACTGGGTCTCCCGGCAGAACGCCTTCCACGCGCGCTACGCGTGGCTCTCGCTGTTCTCCGTCGCGATCGCCGACCTGTACGTCCTGCTGGTCTCCTCCGGCGCCTTCGACGACCCGAGGATCTTCTGATGCCCGAGATCGAGAAGCACCAGTACGACGTCATCGTGATCGGTGCCGGCGGCTCCGGGCTCCGCGCCGCGATCGCGGCCCAGGAGGCCGGCGCGAACGTCGCCGTCGTATGCAAGTCCCTGCTCGGCAAGGCCCACACGGTGATGGCGGAGGGTGGCGCCGCCGCTGCCCTGGGCAACCTGTGGCCGGAGGACAACTGGCAGGTCCATTTCCGCGACACCATGCGCGGCGGCAAGATGCTGAACAACTGGCGGATGGCCCAGCTGCACGCGCAGGAGGCGCCGGAGCGGGTCCTGGAGCTCGAGGACTGGGGTGCGCTGTTCGACCGCACCAAGGACGGCCTGATCTCGCAGCGCGACTTCGGCGGCCACCGCTACGCCCGGCTCGCCCACGTCGGCGACCGCACCGGGCTGGAGATGATCCGCACCCTCCAGCAGCGCACGGTGCAGCTCGGCATCGACGTGTTCATGGAGTGCACGATCACCGACCTGATGAAGGAGGGGGACAAGATCTCCGGCGCCTTCGGCTACTGGCGCGAGACCGGGTCGTTCATCGCGTTCGAGGCCCCGGCGATCGTGTTTGCGACCGGTGGCATCGGCAAGAGCGTCAAGGTCACCACGAACTCCAGGGAGTACACCGGTGACGGCCAATCCATGGCACAGCGCGCCGGCGCCAAGCTGATCAACATGGAGTTCGTCCAGTTCCACCCGACCGGCATGGTCTGGCCGCCGTCGGTGAAGGGGCTGCTGGTCACGGAGTCGGTCCGCGGCGACGGCGGCATCCTGAAGAACTCCGA
>JAICHQ010000092.1 GCA_025924815.1 Nocardioides sp.
ACCCTCCGCCGACTGCTCGCCGGACCTCTTCTGCGGGGGAGCTCGACTTCGGTGCCGGTGAGCGAGTTCGGCTACGCGGTGAGTCCGAGTCGGGGTCCGATCACGACCGGGGCGTGGCAACGCATCCGCGACTGGTCCGCGGAGAAGGGCGCTCTGGGCACGCGACCGCTTCCGCTCCTGGTCGTCGACGGGTGGCAGCCCGTGTCGGGTGAGACGGCGCTGCGTCGGCTCGAGAAGGAGATCATGCGGGTCGAGGCCGCGGTCGATCCGGTCCTGCCGGACCCGGGCCGTTACCCGGCTGTAGGCGATCCCCCGAGTCTTCCCTGGATCTCGGAGATCGGTGGCCAGTGGCGCCACGCCTGGAAGGTCGGCGCATGAGCGCGTCGAGCAGCTCCGTGGTGGACACCACCGGATGGGTCTACGCCGGCGAGCTCGCCGAGCTCGACGACGACGTTCCGGTGACTGTCGATGTCGATGGGGATCCGGTGTGCCTCGTACGCCGCGGCGGCGGGGTCCGTGCCCTCCTCGACATCTGCAGCCACCAGGACTACCCCCTGTCCCAGGGCGAGGTGACCGGCGACAGCATCGAGTGCTGCGTGCACGGCGCCTGCTTCGACCTGACGACTGGAGCCGCACTGTCGCTGCCGGCCACCGAGCCCGTCCCCGTCTTCCCGGTCCAGGTGCGGGAGGGGAAGGTCTACGTGACGAGCCCCGAGACGGGCTGACCCCGAACCGATCGGTCGGGTTCCGTAGTATCAACCAGACATATTGGTAAAATGAAGCCATGACCGACCAGCCACTCACGGACCCGACGCCCGCGGTGCTCGGTGAGAGTCGCGGGCGGGTGCTGGACGTCCTCCGGGCCATCGACGGTCCCGCCGGCGTCCAGGAGATCGCCGCGCGGGTGGGGCTGCACCCCAACACCGCCCGGTTCCACCTCGACGGACTCGTCGACGCGGCTCTGGCCGAACGGCGGGCGGAAGGTGAGGGCCGCCCAGGGCGGCCGCGGATGGTGTACGTCGCCACGCCGTCGGACGTGCCGGCCGGCCAGCGCAGCTACCGGCTGCTGGCCGAGATGCTGACCGGCCTGGTCAGCGACTCGCTCCCGGAGCCCGCGGTGGCGGCCGAGAAGGCAGGAGAGGCATGGGGCCGCTACCTCGCCGAGCGTCCGGCTCCGGGGCAGGAGGTCGACGCGGCCGAGGGGCTGCGCCGTTTGAACACGGTGCTGGCAGAAGTAGGCTTCGACCCTGCGCCGGTCGACGACACCGAGCACGTGATCCCCCTCCACCACTGCCCCTTCCGTGAGGTGGCGCAGCAGCACCGCGAGGTCGTGTGCTCGCTGCATCTGGGCCTGATGCGAGGCGCGCTGAGCGAGACTCGCGCGCCCCTGGCCGTCGAGCGCCTCGACCCGTTCGTCGACCCCTCTCTCTGCCTGGCACATCTCGTGCCGGCTGCGGACCAGGCTCGGTCGCCCCGCGGCCGATGACCCGCCGTCGGTGGTCCGACGCGCAGAGGGGGCACGACCGCACGGTCGTGCCCCCTCCTCGGTGCGTGCCTGTCAGGGGGTGGTGGCGACGCGACCGATCCGGACCCTCCACACCTCGGGGCCCTGCTCCTGGTACTCCCAGACGAACTGCCCCGCGTGCTCGGCTGCGAACTGGTAGTACAGCGGTTTGGGGTCGTGGTCGTTGACCAGCACGAAGCTCTCGCCCGGGGCGAGTGCGCCGTAGGTGCTGAAGATCAGGTCGTGCCGGCGGGCTGGGGCCTCGTGCCGGACGTCGAGCTGGGGGATGGCGGCGGGATCGGGATGCGAGATGAGGTGGTGGGTGTCGCTCAGCAGTCCGTCGAGGTCTGCGCCCTGGTCGACCAGTGCGGGGAGCAGCTGGTCGTTCTCCTTGCCGACGTGCACCGCGAAGAGGGCGCGGAGCTCGGCAGCGACGGCGACCAGCGAGACCGGGTCGGTGACGTTCTTCAGCGACGCGGCCCGCTCGGTCAGCACTACGTGCTCGTCGAGCATGGCGCTGACCAGGGAACCGGTACGCGTGTCGGCGGCGGCCGCCGGATAGAGCGTGTGCTCCTCGGCGCTCGCGTGCGGCAGCAGGTCGTCGGCGAGGAACGCGACCAGGCTGTCCCGTGCCTGGGACGTCGTGCCGTCGAGCAGGGGCTCCACCGGATGATCGGCCCGCGCCCGCACGGCGGTGAGGACCTCGTCGACGTGGTCGGCCAGCTGTCGGCTCAGGACCTCGTGATGGTCACGGATGGCGTGCAGTGCGGCGTCGTTGCGGGCGCCCGGCGACGCGGTGGTGGTCACGGTCACTCCTTGGTGGGTGTGCAGATCTCTCGACTGGTTCTCACCATAGCAATAGTTGAAACCAGATAGGTGATGAGTAGGTCACAGATCGGGAGCAGCGCCGACGCACCGGAGCGGGCGCTCAGAGCTCCCAATACTCGATGACGTCGGTGTTCTCCGCCGCCGGGTTCGGCCCGTAGACGGCGATCATCCGAGCGTGCTCGGGAGCCCAGTAGCGCCCGACGCACCCCGCCGGGACCTGTACCAGCTCGCCGGCGCCGACCACGACGGTGCGGCCCTGGCACTCGACGTGCAGCTCCCCGGAGACCACGAGGTTGGTCTCGGTATGTGGATGGAGGTCGGCCCAGCCGGCCCGGTCGAGCTCCCACTCGGAGAGCGCGACGTCGTGCCAACCCTCGGGGCTCGGCGCGATCAGCCATCGCGACCGCATCCGCGGCCACTGTGGGTGCTGCGCGGTCAGAGGGGCGCGCGACCACACGCGCGGGCCGTCCGGCTGTGCCTCGACCTCGCCCACGTACGCCATCAGGGACTCGAACCCCGAACCCGCTGATTAAGAGTCAGCTGCTCTGCCAATTGAGCTAATGGCGCATGTCGTCAAGCGGGGTCAAGATTACCAGTGGCAGGCGGCGGCTCCCAATCCAACGCCTGGCCTCGGCCCGGCCCCGACGGAATATGCAAGATTCAACTACCGTTGGACCGGGCACAGCGCCGGCCCTTGGCGCTCAGCGCCATCCGCAGAGCATGGAGGTGGGCCCGATGCCCGCAGTGACCGTTGACGACCTGACCACTCTCGCCCGACTGTCCCAGCCGGGACTGGGCGACCAGCCGCGTCCGGTGCTGCAGGTGACGACGGCGCCCCACGGCTACGAGGGGGACGGCTTCCCGGTCCGGCGCGCGTTCGCGGGCATCGACCTGAGCCTGCTCGACCCGTTCATCATGATGGACCAGATGGGCGAGGTGGAGTACGCGCCCGGCGAGCCCAAGGGCACGCCGTGGCACCCGCACCGCGGCTTCGAGACCGTGACGTACATGATCGACGGCGTCATGGAGCACCAGGACTCCCACGGAGGCGGTGGGAAGATCACCAACGGTGACACCCAATGGATGACGGCCGGCTCCGGCATCCTCCACATCGAGACGCCGCCGGAGTGGCTGGTCCAGGCCGGTGGGCTCTTCCACGGCATCCAGCTGTGGGTCAACCTCCCGAGCGACGAGAAGATGGTGGCCCCGAAGTACCAGGACATCCGTTCCAGCGAGGTCGCCCTCGCCACGTCGTACGACGCCGGGTCGCTCGTGCGGGTCATCGCCGGCACCGTCGGTCCGCAGGCCGGCCCGGGCTCGACCCACACTCCGATGGCGCTGGTGCACGCCACGGTCGAGCCCGGAGCGCGGCTCGACCTCCCGTGGAACAAGGACTTCAACGCCCTGGTCTACGTCCTCAACGGGGACGGGACGGTCGGGACGACGTCGAGCCCGGTCCACACCGGCCAGGCCGCGGTCCTCGGCGCCGGTGACTACGTCACCGTCGCCGCCGACGGCGCCCAGGAGAGCCGGTCGCCGAAGCTGGACGTCATCGTGGTCGGCGGCAAGCCGATCGGTCAGGCGATCGCCTGGGCCGGCCCGTTCGTGATGAACACCAAGAACGAGGTGCTCCAGGCCTACGAGGACTTCCAGAAGGGCAACTTCGGCCACATCCCGGGCTGAGGCCACCGCGAGGTCAGACCCCGCACCTGGGGTGAGTGACGGGACTTGAACCCGCGACATCCGCGACCACAACGCGGCGCTCTACCAGCTGAGCTACACCCACCATGCGGCCCCGGGAGTGCCGACGCCAGTGAGGAAGTGTAGGGCAATCAGGGCGTCGGACCGGTATCGGGGGCGTCGTCCGGGCGGACCGTCAGGGAGCCGCCGTGCTCGTCGGCCAGCGCCTTCGCCTCGGCGCTGTCGGGCCCGGGCGCGGGCACGAAGATCGCGGCCCGGTAGTAACGCAGCTCCTCGATGCTCTCGAGGATGTCGGCGAGCGCGCGATGGTTGCCACGCTTGGCCGGGGCGGCGAAGTACGCGCGGGGGTACCACCGCCGCGACAGCTCCTTGATCGAGGACACGTCGACGATGCGGTAGTGCAGGAACGCGTCGAGGTCGGGCATGTCGCGCGAGATGAACGCGCGGTCCGTGCCGACGGTGTTTCCTGCCAGGGGTGGCCGTGAGCCCTCGGTGCAGTGCTCACGGACGTAGCCGAGCACCTGCTCCTCGGCCTCCTGGAGCGTGATGCCGCTGTCCAGCTCGGTGATCAGGCCCGACTTCTCGTGCATCGACCGCACGAAGTCGTCCATCTGCGCCACCGCCTCCACCGGGGGCTTGATCACCAGGTCTATGCCGTCACCGAGCGGGTTGAGGTCGAAGTCGGTGACGACACAGGCGATCTCGATGAGCGCGTCGGAGACATAGTCCAGCCCCGTCATCTCACAGTCGATCCAGACGAGGCGGTCGTTCACAGAGCAAGACCCTACCTACCAAGTCGCCACACCGGGGGCAGCTTCGACAGGACGGCCGCTCAACCAACCCTCAGGACCGTTTCGTAGGGTTCTCCTCGTGAAGCAGTGGCTGGGCGTCCTCGCGAGGCTGATCGTGGGCGGGGTCGACCTCGCCGCGGGCCTGGCGAAGTTCCCCGACCCCGCCGGCAACGTCCGTCAGGTCCGCGCCTTCCAGATCCTCCCGGAGTCCGTCGTCCCGACGGTCGGCCATGCCCTGCCGACGGTGGAGATCCTGATCGGCGCGATGCTGATCCTGGGCCTCCTGACCCGGTCGTTCGCGGTCCTGGCCGGGCTCTTCTTCGTGGCGTTCATCATCGGCATCGCGTCGGCGTGGGCCCGCGGGCTGGAGATCAACTGCGGGTGCTTCGGCAGCAGCGGCGTCCCGGCGAACCCGCAGCGGCAGTACGCCATCGACATCGCCCGCGACATCGGGCTCCTGATCTGCTGTGTGTGGCTGGTGGTCTGGCCACGCACGCGTCTGGCTCTGGACAACCTCCTCTTCCCGCACCACGAAAGGCTCGCCGATGGCGAAGAAGCAGTCGAAGACTGAGCGCGCTCAGGCCCTGATGCGTGCGCAGCAGCGACGCGAGCGCATGCGGAACCTCCTCGTCGTCGGCACGGTCGTGGTGGCGATCGCGATCGTCGCCGTCGTGCTCGTCGTCGTCTCCAGCAAGAAGGACACCACCGGCCAGGCGGTTGACCCGGGCGGTTCGCCGAAGAACCTCACCGGCACCTACAACGTGGTGATCGGCAAGGAGTCGGCGCCGACGACCATCAAGGTGTACGAGGACCTTCAGTGCCCGATCTGCCAGGAGTTCGAGAAGGCCGCCGGCCAGCAGATCCAGACGGCGATCGCCGACGGCAAGGTCAAGGTCGACTACCGCATGGTCGCCTTCCTCGACCGGTCGTCGACGACCAACTACTCCAGCCGGGCCCTGAACGCCGCCATGGCGGTGCTCAGCACCGCCGGCCCGGACGCGTTCTTGAAGTTCCACACGATCGCCTACGCCAACCAGCCAGCCGAGGGGAGCGCCGGGGTCCCGGACGCCACCTTGATCGACTGGGCCGTGCAGGCCGGGGCGGACAAGAGCGCGGTCACGCCGCTGATCGAGAACAACACCTATCACCAGTGGGTGGTCAACGCGACCGACCAGATGTCGAGGGACGGCGTGAGCGGTACCCCGACGGTCTTCATCGACGGCAAGAAGTACACCAACCCGTCGGAGGGCGTGACCGCGGTCCTGGCTGCCACGAAGTAGCCTGACAGACTGTGCCCGTGGACCGGCCCGTTGATCTGTCGTCGTTCATCGCCGGACTGCCCAAGGCCGAGCTGCACGTCCACCACGTCGGATCGGCATCGCCGGCGATCGTCTCGGAGCTGGCGATGCGTCATCCCGGAGCCGTGCCGATCGACTCCGAGCAACTGCGGGACTTCTTCGAGTTCCGCGACTTCGCGCACTTCATCGAGGTCTACCTGGCGGTCGTCTCGCTGATCCGCACCGATGAGGACGTCCGCTACCTGACCTACGAGGTGGCGCGCGAGCTCGCCACCGGTCAGCAGGTGCGGTACGCCGAGCTCACCTGTACGCCGTACACCTCGGTCCTCCCTGACGACCCCGACCACGGGATGCCGATCGAGGCCTACACCGAGGCGCTCGAGGACGCCCGGATCGCAGCCGAGCGCGACTTCGGCATCGTCCTGCGGTGGATCTACGACATTCCCGGCGAGAGCGGGATGCCGGCCGCCGACGCGACCTTGTCGTTCGCCACCAACCACCGGGTCGACGCACTCATCGGCTTCGGGCTGGGTGGCCCCGAGCTGGGCGTCGCCCGCGAGCAGTTCAAGCCGCACTTCGACGCGGCCCGGCGGGTGGGCCTGCACAGCGTGCCGCACGCCGGGGAGACCACCGGGCCCGACACCGTCTGGGACGCCCTGCGCCTGCTCGGTGCCGAGCGCATCGGTCACGGCACCTCGGCGGCCCAGGATCCCGAGCTCCTGGCCTACCTGAGCGCGCACAAGATCCCGTTGGAGGTCTGCCCGTCGTCCAACATCGCGACCAAGGCGGTCACCAGCCTCGAGGAGCACCCGATCCGGGCGTTCCGCGAGGCCGGGGTCCCCGTCACCGTGAACTCCGACGATCCCTCGATGTTCGGGACCAGCCTCAACCAGGAGTACCAGATCGCGAGCCGGCTGCTCGACCTCGACGCCGCGGGCGTCGCCGACCTGGCCCGGGCCGCGGTGGGGGCGTCGTTCGCCGAGCCGGCGGTCAAGGGCGCCCTGCTCGACGACATCGAGATCTACTGCCGCACCCGGCCCGGCGGCTGAGCCGAGAAAGCATCGGGCCCGGCGATCTCATACGTCGCCGGGCCGGATCCATTGGATCGTGCGCCTCCGCGTGATCGTCGGACCTGGTACGGCGTGTCGTGGGCTGGCTACTGTCGTCGGCGTGGAGCGGGTGGCCGGGCTGGACGACGAGTCGGCCGAGTGGTTGCGGCTGCTCGACCCGTCCGCGGCCGACCATCGGGCCGGCCTGGACCGTCTGCACGAGCGGCTGCTGCGGATCGCCCGCGCCGAGGTGCGACGTCGTACGGCGCGGATCGTCGGACCGGAAGTGGACGACCTGGCCCATCAGGCCGCAGCCGATGCCATGCTGGCGATCCTCGCCAAGCGCGACACGTTCCGCGGGGAGAGCCGCTTCACGACCTGGGCCTACCGGTTCGTGATCCTCGAGGTCTCCAGCAAGCTCGGCCGGCACTTCTGGCGCAACCCCCCGGCTCCCCTGGACGACGAGCAGTGGGAGCGGCTGCCCGACCGGCTCGGGGTCGATCCGCACGAGCACGCCGAGGCGCGGCACCTGGCCGAGGTCGTCCGGGCCGCCGTCGACGAGACCCTGACCGAGCACCAGCGGTCGGTGTTCGTGGAGGTGGTGCTGCACGGCCTACCCCTCGACGCGCTGTGCGCCCGGGACGGCGTGACGCGCAGCGCGGTGTACAAGACGGTCTTCGACGCCCGCCGTAAGATCCGAGCCGCCCTGGTCGCCAACGGTTACCTGGACCCGAGCGTGAGGCAGGAGGAGTCGTCGTGAACGCACGTGAGCGGCTCGCCCGGTTCCTGCGGACCGACCCCCGCGACGTGGGCTGCGACGAGGCGATGGCGGTGTTGCACGTGTACGCCGACCTCGTCGCCCACGACGCGGGGGCCGCGACCGAGCGCTATCCCGGTGTCGCCGCACACCTTGCCGCCTGCGGTCCCTGCCGGGAGGACCTCACCGGGCTGCTCGCCGCCCTGTCCGGCGACGTCTGACCCGGCTCGGTGGATCCAGGTTCAGAGGGCCACGATGCCCTCCGCGCCGGCGGCGTTCGGCACCGTCACGGAGCCGGTGGCATTCAAGGAGCCGTCGCCGCCGATCCGGAACGCGTCGACGATCCCGGCGAGACCGGCCTGGACGTACAGGTAGGAGCCGTCGCTGCTCACCGTCGCGTCGACCGTGCCCTTGTCCGTCCCGGTGGTGCCGAGTGCGGACAGTTCGCCCGCGGGACCGACGCGATAGGACGACAGCGTGGCACTGCCGGCGTTCGACGCGTAGAGCGTGCTGCCGCGCGCGACCACCCAGCAGGTGGCCGCCTGGCTCGTCGCCGCGAGGTCCCGGGCGGTCAGGGTGCCGTTGTCGGCGACGTCGAACGTGGCGACCGCGTTGGGGCCGACCTCGGCCACCGCGAGGTGGCCGGCGCCGTCGAAGTCGAAGCCGAAGGGCACGGTGCCGGGCAGGCTCGTCTCGACCGGCGCCCGCAGGCGCCCCGGAAGGACGCGGTAGACCAGGATGCTGTTGCCGTCGTTCTTCGTGGTGACCAGGAGCTGCTCGCCGTCGGGCGTGAACCCGATCTGCCCGGGCGTGCTGGTGAACTCCGGGGTCTGGGCGGGGTCCAGCCCCAGCCCGCGATGCCATCCGGAGACCCGCGCGAGCCGGCCGCCGGCCAGCCGGAAGCCTTGGACGGAGCCACCGCCGCGGGCGTTGAGCACGAAGACCCGGTCCCCGTGGGCGGTGACGCTGACGGGGAAGCTCCCGCCGCTGCCGATGACCTGGACCCGGGTGAGTCGGTCGCCGCGGACGGCGAAGACGGTCACGGTGTTGCTGCCGGCGTTCACGGCGAACAGGAGGCCGGAGGCCTTGTCGTAGGTCAGTGAGCCCTCCGACGCCAGGTGGTCGACCACCGAGCCGGCCAGGACACCGCCCAGCCCGCCGGTCGGGTAGCTGCCCACCTGCCTCAGACCACCCGACGCGGTGCGGTCGTAGGCGACGACGGTGTTGCCGGCGGGGTCGTCGTTCTGGACGAAGACGACGTGTCCTGACGACGAAGAGGGTGAGGACGCGGGTGCAGCCTGGGCCGGACCGGCGACGAGTCCGGTCGCGGCGGCGGCCACGGAGGTGGCGGCGACGGCGAGCCGGCGGTTGAGAATGGACATGTGGGCGCTCCTTGGGTGTCACGGATGTGTGTCACCGTGTGGGCGTCCGCAGCACGCTCCTCCTTACCTCCCCGGATCCGCGGGTAAGGATCTCGTCATACTTCGGGCCCGGTCAGGCGACCGTGGCGACCACCAGGAGGTACTCCCAGGCGACGTGGCCGTCGGGGGAGCGGAAGCGCTCGACGATCTCGACCATGGCCCGGTCGAGCTCGTCCGCACGTTCCGGCTGGTCGGCGAGTCCGCGGTACGCCGCGATCGTGGGCCCGTAGTTCTGCTTGAAGTACTCGCGGAACGTCACCGGGTCGGCCAAGCTGCCAACCTCCAGCAGGTGCTGGCCGGTGCAGAGCTCGCTCACCCGGTCGCCGAAGAGCTCGCGCACGTGCGCGACGTCGCCCCACAGCGGGGGTGGCTGGACTCCCGGCGGCGGCGGCGCGACGTACGGCCTCATCGTCGCGAAGAGCTGGCCGACGAGGCCGGCGGGCGTCCAGGTGATCAGCACGATCCGGCCCCCTGGCCGGCAGACCCGGACCAACTCGTCGACGGCGGCCTGGTGATGGGGCGCGAACATCACACCCACGCACGAGGTCACGACGTCGAAGCTGTCGTCGTCGAACGGCAGGTGCTCGGCGTCGGCGACCTGCCACTCGAGACTCACCCCGGCGGCTTCGGCGTCGGCACGGCCCTGGCCGAGGAGCTCGGGCGTCAGGTCGGTGGCCACGACGTGAGCGCCGGTGGCGGCCGCCGGGATGGCCACGTTGCCGGTGCCGGTGGCGACGTCGAGCACATGGTCGCCCGGTTCCAGGCGGGCCGCGTCGACCAGGATCTGCCCGAGGTCCGGGATGATCTCGGTCGCCACTGCGTGATAGTCGCCGAGCGCCCACATCGCGCGGTGTCGCGCCTTGAGGGCGGTGTCGGCGTCGCCGGGTCCGCTGGTCGAACTGGTGGTCATGCGCCCCCTCCGCCGGACTGCGTGCGGCCCGCGGCCCAGGCACGTCGAGAGGGCCGCGGGGCGCACGCTCCCGGGCGGGGACCCGGGCCGTCCACGGTAAGGACGACCTCACCCCGGTGTCGATGCACCGATCGGGCCAGGGGTGGTGATTGCTGCGGCCTCGGCGCGGCGGGAGAGTTTTACCTCGGTGGCGGCCCGAGCGAGGGGCCGAGTCGCTTACCCTCGTCCGGTGCGGCATGCGCCGCTGGGGGGCGGACAACGGAGAGCGTCCATGACCGCCACAATGCTCGAACGCCGCCCGCTCGGGAAGCCGGGTCGGGTCAGTCTCACCGACTTCCTGCTCGCGCGGATCACCGAGAACGAGGCGACCGCGCTGTACGCCGGCCGCAACCGTGACCGGGCCCTCGCCGAGTGCTGGGCCGCACGTCAGCTCGTGCACCTGCACCAGGATCCCGTGCACGGGTGCCGCGAAGACGCCTGGCCGTGCATGACGCTGCGGATCCTGGCGCTGCCGCACGCCGACCACCATGATTACGACAGCACCTGGCGACCGGTGAGCACCAGCCTGCAGGTGATGACCTACGGGCGTCACCGGCGCAGCAGCTGAGCCTCGGCGGAGTCGGAGGTGCTTCCAGGCATCGCTGCGATCCCGAGCGATCTCCGGAGAGTTGTGATCTCTTGTGGGCGAGGGGTTCTGGGCGGTGGGGGTGTCGGTTGGTCATGTTTGGATGACCATTTGGAGATGGTGGGTTCGAGAAGTTGTCGGGCAGTGAGCTGCTCGACCATGCCGAGCGGCTCGCCGCTACTGCGCGGCGGTGCGAGGTGAGATCCTCCGGGTCGCGGTCCAGCATGCCTGTCTCCACAACTGGGCCACTTGGATCCGGAGGAGTCGGCGAGGCCGGGTCGGGAGCGGTCTCGGCGACCGGGTGGGTCCGGCACCCCCGAGGTCACCGAGTTCGCTGCCGCCGTGCTGGGGGCGCGGTTGGGGGTGTCGGAGGTCTCGGCTGGGAGGTTGCTGGCCGACGGCCTCGACCTGTGCCACCGGCTCCCGCTGTTGTGGCGTCGGGTCGAGGCCGGTGAGGTGCGGGTCTACCTGGCCCGGCTGGTGGCGCGCAAGATCCGGGACCTGACCGAGGAGCAGGCCGCCTACGTGGACTCGCGGGTGGCGCGGTACGCCGACGGCCGGCTGACCTGGACCCGGTTCCAGGCGCTGGCCGACGGCGTGGTGGCTGCGGCCGACCCGGAGGCCACTGCGGAGCGGGAGCGTCGGGCGGCCGAGCAGCAGCTGGCGCGACCTACCCGTTGCCCCGCGGTTCGCTAGAGCTCGCACAGCGAGAAGGCGGCCGCCCGGCGCCCCAGCGCCCCCGGCAGGACTCGAACCTGCGACCTCGAGATTAGAAGGCTCTTGCTCTATCCAGCTGAGCTACGGGGGCGGGGGATCGCAGCTCCAGTCGAACAAACCTAGGATCAACAGGGC
>JAICHQ010000093.1 GCA_025924815.1 Nocardioides sp.
CAGCAACGAAGGCACCGAGATCCCCGTGTCCGCGCGCGACGCGGTGCTGGCACGGGCGGCACGGCTCTCGGACACCGCCCGCACCACGTTGGACCTGGCCTCACTGGACTCCTGGCGGGTGGACCCCGAGCTCGTTGCGCGGGCGTGCGGCGTCGGGATCGAGACGTTCGACGAGCTCCTCGCGCTCGGGCTACTGCGAGCCGACGGGCCGGCCCTGCGGTTCAGCCACGAGCTCGTCCGCCGGGCGATCGAGTCCGAGGTCCCGCCCCACCGGCAGGCGGCGGGTCACCTGGCCCTGCTCCGCGCCCTGATCGAGGTGGACTGCGACGACAACGCGCGGATGGCCTACCACGCGGAGGTCGCGGGCGAGCCCGACCTCGTCCGCCGGTACGCCCCTGTCGCCGCACGATGCGCCCGCGAGCTGGGCGCCCATCGTGAGGCCGCCGCGCAGTACGAGCGTGCCCTGCGGTTCGCGCCCAGGGACCCCCACGAGGTCGCCGAGCTCTACGACGGGTACGCCGACCAGCTCGCCATGGTCGACCGGTGGCCGGCTGCGGTCGAGGCGCGCCGGCAGGCGATCGAGATCTGGCAGGAGCTCGGCGAGGTCAGGCGCGCGGGACGCGGCTATCGCCAGCTCAGCACCGTGATGTGGCGACTGTGCCGGGGACGCGAGGCGGACGCTGCCCGCGACCGGGCCATCGAGCTGCTCGAGCCGCTCGGCGCGGATGCGGAGCTGGCCCGTGCGCTCGCCGTGCGCGCGTTCGACTTCCTGGACACGGATCCGAACGCGGCCGAGGCGATGCTCATGCGTGCGAACGCGATGGCCGAGGAGGTCGGGGACGGGTCGGTGCGCAGCGACCTGCTGAACAACATCTCGATGCTCCGGCTCAACCGGCGGCAGGACTGGGTGCCCGCCATGCAGGGATCCCTTCGGCTCGCGCTCGAGTCGGGCGCCGAGGCCCAGGCCGGCCGCGCCTACGCCAACGCCTACACCGCCTTCGCCGCGCAGTACCGCTTCGCCGAGGGTGAGAGGTGGTTTCGCGACGGGGTCGCCTACTGCGACGAGCACGACATCACGACCTATGCCACCTGCCTACGTGGTCACCGGGCGATGGCGCTGACGGACCTGGGTCGCTGGGACGAGGCGGTGGCGCTGGCCGAACAGGTGTTGGCCACCGAAGCCAGCCCGTCGAACCTGCTGACCTCCCAGCAGACGCTGGGCCTGATCCGGGCCAGGCGCGGCGAGGACCGCGTCTTCGAACCGCTCGACGCCGGACTCGTGGCCGCCGAGGGCATCGACGAGACCGAGTACATCAGCCTGCTGCGACTGGCCCGCGCGGAGGCTCGCTGGCTCTCGGGTGACGACGCGGGGGCCCGCGTGGAGCTGGCCGGACTGCGCGCCAGGATCACCCCCGCGGACTACCTGGAGGACGCGCAGCTGAGTGTCTGGGAGCAGCGGCTGCTGGGCCGAGCGTCATCCTCCTCGCCGGCCCCCGGCCCCTGGGCGACGTCGCTGGCCGGCGACCACGTCGCAGCCGCCGGGCACTGGGAGCGGCTGGGCTGCGGTTACTACTCGGCCCTGTCGCTCTACGACAGCGACGACGAGGAGCATCTGCGCGAGGCGATCAGCCGCTTCGAGGCGCTCGGCGCCGACGCCGCCGCCCGGCGCACCCGCCGGCGGATGAAGGAGCTCGGACTCCGCGCCGTTCCTGTCGGAGCGCGGACCAGCACCCGCGCGCACCCGTTCGGGCTGACCAGGCGCGAGGACGAGGTGCTGCTGCTGCTCTGCGACGGCCTGACCAACGAGGAGATCGCCTCCCGCCTCGTGCTCTCCACACGCACCGTCGACCACCACGTCTCGGCAGTGCTCGGCAAGCTCGGCGTGGGCTCTCGGGGTGCCGCCGCCGCCCAGGCCCGGCAGATGAAGCTGGCGCCGGCCACGACCTAGACCCGGGGGACACATGGTGGTGCTGCTCGAGAGGGAGTCGCAGCTCGCATCGTTGCGCCAGTACGCCGACGAGGCGCGCGAGGGCACGGGTCGCTTCGTCCTCATCACCGGCGAGGCCGGCGTCGGCAAGACCTCCCTGATCGAGGAGCTGAGTCGGCGTATCCCCGACGGCACCTGGGCGTGGGGTGCGTGCGACGGCATGTTCACCCCGCGTCCGCTGGCACCGGTGCACGACATCGCCCGCGAGCTCGGAGGCGACCTGCTGGAGGTCGTCCGGACAGCCGCGTCGCGCGAGGAGATCTTCGACGCCCTCCTGGGGTGCGTCGATCCCGTGGGCGAACTGGTCGTGTTGGTCGTGGAGGACGTTCACTGGGCCGACGAGGCCACCCTCGACCTGCTGATGTTCCTGGCTCGTCGAATCCCGCGGTCGCCGGTGCTCCTGCTGGTGACGTTCCGAGACGATGCTCTCGCTCCCGGTGACCCACTTCGCCGGGCGTTGGGTGACCTCGCGGGCCGGCGCAACACCCGGCGGATCGACCTGCCCCCGCTGACCTCCGACGGAGTGACGCGGCTGGCCGAAGGCACGTCGTACCGGCCCCACGAGCTCTACGAGCTCACCGGCGGCAACCCGTTCTTCCTCACCGAGGTGCTCGGTGAGGACGGCTCGCTCGTCCCCGCCTCGGCGCGTGACGCCGTGCTCGCCCGAGCGGTGCGGCTCTCCGAAGCGGCTCGAGCCGCCCTCGACCTCGCCTCGCTGGACTCCTCGCGAGTGGATCCTGACATGGTGGTCCGCGCGTCAGGCGCCGCCGTGAACGGGTTCGACGAGCTGGTGTCGGCCGGGCTCCTGAAGGCCGACGGAGACACCCTGCGCTTCCGGCACGAGCTCGCGCGTCGCGCCATCGAGTCGGAGGTGCCGCCACATCGTCGGGTCGCCGGCCATCGCTCTCTGCTCCGCTGCCTCGTCGAAGCCGGGTGCGACGACGACGCGCGCCTCGCCTACCACGCCGAGGGCTGCGGAGACGCCGCCGCCGTCGCCGAGCTCGCGCCGGCCGCCGCACGCCAGGCGGCCCGGCTGGGCGCCCATCGGGAGTCCGCGGCCCAGTACGAACGGGCCCTGCGCTTTCCGCCGGCGGATCCGCGCGCCCTCGCCGGGCTCTACGACGCGTACGCCGAGCAGGCGGGGCTGCTCGACGACTGGTCCTCGGCGGCGGAGGCACGCGAGCGCGCGATCGAGCTGTGGCACGAGCTCGGCGACGTACGCCGGGAAGGCCTCGATCACAGCAGGCTCCGGGAGGTCTACTGGAACCTGGCCCGCGGCGAGGAGTCCGTGGCCTCGCTCGAACGGGCCCTGGCGCTTCTCGAGCCGTTATGCCCCGACCCCGCCCTGGCGCGTCTGCTGGCGATCCGCGCACTCCAGGTCTGGAGCGACCAGCCGGCCGAGGGCCGGGCGATGGTGGACCGAGCTCTTGCGATGGTCGCCACCTTCGACGACCCGGCGGCGCTCGGTGACGTGCACAACACGGCTGCCTACGCCGCCTACCTCGGCGGCGAGGACTGGGCCCCACCTGCACCAGGCCGTCCGGCTCGCGGTCGCGTCAGGCGCCCAGGCGGAGGCGGGTCGCGCCTACTTCAACCTGTTGGCGTACTGCGCGACCGAGTTCGCCTACGCCGAGAGCGAGCAGTACTGGCTCGAGGGCATCGCGTACTGCGAGGAGAACGAGCTGACGACATGGGCGAGGTGCCTGCGTGGACTCCGCGCCATCGACCTCCTCGACCAGGGGCAGTGGGACGAGGTCATCTCCATCACCGATCGGGTGTTCGCCACCCGGCCGGGCCCGGTCGCCCTGATGGTCTCGCAGGTGACGAGCGGCCTCGTCCTCGCCCGGCGGGGTCGACCCGGCGCCTTCGAGCTGCTCAGCGCTGCCGCCGGGACGGCCGACGG
Organism: Nocardioides sp.; assembly: GCA_025924815.1. GTDB lineage: Bacteria > Actinomycetota > Actinomycetes > Propionibacteriales > Nocardioidaceae > Nocardioides. The sequence continues at coordinate 3,891 of JAICHQ010000093.1, forward strand.
CATCGGGGAGGCCGGTTGGATCGCGCTCACCCGGCGCGCGTGTGCCGAGGACCGCTGGCTGGCCGGTGACGACGAGGGGGCTCGGCAAGAGATCGACCGCGTTCGTGCGGTCCTGACCTCGAGCGAGACCGACGAGGACGCCCCGACCGCGGTGTGGGAACGACGTCTGTTCGGGGCGTCCCGCGCCGAGTTCCCGGCTGCGGAACCCTGGGCCACCTGGCTCTCCGGTGCCGTGACGGACGCGGTCTCCCGCTGGGACGCCCTGGGCTGCCCCTACTATGCCGCCCTGGCGCTCTACGACTCGGACTCCGACGAGCACCTGCGCGACGCGATCAGCCGGTTCGACGCCCTCGGCGCGGAGGCGGCGGCGCGCCGCGGGCGCCAGAAGATGAGGGACCTCGGTCACCGGGCCGTCCCGACCGGGGCCCGACCCAGCACCCGCAAGCATCCCCTCGGCCTCACCCGCCGCGAGAACGAGGTCCTCCTCCTCCTGTCCGAGGGCCTGACCAACGACGAGATCGCGGTCAAGCTCGTGGTCTCCCCCCGGACCGTCGACCACCACGTCTCCGCTCTGCTCGGCAAGGTCGGCGTCCCCTCGCGCGGAGCCGCGGTCGCCCAGGCACGGCGGCTCGGCCTCGTGCCGGCCACAACGTAGGCAGGTCGCCTCCCAGACATGGGCAGTTCCCCCGATGAGCGCGCCGGCGTGTCCTTCCTACGGTGCAGGTCACGGTCACCTCGACCGCACCGGCTCAAGGGGGACACCATGCAGCACCGTTTCAGGACACGCACACTCGCGGCCGTCGCCTTCGGCGTCGTCGCGCTCCTCGCTCCGCTGACGGCGCCGGCCACGGCGGGTCCCGCTCATCAGATCAGGGTCGCCAAGGCGGCCACCGAGGGCTTCACCCACACCACGGCAGCCAAGAAGGCCGGCTACGGCCTGCTGAAGGACTCCGCGGGAATCGCCTGCATCGCCATGAAGGGCATGGGGGGCATGGGCGTCCACTACGCCAACCCCTCGCTCGTTCCCGACGGCAAGGTCCAGGTCCGCCACCCGGAGGCGCTGGTCTATCGGTTCACCACCAACGGCCACCTGCGGCTCGCCGCCCTGGAGTACCTGGTGCTCAGGTCCGACTGGCGTGCCAACCACCCCACCGGTCGTCCGGAGCTGTTCGGGCACCGCTTCAACCTCACGCCGGCCGGCAACCGGTTCGGGCTGCCGGCGTTCTTCTCGCTGCACGCCTGGCTCTGGTACGACAACCCGGCCGGGACCTTCCAGATGTTCAACCCCCGGGTGTACTGCCCCGAGGGCATCTGAACCGGACGCAGAAATTGGGCAGGCCCTCCGACGGAACCTGGGTAGTTCACCCGATGAGCCGCCGGGGGGTCCGCCCCTAGTTTTCTGAGCACGGTCACACCGGCCGTCGCCGTCCCCGCTCCACCAACCACAAGGAGAAAGTCTCATGCCGCTCTACATGGACGTGCACCACCTCGATGGTCCCGTCAGCGCCGACGACGTCGCGAAGGCCCACATGGCCGACCTGCAGATCCAGGACAAGTACGACGTGAACTACCACCGCTACTGGGTCGACGAGTCCACCAGCACCATCTTCTGCCTGGTCGAGGCGCCCTCCCCGGACGCGGCCAACACCGTCCACCGGGAGGCGCACGGCCTCGTCGCGGACGAGGTCCATGAGGTCAAGGAGGGTTCCTGATGAGGGCCCGGATGACCGCTGCCGCCTTCGCCCTGGCGGGCGTCGCGGCCGCTGGTGCGGCGTACGCCTCGGCGTCCCCGGCCTCCTCGGCGGCCGGCTCCACGCCGGGGAGCGGGCTGGCGCAGATGCGCGCGGCCACCGCGCCGTACCACAGCCTCAGCGCGGCCCAGCACGCCGGCTGGAACGGCCTGTTCAAGGACGTGAACGGGTTGACGTGCATCGCGGACACCGGCTCGCCGTCCATGGGCGGGATGGGCTACCACTGGATCAACGGCGGCAACATCGGCTCGACCGACCCGACGAAGCCCGCGGCCCTCATCTACGCCTCGACCGGCGGCGGCCACCAGCGGCTCGCCGGCATGGAGTACCTCGTGATCGACGACCCCGTCGGTTCGGTCCCGCAGCCGTTCATCAACGGCCAGGGCTTCATGCACAACGACCCGGGCAACCGGTTCCTGGGCGACACCGCATTCTGGTCGCTGCACGTCTGGGCCTGGGACCACAACCCCTCGGGCACCTACGCGATGTGGAACCCGAAGATCACGTGCCCGTAGGCCCGACGCGGCCGAGGATCATCTGATCCTCGCGCAGACCCGGCCCGATCACCTGCCAGCCTTCCCTGGCATCGAGGTGTCGGGCCGGGTCGTCCGCGTCCGCCGTGGCCTCAGCCGCCAGCGCTCACGCGTCGAGCGCCTCGACGTCCACGTCGTAGGCGCCCTGCACCAGGAACTCCTTGCGCGGCGCGACATCGGCGCCCATCAGCAGCTTGAAGACCTCGGCCGCGTCCTCGGCGTCGTCGATGGTGATCCGGCGCAGGGTGCGGTGGCGGCGGTCCATGGTGGTGTCCGCCAGCTGCTTGGCGTCCATCTCGCCCAGCCCCTTGTAGCGCTGGACGGGGTCCTTCCAGCGCAGGCCCTTCTTCGAGAGCTCGGCGAGCCGGCGCTGCAGCTCGGCGTCGGAGTAGGAGTAGACGTACTTGTCCATCCCCTTCTTCGGGTTGGTCAGCTCGATGCGGTGCAGCGGCGGGACGGCGGTGAAGACACGGCCGTCGCGGATCAGGTCGGGCATGTACTTGAAGAACAGGGTGACCAGCAGGCAGCGGATGTGAGCGCCGTCGGAGTCGGCGTCGGCCATGAAGATGATCCGTCCGTAGCGACGGGCCTCGAGCTCGAAGGTGCGCCCCGAGCCGGCGCCGACCACTTGGATGATCGAGGCGCACTCGGCGTTCTTCAGCATGTCACCGACCGAGGCCTTCTGGACGTTCAGGATCTTCCCGCGGATCGGCAGCAGCGCCTGGAACTCGGAGTTGCGGGCCAGCTTGGCGGTGCCCAGGGCCGAGTCGCCCTCCACGATGAACAGCTCGGTCCGCTCGTTGTCGCTGGCGCGGCAGTCGGCGAGCTTGGCCGGCAGCGCCGAGGACTCCAGGGCGTTCTTGCGGCGCTGGGTGTCGCGCTGCTGGCGGGCAGCCAGGCGGGTCTTGGACGCGGCGACGACCTTGTCCATGACCAGCCTCGCCTGGGCCTTCTGGTCGCGCTTGGTGGAGGTGAGGAACTTCCTCAGCTCCGACGAGACGACCCTGCTCACCACGGAGCGCACTGCGGGGGTCCCCAGGATCTCCTTGGTCTGGCCCTCGAACTGGGGCTCGGCCAGTCGCACCGTCACGACCGCGGTCATGCCCTCCGTCACGTCGTCCTTGACGACGTTGTCGTCGCTGACGCGCAACGCCTTGGTCGAGCGCATCACCTCGTTGAACGTCTTGGTCAGCGCGGACTCGAAGCCCGCGACATGGGTCCCGCCCTTGGGCGTGGCGATCACGTTGACGTAGGACCGCATCTCGGTGTCGAAGCCGGTGCCCCACCGCAGGGCGATGTCGACACCCAGCTCGCGCTCGACCTCCTGGGGCGTCATGTGCCCCTTGTCGTCGAGCAGCGGCACGGTCTCGACGAAGCTGTCGGTGCCCCGGAGGCGCAGGATGTCGGTGACCTTCTCGTCGTGGGCCAGGAACTCGGTGAACTCCGCGATGCCGCCGTCGTGACGGAACTTCTCCTCCACCGGCTGGTCGCCCCGCAGATCGCGGATCACCAGCTCGAGACCGGGGACGATGAACGACGTGTGCCGGGCCCGGCCGATCAGGCCGTCCCACTCGAACTGCGCGTCCTTGGTGAAGATCTGCCGATCGGGCCAGAAGCGGATGCGTGTGCCGGTCCTGTTCTTCGCGACCCGGCCACCCTTCCGGGTCAGCCCCGACCGCTCGGCGAACGTCGCGGTCGGCCCCTCCCCGTCGAAGACGCCGGGTGCCCCGCGCCGGAAGCTCATCCCCTGCTGCGACGGCGTGCGGTCGACATCGACGTCGAGCCGCGCGGACAGGGCGTTCACCACCGACGCGCCGACACCGTGCAGGCCGCCGGTCGCGACGTACGACGATCCGCCGAACTTGCCGCCGGCGTGGAGCTTGGTGAAGACCACCTCGACGCCGGGGAGGCCGGTCTTCGGCTCCTTGTCGACCGGGATGCCGCGGCCGTGGTCGTGCACCTCTGCGGAGCCGTCGCGGTGCAGAGTGACCTCGATCAGGTCGCAGGCGCCGGCCAGCGCCTCGTCGACGCCGTTGTCGATGATCTCCCACAGGCAGTGCATCAGGCCGCGCGTGTCGGTGGACCCGATGTACATGCCCGGGCGCTTGCGAACCGCCTCGAGCCCCTCGAGGACCAGAAGGTGTGCCGCGTTGTAGGTGTTGTCGGCGATCGTGCTGCTCCCGGGTCGCGCTGGTGGTCGGCCGACCGCCGGTGGCGGTGCTGATGGTGGATCTGTGCTCGGCGGTCGAGTGGAGTCGACACTACCTGCGACACGCCGTTCCCGGTCGCAGGCACGCTGCCGGGGTGGAGAGCGCTCCTGCTCTACCGTGGCCAGGTCACGAACCGGACAAGATTCGGCAGGCGATTTCACCGATTCAGAACCGCACGAGAGCACGACACGTCACACTCAACAGCACAGATCCTCGAGACGAGACCGTACGGTCCGAGGTGTGGAAATTCCTCACCGACGATCGCCGGACATGATGGGATCGCGTGTCAGAGGACACGTCAAGGCTGGGGGGTCGAGGGAATCTTCGCCCGCTCGGCTACGTTGGAACCGGCACCGAACGAAGAAGAAATGAGGCCGATGTGACCACTGCAGTTGCCCCGAGTGCCGCGCTGAGCGCTGCGGACCGCTGCGACCGTTGCGGAGCCCAGGCCTACCTCCGGGTCGAGCTCCAGTCAGGCGGCGAGCTGCTGTTCTGCGCCCACCACGCCCGTGAGCACGGGGACAAGCTCCGCGAGATCGCGGCGCACGTCATCGACGAGACCGACAAGCTCCACGACACCCCCGCTTCCGCTCCGACCGAGGAGCGCTGACGCGGCCACCAGACCTCAGGCTCTCCGAGAGCCCGAGCCGAGGCCCCGGACCACGCTGGTCCGGGGCCTCGGGCTTTCCGGGACACCGTGACGCGTGTGCCAGGCTTCGGCCATGTCCGGCACCCTGATCGTGTGCGGTCTCGTGATCGTGGTGGGGCTGTTCGGCATCATCGTCCCGATCCTCCCGGGCACGATCCTGGTCGCTCTCGGCATCGGCATCTGGGCCACCGAGGACGGGTCCGGCGTCGCCTGGGTCACCCTGGGCGTGGCGTGGGCATTCCTGGTCGTCGGCGCCGTCGTGAAGTACACCGTCCCCGGTCGCCGGCTGAAGGCCACCGTGCCGACCCGCACCCTCGTCGTGGGCGGCCTGAGCGCCGTCGTCGGCTTCTTCGTGATCCCGGTGGTCGGGGCCCTGGTGGGGTTCCCGGCCGGGATCTACCTCGCCGAACGCGTGCGCGTGGGTGCCGACGGCGCCTGGCCGTCGACCCGGGCAGCGCTGAAGGCCGTGGGCGCGAGCATCCTGATCGAGCTCACGGCCGCCGTGGCGGCCATCTGCACCTGGGTGGCGGGAGTCGCCCTCACGTGATCGCGATCATCCTGGCGCTCTCGGGCGCCGCGGCGTACGGCGTCTCGGACTTCTTCGGCGGCATCGTGGGCAGACGCGCCACGCCCTGGGCCGTCGCCGCCGCCGGTGGCCTCGGCGGGGCGCTCGCGTCGGTTGCGCTGACGGCCCTCGACCCCGGTCATCCGGCGGCGATCGACCTCGCGTGGGGCGCGGTCGCCGGAATCGGTAATGGCATCGGCACCGCCTTCTTGTACCGCGGGTTGTCGTCCGGGCGGATGGGCGTCGTCGCGCCCGTCAGTGGTGTCCTCGCCGCCATCGTGCCCATCGCCGTCGCGGTCGCCACCGGCGAGCGTCCGGGACCCCTGGTCTGGCTGGGCATCGTCTCGGCCGTTCCGGCGATCTGGCTGGTCGCCCAGGAGCCGATGTCCGACTCCGGTCACCCGGCGACCACCGCGTCCGGCACACGCGACGGCATCCTCGCCGGCCTCGGCTTCGGCGGGCTCTTCGCCTGCCTCGGTCAGGTTGCCGACGGCGCCGGCTTCTCTCCCCTGGTGCTCAACCAGCTCGTCGGTGTCCTGGTGGTCGCCCTCGCGGCGACCGCGCTCCGGACGACGTGGGTGCCGCGCGGGCCCGCCTGGGGCGGCATCCTCGCCGGTCTCCTGGGCGGTGTGGCGACCGCGGCGTTCGTGCTCGCCGCCCAGCGCGGCCTGCTCAGCGTCTCGACCGTGCTGACCTCGCTGTACCCGGCGTTCACCATCATGCTGGCCGCGCTGGTGCTCCACGAGCGCGTCCACGGCATCCAGGCATGGGGCATGGCGCTGTGCGGTGCGGCGGTCGTGCTCGTGGCTCTGGGCTGAGCAGCGCGTTGCGCCATGCGCAACGAGGGGCCGGGTAAAAACTTTCAGATCGGCCCGGAATTTGCCGTCACGACCGCGTGGCATGCCCGTCTCCCTCTCAAGAGGAGGCCAGCCATGAGTACATCCCCCCGCGTTGTAGTGCCAGGTCGTTCCGTGCCGCGGAGCGCGTCATGACGACCCTGGGCACCACACCGGTCACCGCAGTCGCCTGTCCTGCCTGGTGCAGCGTCACCCAGGGCACCCACCTGCGCGAGCTCCGCTGGGAGGGCCGTGCCCTGCACTGGAGCGACGCCCGTACCGGCGAGGGCTGGGAGATCCGGCACACGTCGGCCAGCGACGCCGACGGGCACCCGATCGAGATCGAGCCGAAGGTCTACGTCACCACCAACAGTGGACTGACCCTGGCCGGCGCCGAGGCGCTCGCGCTGACGCTCCTGGCCACGTACGAGGAAGCCGCGGACTGACAGTGGTTCGGACCTTGCGGCCGCGCATGGGGCGCCCGCAGGGACCGACCGCTGAACCGGACCCTTTCCGTGTGGCGCGAACGCACGGAGGGGTCCTCGGGCCGGCACGCCAGGCACTCGAAGCGGTCCGAGCCGTCGCCCGCACGTAGGGTCGGGCGGAGTCTCCTCAAACCGCCGGCGTACGGCCCTCGCGCGTTCCCCACGCCAGGGAGCGCGCCAGGGCCGACTCCCGATGCGCATGTCTGCGGGACCTTGGTCCCGCCCTCGCCTCCGAACGACCTCAGTTTGTTCGTCGAGGCTTTCGCCACCTTCCCCGACCTGCCTATGCTGGGGGCGAAGCCCGCCGGTGACCCGAGACGCCGGCGGGCTTCACTGTGTGCTGGTCGGCGACCAGCCGTCCTTCGGCCGGTCGACTATCAGTCCAGGTAGTCGCGCAGCACCTGCGAGCGGCTGGGGTGACGGAGCTTCGACATCGTCTTGCTCTCGATCTGACGGATCCGCTCCCGGGTCACGCCGTACACCTTGCCGATCTCGTCGAGCGTCTTCGGCTGGCCGTCGGTGAGGCCGAACCGCATCGAGACGACTCCGGCCTCGCGCTCGGACAACGTGTCGAGGACGGCGTGCAGCTGCTCCTGCAGCAGCGTGAAGCTGACGGCATCGGCCGGGACGATCGCCTCGGAGTCCTCGATCAGGTCGCCGAACTCGCTGTCGCCGTCCTCACCGAGCGGTGTGTGGAGCGAGATCGGCTCGCGGCCGTACTTCTGGACCTCGACGACCTTCTCGGGGGTCATGTC
>JAICHQ010000094.1 GCA_025924815.1 Nocardioides sp.
ACGACGGACGACGACGGTCGGGTGGCGTCCCTGGCCGGCGACCTGGCGGCCGGGGCGTACACGCTGCGGTTCGCGGTGGCGGCGTACCAGCCCGACGGCTTCTACCCCGAGGTGACCGTGACGTTCACGGTGGCCGGGCTCCGGGACCACTACCACGTGCCGCTGCTGCTCAGCCCCTACGGCTACTCGACCTACCGTGGCAGCTGACCTCGTCGTCCGGGCTCGGCGGGCGATCGTCGAGGGGGTCGAGAGGCCGGTGGCCGTTGCCGTCTCCGACGGACGCATCGCGGCGCTCACGGCGTACGACGACCCGCCGGCAGCCGGCCGCACGCTGACCCTCGCCGACGACGAGGTGCTGCTCCCCGGGCTGGTCGACACGCATGTGCACGTCAACGAGCCCGGTCGCACCGAGTGGGAGGGGTTCGACTCCGCCACTCGCGCGGCGGCGGCGGGCGGCGTCACCACGATCGTCGACATGCCGCTGAACTCGATCCCGCCGACGGTGACCGTCGACGCGCTGCGCGCCAAGCAGGACGCCGCGCGCGGCCGGGTGCACGTGGACGTGGGCTTCTGGGGTGGGGCCGTGCCGGCTCATCTCGCCGATCTGGCCGCGCTGGACGAGGCCGGCGTCTTCGGCTTCAAGTGCTTCCTGGTCGACTCCGGGGTCGCGGAGTTCCCTCACCTCTCCGCCGGCGAGCTCGACGCGGCGATGACCGAGACCGCCCGGCTGGACAGCCTGCTGCTGGTGCACGCGGAGGACGGTCGGCTCGTCGAGGACGTCGCGGCCCGGCAGGCGTCGTACGACGGGTTCCTGCGCTCGCGTCCGCCCTCCTCGGAGGACTCCGCGATCCGGCTGGTGATCGACACCGCCCGCCGGACCCGCGGGCGTGCCCACGTCGTGCACCTCTCGTCGGCCGGCGCCGTGCCCGCCCTCCACGCCGCTCGCGCGGAGGGCGTCGACCTCTCGGTAGAGACCTGTCCGCACTACCTGACCCTGGCCGCCGAGGGGGTGCCCGACGGCGCGACCGCGTTCAAGTGCTGCCCGCCGATCCGCGACCTGTCCAACCAGGACGCCTTGTGGGCGGCGCTCGCCACGGGTGACATCGACCTCGTGGTCACCGACCACTCGCCGAGCACCGCGGACCTCAAGGTGGCCGACTTCGCCCGCGCCTGGGGTGGCATCTCCTCGCTGCAGATCGGCCTGCCGGTGGTCTGGACCGCCGCCCGCGAGCGCGGTCTCACCCTCAGCGACGTCGTGGGGTGGATGGCGGCCGCGCCCGCAGATCGCGTCGGGCTCACCCGGAAGGGCCGGATCGCGGTGGGCGCCGACGCGGACCTGGCCGTCCTCGCCCCGGAGGAGTCGTTCGTGGTCGACGTGGCGCGGCTGCACCACAAGAATCAGGTGTCGGCGTACGCCGGTCGCACGCTGCGGGGCGTCGTCCGACGTACCTTCCTCAGAGGCCTCGAGACCGACGACGTCCCCCGCGGCCGGCTGCTGCAGAGAGGAGCACCGTGACACCCACCCCTGGAAGAACCTACGCCGTACCTCCGGGTGGACTGCCGCCCCAGACGAGGCTGACCACCGACCGGGCGCGCTTCACCGAGGCGTACGCCGTGATCCCGCGCGGCTCGATGACCGACATCGTCGCGTCGTACCTGCCCCACTGGGAGCAGACCCGGTGCTGGATCCTGGCCCGTCCGCTCAGCGGCTTCGCCGAGACGTTCAGCCACTACGTGATGGAGGTCGCGCGCGGTGGCGGCTCCGAGCGCCCCGAGCCCGACGGCGGGGCCGAGGGCGTGCTGTTCGTGACCTCCGGGCGGCTCCGGCTCACGCTGGAGGGCACCCACCACGACCTGCGCCCCGGTGGGTACGCCTACCTGCCGCCGAGCGCCCTCTGGTCCGTGCGCAACCGGCAGGCTCGGCCTGCGACGTTCCACTGGATCCGCAAGGCCTACGAGCCGGTGGACGACCTCGGCGCCCCACCGGCGTTCGTGACCGACGAGCACGACGTCGAGCCGCTCGCGATGCCCGACACCGACGGTGCGTGGACGACGACCCGGTTCGTCGACGTCGCCGACCTGCGTCACGACCTGCACGTCAACATCGTGACGTTCGAGCCCGGCGGAGCGATCCCCTTCCCGGAGACCCACGTGATGGAGCACGGGCTCTACGTGCTCGAGGGCAAGGCCGTCTACCTGCTCAACACCGACTGGGTCGAGGTCGAGGCGGGCGACTACATGTGGCTGCGCGCGTTCTGCCCGCAGGCCTGCTACGCCGGGGGCCCGGGCCGGTTCCGCTACCTGCTCTACAAGGACGTCAACCGGCACCCCCGCCTCCGCCTCTGACTCGGTAGAGTGGGGCGGCGCCTGTTGTTCGCATGGATAACCAGCAGGTACGGCGAGCACGACCTCCAACCATGCCTCTGGCCACACGGACGCCACGAAGCGCGAGGGAGGTGACATGACCGGCATCCCCGACGTCATGGTCAACGGCGAGGCGCTCGCGCTCGCCGGCGTCACACCGCACACGACGGCGCTCGACTTCCTGCGCGACCGCGGTCTCACCGGCGCCAAGGAGAGCTGCGCCGAGGGTGAGTGCGGCGCCTGCTGCGTCCTGGTCGCCCGGCCCCCCGCCGACGGCTCCCCCGGCACGGAGTGGACGTCGGTCAACGCCTGCCTGGTCGCCGCGGCCTCGCTCGCCGGGCAGGACGTCGTCACCAGCGAGGGGCTCGGTACGCCGGACCGCCTCCACCCCGTCCAGCGCGAGATGGCCGAGCGCGGCGGCTCGCAGTGCGGCTACTGCACGCCCGGCTTCGTCTGCTCGATGGCCGCGGAGTACTACCGGCACGACCGCGGTCCCGCAGCCTCGAGCAACGGCACCCATGGCGACAACGGGTTCGACCTCCACGCCCTGACCGGCAACCTGTGCCGCTGCACGGGCTACCGGCCGATCCGCGACGCGGCGTACGCCCTCGGCCCTCCCGCGCCCGACGATGCGCTCGCCGTACGCCGGACCGCCCCGGCGCCCGCCCCACCGCCGACCCGGCTCGAGGCCGACGGCGCGGCCTTCGTCCGCCCGGCCGACCTGGCGGCGGCGTTGGATCTGCTGGCCGACCACGCCGACGCCCGGGCGGTGGCCGGCGCCACCGACCTCGGCGTCGAGATCAACCTGCGCGGCGCCCGGCCCGGCCTGTTGGTCCAGATCGACCGGCTCGAGGAGCTGCGCGGTCTGCGGTGGTCCGATGCCGAGCTGGTCATCGGTGCCGCCCTGTCCCTGACCGAGATCGAACGCCGGCTGGCCGGCCGGCTGCCGCTGCTCGACGAGCTGTTCTGGCAGTTCGCCTCCCGACCGATCCGCAACGGCGCCACGCTCGGCGGCAACCTGGGCACCGGATCACCGATCGGCGACAGTCCGCCCGTGCTGCTGGCCCTCGCCGCAGACCTCGTCCTGGTCTCGACCTCAGGTGAACGCCGGGTGGCGCTGGCCGACTACTTCACCGGCTACCGCACCAGCGTCCGCGAGCCCGGGGAGCTGATCAAGGAGGTCGTCATCCCGCTGCCCGTCGCCGGCCTGACGGCGTTCCACAAGATCGCCAAGCGCCGCTTCGACGACATCTCCAGCGTCGCGGTCGGGTTCGCCCTCGACGTGCGCGACGGCGTCGTCCGCTCCGCCCGCATCGGCCTCGGTGGGGTCGCGGCCACTCCGGTCCGCGCCCGGGAGGCCGAGGCCACGCTGAACGGACGCGCGTGGGCCCAGGAGACCGTCGACGAGGCGGCCGACGTGCTTGCCGCCACGGGCACCCCGATCGACGACCAGCGCGCCAGCGCGCGCTACCGCGCGGCCATGCTGGGCCAGGCGCTGCGGCGGCTGTACGCCGAGGAGCTGGTCGCGACCGGCTCGACCGACGGCTCCCACGGCACGGGCGGGGGTGTCGCATGAGCGACCTCTCGCGCCGCCCGGCCGCCGCCGTGGTCGGCGAGACCGTCCCCCACGAGAGCGCGGCGCTGCACGTCACCGGCCGCGCGCTCTACACCGACGACCTGGTCGCGCGCACCAAGGGAGTGCTGCACGCCTGGCCGGTGCAGTCGCCCCACGCCCACGCCCGGGTGACCGGGCTGCGTGCGGAGCCGGCGTACGACGTGCCGGGCGTCGTCCGGGTGCTCACCGCCGACGACGTCCCCGGCCTCAACGACTCCGGTACGAAGCACGACGAGCCGCTCTTCCCGGCCGAGGTGATGTACCACGGCCAGGTCGTCTGCTGGGTGCTCGCGGAGACCCTCGAGGCCGCCCGGCGCGGGGCGAGCGCGGTCGACGTCGACTACGAGCCACTGTCCGCCCTGCTGACGATCCGCGAGGCGATCGACGCCGACAGCTTCCAGGGCGTCCGGCCCACCGCCGGGCACGGCGACGTCGAGGCGGCGCTCGCGCGGGCGGCCCACGTCTTCGAGGGCGAGACCGAGATGGCCGGCCAGGAGCACTTCTACCTGGAGACCCAGGCCTCGCTGGCCGATGTCGACGACGCCGGTCAGGTGTTCGTCCAGTCCTCGACCCAGCACCCGAGCGAGACCCAGGAGGTCGTGGCCCACGTGCTCGACCTGGCCGCGCACCAGGTGACCGTCCAGTGCCTGCGCATGGGTGGCGGCTTCGGCGGCAAGGAGGTGCAGGCCAACGGCTACGCGGCCGTCGCCGCCCTGGGCGCCGCGCTGACCGGACGACCGGTGCGGGTGCGGCTCAACCGCACCCAGGACATCACGATGACCGGCAAGCGGCACGGCTTCCACGCCACCTGGCGCGTGGGCTTCGACGACGACGGTCACCTCGTCGCCCTCGACACCCTGCTGACCTCGGACGGCGGCTGGAGCCTGGACCTCTCCGAGGCGGTGCTGGCGCGGGCGATCTGCCACGTCGACAACACGTACTGGATCCCCGACGTGCGCATCCGCGGCCGGATCGCGAAGACCCACAAGACCTCCCAGACCGCCTTCCGCGGCTTCGGCGGCCCGCAGGGGATGCTCGTGCTCGAGGACGTGCTCGGCCGCTGCGCGCCGCTGCTCGGGATCGACCCGCTCGACCTGCGCCGACGCAACTTCTACGTCGAGGGCCAGGAGACGCCGTACGGCCAGCCGGTCCGGCACGCCGCCCGTGCCGCCACGGCCTGGGACCAGGTGCTGGACGGGGCCGACGTGGCCGCGCGTGCGCGCGAGATCGCCGACTTCAACACCGCGCACGAGCACACCAAACGCGGGCTCGGGGTGACGCCGGTGAAGTTCGGGATCTCCTTCAACTTCACCCCGTTGAACCAGGCCGGCGCGCTCGTGCACGTCTACAAGGACGGCTCGGTGCTGGTCAACCACGGCGGCACGGAGATGGGGCAGGGGTTGCACACCAAGATGCTCCAGGTCGCCGCCACCGCCCTCGGCGTACCCCTGAGCCGGGTGCGGCTCGCGCCCACCCGCACCGACAAGGTGCCCAACACCTCCGCGACCGCCGCGTCGTCGAGCGCCGACCTCAACGGCGGCGCGGTGAAGGACGCCTGCGAGCAGATCCGCGACCGCCTCGTCGAGGTCGACGCCGGCCGCGGACTCCCGTGGGAGCAGCTCGTGGCCGAGGCCTACCTGGAGCGCGTCTCGCTGTTCGCCGCCGGCTACTACCGCACCGAGGGGCTGCACTGGGACGCCGATACGTTCCGGGGCACGCCGTTCAAGTACTTCGCGTACGGCGTGGCCGCAGCCGAGGTCGAGGTCGACGGGTTCACCGGCGCCTACCGCACGCGGCGCGTCGACATCGTCCACGACGTCGGCGACAGCCTCTCGCCGCTGGTCGACCTAGGCCAGATCGAGGGCGGGTTCGTGCAGGGTGCCGGGTGGCTGACCCTGGAGGACCTGCGCTGGGACACCTCCGACGGCGAGCAGCGGGGCCGGGTGACGACGCAGGCGGCCAGCACCTACAAGCTGCCGAGCTTCTCGGAGATGCCCGAGGTCTTCAACGTCACGATGCTCGAGCGCGCCCACGAGGAGGGCGCCGTCTACGGCTCCAAGGCGGTCGGCGAGCCGCCGCTGATGCTGGCCCTGTCGGTGCGCGAGGCGCTGCGGCAGGCGTGCGGGGCCTTCGGCCCGGCTGGCCGCGCGGTCGACCTGGCGAGCCCGGCGACGCCCGAGGCGGTCTACTGGGCGCTCGATGCGGCTCGGCTGGCGGCCGGCATGCGCGAGCCGGCGGGGGCCTGAGCCGTGCGGTGGTTGCAGGCGGTGGAGAGACTGCGGACCGAGCGGCGACCCGGCGTGCTGGTCACGCTCGTCTCGACGCGCGGCCACGCGCCGCGCGAGGCCGGCGCCAAGATGGTGGTGACCGTCGACGCCGCCTGGGACTCGATCGGCGGCGGCAACGTCGAGGCCACGGCCGTGGCGCGGGCTCGCGATCTGCTCACCTCGGCAGACCTCACGCCGACGACCTTCACCCTCGACCTCTCCGACAAGGCGCCGGGCGAGCACGGCGTGCAGTGCTGCGGCGGCGAGGTCACGGTGCTGCTCGAGCCACTCGTCGTACGCCCGGCCGTGGCGGTCTTCGGGGTCGGCCACGTCGGCCTCGAGCTGGCCCGGATCCTGGCCCGGCACGACCTCGACCTGCACCTGGTCGACTCGCGTCCCGACCGGCTGACCACCGAAGCACTGAGGCCGCTGGTCGACGCCGACGCGCGGCTGCACGTGCACCACGAGGCCGTCCTGCCCGAGCTGGTGCTGGCCGAGCTGCCGCGGGGGACGCACGTGCTGGTGATGACCCACGACCACGCGGAGGACCTGGCGCTCCTGGACGCCGCGTTGCGCAGCGCGCACCTCGGGCCGGTCGGCCTGATCGGCTCGTCGGCCAAGTGGGCGCGGTTCCGCAGGGCTCTGCTGGCCGACGGTCATCACGCCGACGCCGTCGACCGCATCGTCACCCCGATCGGCCTGGTGTCCCTGCCCGGCAAGGATCCCGCGACGATCGCGGTCTCGGTGGCCGCGGCTCTGCTGGAGTCGTTCGCCGAGGAGAGCGTCCGTCCTCACCGGGCCGGCACGTGAGGCTGTTCCGCGGCACCTTCCTCGACACCCCCGACGACCCGTTCGCCGGGGGTGCGCTGCGTGCCGAGGACGACGGCGGTCTGCTGGTCGACGACGACGGGACCATCACCGCCCGCGGATCGTTCGCCACCCTCGCGTCGGCACATCCGTCGGCTGTGGGCGTCGACCTCCGCGGCGGACTGGTGCTGCCGGGCTTCGTCGACACCCACGTCCACTACCCGCAGCTGCGTTGCATCGGGGCGCTGGGGATGTCGCTGCTGGAGTGGCTCGAGCGCTGCGCCCTGCCGGAGGAGGCGCGGCTGGCCGACCCGGCGTACGCCGTCGAGATCGCCTCCGCGTTCGTCGGTGCGCTGGCCAACGCCGGCACGACCACCGCGTTGGTGTTCGGCGCGCACTACCTCGAGGCGACCGAGGCGCTCTTCGCCGCGGCCGAACGCGTGGGGCTGCGGGTCACCAGCGGGCTGGTGGTCGGCGACCGGGGGCTGCGCGACGAGCTGCTGACCACGCCCGCCCGCGCCTACGACGAGGGCCTGACGCTGGCGAAGCGCTGGCACGGAGCGGGCCGCCTGCGCTACGCCGTCACCCCGCGGTTCTCGCTCTCCTGCACCGCCGAGCTGCTCGCCGCGTGCGCCGCCCTGCGCAACGACGTACCCGGGGTCGTGGTCACCAGCCACCTCAACGAGAACGCCGCCGAGATCGAGGCCGTCCGGAGACTGTTCCCCGGCCACTCGTCGTACCTCGACACCTACGCCGACCACGGGTTGCTGGGTGCCACGACCGTCTTCGCGCACAACGTGCGGCCCACCCCCGGGGAACTCGACGTCCTGGCCTCGGCGGGCGCCACCGTGTCGCACTGCCCGACCAGCAACTCCTGCCTGGGCAGTGGGCTGTTCCCGATGCGTGCGCACCTCGCGGCCGGCGTACGCGTCGCCCTCGGCTCCGACGTCGGCGCCGGCACGGGGCTCTCGCTGTTCAAGGAGGGTCTGCAGGCCTACTTCGTGCAGCAGGCCCTCGGCGACGCGGGCGTCCCGCTGACCGCCGCCCACCTCCTGCACCTGGCGACCGGTGCCGGCGCCGACGCGCTCGGCCTCGGGTCGACGGTCGGGTCCTTCTGCGACGGGAAGGCGTTCGACGCGATGTGGCTCCGGCCCCAAGCCGGCTCGCCGCTCGACATCCTGCTCACCCACGCCTCCTCCGCCGACGACGCCCTGGCCAAGTCGTTCGCCCATGCCACGTCGGCGGACGTGGCCCGGGTCTGGGTGGCCGGCGAGGTCGTCAGCGCTCGCTGATCCGCCGGCGCCTCGGGCCTGACCGCGGACCGTGTCGTCACCCGCTCTCGTCGAGGGTGGCTCGGACGAGGGCAGCGGCCATCCACCCCATGACGTCGAGGGCCGTCTCGCGATCGACGCGTGCGATGTCGGTGCTCCAGATGACGGCGTCGGCTCCGAACAGCGGAGTGAGGGCGACCGACAGCCGGTCGCGCGCCTCCTGGGGGACGTGGTCAGGGAGGCCTTCGAGCAGGGTCGCGATCCAGGTGTCGCGGTTCGTGCTGGCCCCACGCTCGATCCGGTCGGGACCCGGAGGCGCGAGCGAGAGGCGCATGAAGGTACGCAACTCGTGCTCGTGGTCGAACGCCCATGCGCCCATCGTGCGGACCAGGGTGGACGCCTTGTCGGGAAGGCCCTGCGGGGCCCGCTCGTGGGACCCGTCGTGGGGCTGGTCGTCGCGCTGGTCGAGCGTGGGCGGGTTCAGGCCCACGCCGTCAACGAGCGGCATCGTGGCGTGCACGCGCACGGAGTCGTTGTTGGGGAAGTACCGGTACGCCGTGGCGCGGGAGACGCCGGCACGCTCCGCCGCCGCCTGCACGGTGAGTGGGCCGCCCGTGCGCAGCAGTTCGCGGGCGGCCTCGGACAGCAGGCGGCGGGTGCGCTCCCGAGCACTCGGTCTGGGTGACCCGCTCGGTTCAGGGGTCATGCGAGTCCGGCGCCGGCGTCGGCCCGGTCGGCGACACCGAGGGCGAACTCGTACGACGCTCGGACCAGTCGCAGGATGAGGTCGCGCTCGGTCTCGTCGCGGGGTGCGTAGAGCATGGTGATGCTCGGTGGCGCCTGACCGGCGTGCACCAGGTAGTGGGGCTCGCCCCAGCCCGCATCGTGCGCGGCCCTCGCCAAGAGCGGCGGCAGCGCGGCGTGCAGGCTCGAGTCACCTCCGGCATGCCCGTGGCAGAACTCCCGCCCGATCATGAACGCCTCGGCGGGCCCGGTGTCGGTGTCATCGGTCAGCACCAGCGCTCGAGACCCTTCCACGGCGATCCGCGAGGGCTGGACCGTCACGTGCGGCCAGGTCGCCGCCTCGGCCAGGACGAAGTCGAGGTCGCCGGTCCCGGCGGGCTGCTGGTCGATCTGCGAGTGCGGCAGGGAGGCCGTGGCACGCGGCCGGTCACCGGGTCGGAGAGGCAGATGCATCGGTGTCATGACTCAGGCCGCCCAGAAGAGCTCGACCGGGATGCCGTCCGGGTCGCGCAGCACCATCGCCGCATGGATCGGCTGGTCCTGGTCGTGGATGGGCCCGTGCTCGACACCGAGCGCGTCGAGCCGCCGGGTCCACGCGTCGAGGTCCGACCGGCGCTCGACCGCCAACGCGACGTGGTCGAGTCCGGTACGGCGCTCGTCGAAGGGCTCGAGGTCTGCCTGCGGGTGGAAGTCCAGGCCGAGGAACAAGAAGGTGTCGGGGCGGTTGATCACCACGGTGTGGCCACCACCGGTGGGATGCGGCTCGACGAAGACCCGCACCATGCCGAGCACCTCGGCGTACCAGCGCTCGCTCTCCTCGATGTCGCGAACCGTCAGTCCGAGGTGGTGGAGTCCGGACAGGCTCGGCAGGATCGCGGAGTCGGCGTGGGTGGTGAGTGTCATGGTGGTTCTCCTCGGTTCAGGGGTCGGGGCTGAGGGGCTGGATCAGGGGCGATAGGGATCGGTGGCGTAGCGGGCCATGACCTCGAGCACGTCGGCGGGGACGAGCACGCCGTCGGGGCCCGGTCGGAGGTCGGCGAGGTCACGGAAGTAGCCGAGGTAGCGCTCGGGGGTCACGCTGCACAGCAGGGTGGCCGGCCTCTCCGCGTCCGCGTTGAAGAAGGTGTGCGGGTCGCCGATCGGCGCCGTGACCAGGCTGCCCGCCTCGGCCACCAGCTCGTCGGCCCCGCAGCGGAAGCCCACCACACCCGCGACCACGAAGAACGTCTCGTCGTGCTCGCGGTGCACGTGCTGCGGAGGGCCTGGCCAGCCGGGGGCGATGGTGCACTCGGCGACGCCGAACCTTCCGTCGACCCCGGCGCCGTCCTCCAGGATGCGGAACCGCACCGGACCGCTCGCGAAGGCCTCGCCCTCCCCTGGTGATGTCATCCGCACCGTCACGGTGCCTCCCTGGTGATACTTACCGTCTCATTTTGAGACACTTCGTATCATGGGACACCCCGGGCCCGGTGTCAAGGCCCGGAGCGAACCGGCCCCGACGCGCCGGCTCAGCCTCCCGCGCGCAGCACCTCGTCGTACGCCGGCAGGGTGAGGAAGTCGGCGAAGTCGGCGTCCAGGGCGGTGGCCAGGAACAGGTCGCGGGCGGTCGTGAGCTGCGCGGCGTACGGGCCGCCGGCGGCGACCAGCGCGTCGTACTCCTCGGCGACGACCCGCTCGACCAGCGACCGGTCGACGACGGTGCCGTCGTCGAGGACGGCCGAGGCGTGCACCCACTGCCAGATCTGAGAGCGCGAGATCTCGGCGGTGGCGGCGTCCTCCATCAGGTGGTGGATCGCGGCCGCACCGTTGCCGCCGAGCCAGGCGGCGAGGTAGGTGATGCCGACCTCGACGTTGGTGCGCAACCCGTCGGTCGTGCGCTCCCCCGGGGTGGCGGCGAGGTCGAGCAGGTCGTCGGCGGTGACCCGCACGTCGCGCTGGAGGAACACCTGGTTCGGCGCCGGCATCAGCTCGTCGAACACCTCGGCGCACAGCGGCACCAGGTCGGGGTGGGCGACCCACGAGCCGTCGAAGCCCTGGCGGGCCTCGCGGGTCTTGTCGTCGCGCACCTTCGCGAACGCAGCCTCGTTGACCTCCGCGTCGCGACGCGAGGGGATGAACGCCGCCATCCCGCCCATCGCGAAGGCGCCGCGGCGGTGGCAGGTGGCGACCAGCAGGTCGGCGTACGCCCTCATCATCGGGGCGTTCATGGTGACCGCGTTGCGGTCGGGCAGCGTGTGGTCGCCGGGGGCGTCGCGGAGGGTCTTGATGATCGAGAACAGGTAGTCCCAGCGGCCGGCGTTCAGGCCCGAGCAGTGGTCGCGCAGCTCGTAGAGGATCTCCTCCATCTCGAACGCCGCCGGGATGGTCTCGATCAGGACCGTCGCACGGATGGTGCCGTGGGCGATGTCCAGGGTGTCCTCCGCGTGGGTGAAGACGTCGTCCCACAGCCGCGCCTCGAGGTGGGACTCCATCTTCGGCA
>JAICHQ010000095.1 GCA_025924815.1 Nocardioides sp.
CACATGAAGGGCACCCGCGACACCAAGCGCCAGGAGCGCCGCCGCCACCACATCCCGAGCGTCGCGATCGCGGGCTACACCAACGCCGGCAAGTCCAGCCTGCTCAACCGGCTCACCGACGCCGGGGTGCTGGTCGAGGACGCCCTGTTCGCCACCCTCGACCCGACCACCAGGCGTACGACGACAAGCGACGGCCGCGTGTACACGATGAGTGACACCGTCGGGTTCGTCCGCCACCTGCCCCACCAGCTGATCGAGGCGTTCCGGTCCACGCTGGAGGAGGTCGCCGACTCCGACCTCGTGCTCCACGTCGTCGACGGCTCCCACCCCGACCCCGAGGGCCAGATAGCGGCCGTCCGCGAGGTGTTCGCCGAGATCGGCGCCGACAAGGTGCCTGAGATCATCGTGGTCAACAAGGCCGATGCGGCAGACCCGCTCGTGCTCGCCCGCCTCAGGCAGCGCGAACCGCATGCCGTCGTGGTCAGTGCCCGCACCGGCGAGGGCATCGAGGAGGTCCTCGCCCGGGTCGAGGACGACCTGCCCCGGCCGGGCGTCGCGTTCGAGGCGCTGGTGCCCTACGCGCGCGGCGACCTGCTCGACCGGCTCCACCAGCACGGCGAGATCGAGTCCCTGGAGCACACCGGCGAGGGCACCGTGGTCCGCGGCCGCGCCCACGCCGACCTGGCCGGCGAGCTCGCGGCGTACGCCGTCTGACCATTCCACGACGCTCCGTTCGGGCCTAGGCTCGACAGGTGTTCGCCACCGTGACTCTGGGAGACGGGCGATCCCTGGAGTACGTCGAACTGGGGGATCCGTCGGGGCGGCCGGTGCTCTTCTGCCACGGCACGCCCGCGACCGGCGGACAGGCCGCGGTGGTCGCGGACGCCGCCCGCGACCACGGCGTACGACTGCTCGCGCCCAGCCGGCCGGGATACGGCGACAGCACAGCCAGTGCGCCGGGACTGGCCTCGTTCGCGGCCGACGCCCTCGAACTGGCCGACCTGGTGGGACTCGACCGGTTCACCACGATGGGGCTCTCCGGCGGCGGACCGTTCGCGCTCGCGGTGGCCGCGGTGGCGCCCGAGCGCGTCACGTCGGTGGCCGTGCAGGGCGGGACCGCGGCGTACTTCGAGGTGATGCCGCCGGGCGACGAGGACGCGGCCGAGCGGCGCGCGATCGCGATGTTCGTGGCCGGCGACCGCGACGGGGCGGTGGCCGAGATGACCCGGTCGGCCGAGGCCGACTTCGGGGAGCTCCGCGCACTCTCCGAAGACGAGTTCGCCGCGACCATGCGCGCCCAGGCGCCTCCCAACGAGAGCTGGCTCGCATCTCGTCCGGATGCCTACGCCGCCTTCCTCACCGACTTCCGCCGCGCGATCGCCGGCTCGGCCGGGTACATCCGCGACACCCTGTCCTGGGGCGCCGCCTGGGACGTCGACCTCGCCGCGGTGACGGCACCGGTCCACCTCGTCTACGGCGACAGCGACCGGATGGTGCCGCGCGAGCACGGCGACTGGCTGCTCGAGCGGCTCCCGGGCGCGGGGCGCGTGCTGGTGCCCGGCGGGCACGGGGACGCCACGTTCGGTCAGTGCGAGGAGACGTTCCGCCGCATCGCGGCGTCCCCCGGCCAGGCGGACCACCCCGCCCGGTGAGTCACGACGACCGGCGGTGGTCCTCCGCCGTCGGGTCGACCAGGCGTATGCCGACACCCCGCACGCTCTCCAGGTAGCGGGGCTCGGCTGCGGTCTCGCCGAGCTTGCGGCGCAGCCAGGACAGGTGCACGTCGACGGTGCGGTCGGAGCCGCCGTCGGCCTGCTGCCACACCTCGGCGAGCAGGGTGCGCTTGCTGACCACCTCCCCGACCCGCTCGGCCAGCGCCAGCAGGAGGTCGAACTCCCGACGCGCCAACGTCAGCCGATCTCCGGCCAGCGTCGCGGTGCGGGTGGCCTGGTGGATCAGCAGCTCGCCGACCCGGATCGGCTCGGAGGACCCGGCCCGCCGGGTACGTCGCAGCACCGCCCGGATCCGGGCCGTGACCTGGTCGAGCCGGAACGGCTTGAGCACGTAGTCGTCGGCGCCGGCGTCGAGCGCGCGGACCATGGTGGGGTCGTCGTCAGCGGCGGTGATCACGATGATCGGCACCGCGCTCGCCGCCCGGATCATGCCGATCACGGTCATGCCGTCGACGTCGGGGAGGCCGAGGTCGAGCAGCACGAGGTCGGGGCGTTCACCCAGCACGGCCTCGAGCCCGGCGATGCCCGTCGCGGCCGTGAAGGCCGTGCAGCCGCGCTCGGCCAGCCCGCGCTCGAGGGCGTCACGGACGGCGGGATCGTCCTCGATCACGAGAATGCTGCTCATCCTGGGAATCCCCCGCCTTCGCGTCGTCGAACACGACCGGGCACCCGAGACCCGCACGGGAGTCCGTTGTGCTGCCCGGCTCGGATGGCCCTCCCCAGCGGGTTTCCGACGCCGACCCCTTGTCCCCCGTCGCGGATAGGGTGCACCAGTGCCTGCCGTCCGTCTACCCGTACCCGAGGTGCTGGGTACGGCGGTGGCCGCGCTCGGCGGTCAGGAGCGGCCGGGTCAGGTGGAGATGGCGCAGGCCGTGGGGGAGGCACTGAGCCGTCGGCGGCACCTCGTCGTCCAGGCCGGCACCGGCACCGGGAAGTCGCTGGCCTACCTGGTCCCGGCGCTGCTGCACGACCGGCGGGTCGTCGTTGCGACGGCCACGCTGGCGCTGCAGCACCAGCTCGTCGAGCGCGACCTCCCACGGCTGGTCGAGGCCATCGGGGAGGTCCACCCCGAGGTCGACACGTCGTACGCCGTGCTGAAGGGACGCTCCAACTACGCCTGCCTCCACCGGGTCCGTGAGGGAGCTCCCGACGACGACCAGGGAGCCCTCGTGGAGGTCCAGCAGTCGGCGCTGATGAGCTCGCAGGGCAAGAAGGTGCTCGAGCTGCGAGCCTGGGCCGAGCAGGAGGCGGAGGGCGACGGCAGCGGCGAGCGCGACCACGCGCCGCGCCACACCGACCGCGAGTGGCGACAGGTCAGCGTCAGTCACCGCGACTGCCTCGGCGCGGCCCGGTGCCCGTTCGGGGAGGAGTGCTTCGCCGAGCGCGCCCGCGAACGGGCCCACCGCTCCCACCTGGTCGTCACCAACCATTCCCTGCTCGCCATCGACGCCATCGAGGGCGTGCCGATGATCCCCGACTACGACGCGGTCGTCGTCGACGAGGCGCACGAGATCGTCGCCCGGGTCACCCAGGCCGCCACCGACGAGCTGCTGCCCTCCGACGTCGACCGCGCGGCCCGCCGCTCGCGGAGGTACGTCGACTCCGGTGACAGCGGGTCCTCCGCCGCAGACGACCTCGCCGACGCCGGCGACGCGCTCGGTGCGGCGATGGCCGAATGCAAGCCCGGCCGCTTCGACGAGGTGACCGAGACGCTGGCCGATGCGCTGGTGCTGGTGCGCGACGCCGCGCGGGCCTGCCTCTCGGCGTACCCGAAGGAGGGCGACAGCGCCGAGCCCGACGCCGGCCGCACCCAGGCCCGCGGGTCGGTGCAGGAGGTGTTCGCGACCGCCGAGCGGATGGCCGGCGGCGCCGGGTCCGACGTGCTCTGGCTCAGCGAGGGGTCCACGGGCGGACAGGGCCGGATCCCGCCGCGGCTGTGCGTCGCGCCGCTCGAGGTCTGGGGCCCGATGCGCGACCGGCTGCTGACCGACAAGACCGTGGTGATGACCTCGGCCACCTTGATGCTCGGGGGCGACTTCGGCGCCATCGCGACCTCGGTCGGGCTGCGACCCGACGAGCGGGTCGCCGTCGAGGGCCCGGAGGAGGCCGCCGCCGACGCGGCCGGCGGGGCCGGGGCGCTGCCCTGGATCGGCCTCGACGTCGGCTCGCCGTTCGACTACGGACGCCAGGCGATCCTCTACGTCGCCCGACACCTCCCGCCGCCCGGGCGCGACGGGCTGGGGGAGGCCCAGCTCGACGAGATCGCGTCGCTGGTCGACGCCGCCGACGGGCGCACCCTCGGGCTGTTCAGCTCACGCCGCGCGGCCGAAACCGCCGCCGAGGCGATCCGCGAGCGGCTGCCCCACCTGACCACGCTGGCGCAGGGCGAGGCCCAGCTCCCCGAGCTGGCCCGGCAGTTCGTCGGCGACCCCCACACCTGCCTGTTCGGGACGCTCAGCCTGTGGCAGGGCCTCGACGTGCCGGGCGAGACCTGCCAGCTGGTGCTGATCGACCGCATCCCGTTCCCGCGGCCCGACGACCCCCTGATGAGCGCCCGTCAGCGGGCCGCCGACCGCGAGGGACACAACGGCTTCATGCAGGTCTCCGCCACCCACGCCGCGCTGCTGCTCGCCCAGGGGTCCGGCCGGCTGATCCGCACCACCGCCGATCGCGGAGTGGTCGCGGTCCTCGACCCCAGGCTGGCGACGGCGAGGTACGGCGCCTTCCTCAAGGCCAGCCTGCCGCCGATGTGGACGACCTACGACGGCGACCTGGTGCGCCGGGCGCTCACCCGCCTGGCGGACGACGCCGCCGCCGCCGAGTCCCCGGGAGGCGCGGCGCCGGCCGACGACGCCGAGACGACGCCGGACACACCGGTGGGCACGACGGTGGGCCGGATCGCCTGACCGTCAGCAGCGGAAGCGACGCCAGTCGGGCTCGTCGGTCATCGCCGGGCACACGCTCGCACCCGGGCCGGTCCCCACGTCGGCGGCACCGCGCGCCGGCAGCGTCTTGCTGCCGCGGTCGGCGTCCAGGACGGGGTGCTCCGGCGCGGGCGCCGGGATCGTCTCGATCGCCGGAGCCGTGGTGCCGGCGACCCGGCGGTGGAACTCGATCCGGCGGGCGGTGACCAGCTGTCGCTTGTCCTCGAACCACGGGTCGACCAGCCACATCGCGACGATCACCAGCGCCCAGCCGAGGACGACGTCGAGGATCCAGTGGTTGCCGGTGCCGACCACCACGACGGCGGTGACCACGGCGTGGATCCAGGCCAGGCCGCGGGCCCAGTAGTTGCGGGTGGAGCGGCGTACGACGAGCGCCACCCACAGCGCCCAGCCGGCGTGCAGGCTCGGGAACGCGGCCAGCTCGTTGGTCAGCTGCCCCATGCCCTTGGGAGCAGACGCGTCGGCGCCCCACCAGCCGTCACCGGCGTGGATGCTCAAGATGTCGTGGTAGCCGCTGAGCATCCGCGGCGGGGCGGTGGGCAGCAGCAGGTAGCACGCCAGCGCGATCAGGCACGAGACCACCAGCGCCCAGCGGGCCGGGTTGTAGTGGGCCGCGCCCTTGCGGAAGAGCCAAACCAGGACGAACAGGGTCACCAGGTAGTGCGCCGCGGCGTACCAGTAGGAGGCGGGGATCGCCGCCCAGTCGTGGGCGAGGAACCAGTTGTTGATCGGGTGCTCCCAGTCGATGTGGAGCACCCGCTCCAGCGTGCGCAGGTCGCCGGCGCGGTCCTGGGCGGGGCCGAGGTCGCCGTCGGCGAAGGTGCGGGTCACGCAGTAGAAGACGTAGAGCACGCCGATGAGCACGACCTCGCGCACGCCACGAAGCCCGAGGAAGCCCCCTCGGGCAATCGTCGTCTGCACGCTCGACCGAACGCTCACCGGCTCATCCTCTCAGGAGATGCAAAGGAATTGCATCCTCCTTCTGACGTACAGGAAGTCCTTCCTGTGACGTACCGCCCCTAGGAGAGCACCGACAGCTCCCAGATACTTCCCGACGCGGAGGCTCAGCGGCTCACAGACGCCGGAGGACGGCCGTGACCTTGCCCAGGATCGTGGCGTGGGTCCCGTCGATGGGCTCGTACGCCGGGTTGTGCGGCAGCAGCCACACGTGACCGTCCTTGCGCTGGAAGGTCTTGACCGTCGCCTCGCCGTCGATCAGCGCGGCCACGATCTCGCCGTTCTCCGCAGTCTGCTCCTGCCGGACCACCACGTAGTCGCCGTCGCAGATCGCGGCGCCCACCATCGAGTCGCCACGCACCTCGAGCATGAACAGGGTGCCGTCGCCGACCAGCTGCTTGGGCAGCGGGAACACGTCGTCGAGGGTCTCCTCGGCCAGGATCGGGCCGCCGGCCGCGATCCGGCCGACCATCGGCACGTAGGTCGCCTGCGGCCGCGCGTCGCCCACGTCGGTCTCGTCGTACGACGACTCCTCGGCGCCGCTGATCGACCGCCGGGCCGCCATCAACTCCGGCAGGAAGACCTCGAGGGCCCGGGGCCGGTTGGGGTCGCGCTTGAGGAAGCCCTTGGCCTCCAGCACGCGCAGCTGGTGGGCGACGCTGGAGCTGCTGGTGAGGCCCACCGCCTGGCCGATCTCGCGCATGCTGGGCGGGTAGCCGCGCTTCTCGATGGCCTCCTTGATGGTGGCCAGGACGCGCGTCTGGCGCGGGGTCAGGCCCGTCGCGTCGGGCGGACCGTCCGGCAGCTCGGTGACCCGGGGCGCCGTCCCCGACTTGCTCCCTGCCTGGATCTTCGTCATGGGGGGCAGGGTACGGCGACGGCTGCCCGGCAATCAAACATCTGTTCGAATCGGGCGTGTCGCCGCGCCCGCCGCTCGGCTGGTTGACTCAGGGGCCATGGACAGCTGTGTCGTGACCGGGTCCGCCCGCGGGATCGGGCGTGGGATCGCCGAGCGCATGGTGGCGCGCGGGTACGCCGTGGTGGTCACCGACGTCGACGGCGATGCGGCGCGGCGTACCGCCGCCGAGATCGGTGCGGCCGTCGGGCTCGAGCACGACGTGCGCGATGCAGCGGGGCACCGGTTCGTGGCGACCACGGCCCTCGACCTCGGCCGGCTGACCGCGTGGTTCAACAACGCCGGTGTCGGCGACGACGGGCCGCTGGCCGACCTGACCGACGAGCAGGTCCGGCGGCTGGTCGAGGTGAACCTCCTGGGTGTGCTGTGGGGGATGCGCGCCGCCCTCGACGCCTTCCCCGGGCGGGGCGACATCGTCAACACCGCCTCGCTGTCCGGGCTCGGCCCGGTGCCCGGCTACTCGGCGTACGCCGCCACGAAGGCTGCGATCGTCTCGGCCACCATGTCGGTCGCGGTGGAGGCGCCGCGCGGCGTACGGGTGCACGCGCTGTGCCCCGACGGCGTGCAGACCGCCTTGCTGGACGCCCAGGACCCAGCCGGGCTCGGCTCGCAGCTCGTGCACTCCGGCGGGCGGATCCTCACCGTCGACGAGACCGCCGACGCCGCGGTCGCGCTGCTCGGGACACGTCGCGTGGTGCGGTCGCTGCCCGCCTGGCGCGGGGGACTGGTGCGTGCCTCGACGCTCGCGCCGTCGGTGACCAAGCACGGCACGCGCCTGTTCGCGGCGGCCGGCCGGCGGGCGATCGCCCGTCGGGGCTGACCCCGGTCGAGTCTTCGAACATTCGTTCGTGTCGCTGCTTGAAGCGTTCGAACACCTGCTCTATCGTCGTACACATGTTCGATCGAACGTCTCTTCGACCGACCCCGCGGCCGCTCTCCGGAGCGACTGTCGGTGGCGGCCACTAGACATCGACCAGACCCAGGAGCCGACGAGCCGCTGAGGGTCAGTGGCACTTCCCCAGGAGGATCCGATGAGCACCACCGTTGCCACCCGCGCCGGTCGCTTCGCCCCGCCCGCCGAGCCGACCCGCAAGCGCGCGTCGACGCGCCGGGTGACCGGCGACCGCGCCGCCGTCGTCGGCCGCACCGACCGCCCGGTGCTGCGCATCGTCGCCGACGACCGGCAGACGCCGGTCATCACCCGGATCCGGCCCGGGCTCACGCCCGAGCCCTCCATCGAGCTCACCCCGGCGCCCTCGGTCGACCCGGTCGACACCACGGGCCGCCGGGTCGACCTCACCGAGTTCTTCGCTGCTGACTACGACGGCGACGACGTGGCGGTCGAGATCCTCGGGCCCCGACCCAGCACCCTGCGACTGACCCGGCGCGGGCGCCTGGTGGTTTTCGGCGTGAGCCTGGCCGCGGTGCTGGCGGTCGGGTTCGCGGCGGCGACGAGCTCGCTGGCCGACGGCCAGCCCGAGCCGACCCGCGTCGTCCACGTCCAGCCGGGCCAGACCCTGTGGGACATCGCCGCCGGCGTCTCCGACGGCAACGACGTGCGGTCGACGATGACCCACCTCGAGGCGATCAACCACCTCGACTCCTCGACGCTCCAGGTCGGCCAGGCCCTCCGCGTGCCTCGCTGACCGAGCCCCTCTCAGACTTCCGCCCCGGCCGCTTCGACCCCGGCCGGTGCGGGGAGCCGGGGAAGCCGGGAGGCAGCGCGACCCCATGCGCGCTGCCTCCCGCAGGTTCCCATGCGTCAGTGGTCGAGTCCGACGGGCGAGACCACGCTCAGCGGTCGGCCACCCGGCGTACGAGCTTCAGCCCCGACCACACGTCGTCGATCGCGGCGATCTTCACGTCGACCCACCCGAGCTCGAGCCCGAGCGTGCGCACAGCGTTCGCTCCGAGGTCGGTGGCCAGTCCCAGTCGCTTGACGGCGGCCTGCTTGGGCCACCCGACCCACACCATCCCGTGGGTCGCCGTGTGCCCCATCAGCACCGGCAGCCGCTTGCCCAGCGTCGCGAGGTGGGTGTGGAACGTGATGCTGACGTCGAGTCCGGCCCGCACCCGGCGTACGACGGTCGCGGCCGGCGGTAACCCGAGATCGACACCGCTCGGCAGCCGGTCGAGCAGCACGACGGACCCGTCCTTGACGCCGAGCTTGGTGGCCAGCGGGGTGCCGGAGTAGCCGGCGCCGGCCCCACCATCCGTCGAGCCGATCGAGCCCGCCGAACCCGTCGCGACCACGGCTGCTACCTCCCTATCTCGCCGCTCGGCGTCCGCCGGGTGGGCGAGGGGCAGACGGCGGGGCGCCCGCGCGCATCCGGCCGACCAGCCGGGTGCCGAGCATCATCGCCACGAACAGGCAGGCGATGGCCCCGATCGTGGCCAGTGCGAGGAACCACCAGGCCGTGCCGTCGCCGTCGCGAGCCGTCGTCCCGAAGTCGATGGCCAGGTAGACCAGGTACCCCCAGGCGACCACGGCGGCGGTGATCCCGAGCGCCAGCAGCAGCAGGGCTCCCCGCGAGGTCCCGGACGACGGATCGGGGTCCGGGCGCGTGGCCCCGGAGTGCCTGCCCGGCGCGGCCCGCTTGCCCGTCGTCACCGCCCCATTGTGACCGATCGCCGGAACCCCCGGGCGCGGCCTCGACACGCCGGTGCCGGAGATCGGATTTCGACGGCGGCAGGCCGCTGACCTGTACGTTTGCGCGCCGGCAGGTCGTACGGCGAACACGTCTCGTCATTTCCTTGCCAAGCCCGGACACCCCGACGTACGGTAATCACTACATCTAGTAGTTACACCGTTGTGGTTTTCCACATCTAGCCCCCAGATCGGGCGTGGATCCCCACAGAACAGCGCCGGTTCTCCACAGTTTCGGAGCCCCGGTCCACAAGGAAGACACCCCCGTCACCGGGGACTTCGGCGCGCCCTCGCGGTGTTGCAGAGGTGAGGGAGAGGAGGACCCACGATGCACTGCCCGTACTGCCGCAACACCGACACCAAGGTCCTCGACTCCCGCGTCTCCGAGGACGGTACGGCGATCCGTCGCCGCCGGCGCTGCGAGAGCTGCCAGAAGCGGTTCACCACCGTCGAGCTGATGCAGCTGACCGTGCTCAAGCGGTCGGGTGCCACCGAGCCGTTCGCCCGCGAGAAGGCGATCGCCGGCGTCCGCAAGGCGTGCAAGGGCCGCCCGGTCTCCGAGGACGACCTGGCCTGCCTGGGCCAGTCCGTCGAGGACGCGCTGCGCAACGAGGGCGCCGCCGAGGTCCCGGCCCACGAGGTCGGGATGGCGATCCTGGGCCCGCTGCGCGCCCTCGACCCGGTCGCCTACCTGCGGTTCGCCTCGGTCTACAAGGCCTTCAGCTCCGCCGACGACTTCGAGGACGAGATCGCCCTCCTCCGCATGGAGGAAGCCGCCGACACCCCGTCGGCCGAGCCGGAGTCGTCGGTCGAGCCCGCCGAGACCCACGCCGTACCCACCGGGTAGCCCACAGACCACCCGGCGCGTGGTGGGGAAGCCGCGCGCCGGGTGCACCACCTCGCCCCATCGGGGCATGTCGGTGGTCGCTGAGACCATCGAACAAGGACTCGTACAGACCAGCACCATCAAGAATCGGGAACGAGGAGCACAGATGACCGAGACGGCAAATCCCAAGCTCAAGGGGTCGACGACAGGCGCCGGCCTGAGCATCGAGCGTGTCTTCAGCACGCCCGACGTCCACCCCTACGACGAGCTGACCTGGGAGCGTCGCGACGTCGTCCAGCAGAACTGGAAGACCGGCGAGACCGTCTTCGAGCAGCGCGGCGTGGAGTTCCCCGACTTCTGGTCGGTCAACGCCTCGACGATCGTCACCACCAAGTACTTCCGCGGCGCCGTCGGCACCGAGGTGCGCGAGTGGAGCCTCAAGCAGCTGATCGACCGCGTGGTGTCGACCTACACCAAGGCCGGCGTCGACCACGGGTACTTCGCGACGCCCGCCGACGCCGACACCTTCGAGCACGAGCTGACCTGGCTGCTGGTCCACCAGTACTTCTCGTTCAACTCCCCGGTCTGGTTCAACGTCGGGACGCCGAGCCCGCAGCAGGTCTCTGCCTGCTTCATCCTCAGCGTCGACGACTCGATGGACTCCATCCTGAACTGGTACAAGGAGGAGGGCTTCATCTTCAAGGGCGGCTCCGGCGCCGGCCTCAACCTCTCCCGGATCCGGTCGTCGAAGGAGCTGCTGTCCAGCGGCGGTACGGCATCCGGCCCGGTCTCCTTCATGCGCGGCGCCGACGCCTCGGCCGGCACCATCAAGTCCGGCGGCGCGACGCGTCGTGCGGCCAAGATGGTCGTCCTCGACGTCGACCACCCGGACATCGAGGAGTTCGTCGAGACCAAGGCGCGCGAGGAGGACAAGATCCGCGCGCTGCGCGACGCCGGCTTCGACATGGACCTCGGCGGCGCCGACATCACCTCTGTGCAGTACCAGAACGCCAACAACTCCGTGCGCGTCAGCGACGAGTTCATGCGCGCCGTGGAGGAGGGCACCGAGTTCGGGCTGCGCTCGCGCGGCACCCACGAGGTGATCGAGACCGTCGACGCCCGCGAGCTGTTCACCAAGATCGCCGAGGCCGCCTGGGCCTGCGCCGACCCCGGCCTGCAGTACGACGACACGATCAACGACTGGCACACCAACCCCGAGACCGGGCGGATCACCGCGTCCAACCCGTGCTCGGAGTACATGTCGCTCGACAACTCCTCGTGCAACCTGGCCAGCCTCAACCTGCTGAAGTTCCTCAAGGACGACGACACCTTCGACTCCG
>JAICHQ010000096.1 GCA_025924815.1 Nocardioides sp.
CGGCCAGGACGGCCACCAGCACGGCTTCCAGATCAGTCAGCGCGCCGACTTCTTCGAGGTCGAGGTGGGGCTGGAGACCACCCTCAAGCGGCCCATCATCAACACCCGGGACGAGCCGCACGCCGACGCCGAGAAGTACCGGCGGCTGCACGTGATCGTGGGCGACTCCAACATGAGCGAGACCACCACCATGCTCAAGGTGGCCAGCTGCGACCTCGTGCTGCGGATGATCGAGGAGGGCGTGGTGATGCGCGACCTCACGATGGAGAACCCGATCCGGGCGATCCGCGAGATCAGCCACGACGTCACCGGCTCACGCAAGGTGCGCCTGGCCAACGGGCGGGAGGCGAGCGCGCTCGACATCCAGCACGAGTACCTGTCGAAGGCTCGCAACTTCGTCGACCGGCGCGAGATCTCCACGCCGATCATCGAGCAGGCGCTCGACCTGTGGGAGCGCGGGCTGAAGGCCGTGGAGTCCGACGACCTCGGCCTGGTCGACCGCGAGCTGGACTGGGTGATCAAGTGGAAGCTGATCGACCGCTACCGGGCCAAGCACGGGCTCCCGCTGGGCCATCCGCGTATCGCCCAGCTCGACCTCGCCTACCACGACATCCGCCGCGATCGCGGGCTGTACTACCTGCTCGAGAAGCGTGGCGCCGTGACCCGGGTGACCTCAGACCTGAAGATCTTCGAGGCGAAGTCGGTCCCTCCGCAGACCACGCGGGCCAGGCTCCGCGGAGAGTTCATCCGCAAGGCCCAGGAGCGGCGACGCGACTTCACCGTCGACTGGGTCCATCTCAAGCTCAACGACCAGGCGCAGCGCACGGTGTTGTGCAAGGACCCGTTCCGGGCGTACGACGAGCGCGTGCAGCGGCTGATCGACGGCATGTGAAGGCCGGTTCCGGAGCCGTTCGCGCGGATGCCGGGCGGCAACCAGCAGCCGGTTAGGGTGGGGCGTTCCCGTCGCCGTCGTCCCCGAAGGGCCTCTTGTGCACATCCGACCCCACGCCCGACTCCTCGGCGCTCTCCTGGCAGCAGCTGCGATCACCCTGGCCGGGTGCGGGAGCAGCAACAGCAGCAGCGCCTCGCCCGGCGACAGCTCGTCGAGCGCCGGTGCGGGCACCGGCTTCGACTCCGTCTCGGTCACGGGGGCCGTCGGCACCGAGGCGACGGTGACCTTCGACGGGGCGATCTCCGACGCGACCGACACCACCAAGGTGCTCACCCAGGGCGACGGCGAGAAGGTCGCTGCCGGCGACTCCCTGATCATCCAGACCGTGATCGCCGACGGCACGACCCAGAAGACCGTGGCCAGCTCCTACCAGGACAAGCAGCCCCAGGTCGTCAACCTGTCCCCGCAGGTGCAGAAGATCTTCCTCGATGCCCTCCAGGACAAGACCGTCGGCTCGCGGGTGGCAGTGCTCGCGCCCGGTGCGGAGATCTTCGGGCCCAGCGGGAACGCGAGCCTCGGGATCAGCCAGAAGGACGCCGTGGTGATCGTCTTCGACATCATCGGCAAGCCGGCCGACAAGCCCGACGGCACGCAGCACGCGGCTCCGTCGTGGGCGCCGAAGGTCGAGAGGACCAAGGGTGTGATCTCCGGCCTCGACTTCGCCAAGGCCCCGAAGCCCGACGGCAGGCTCCGCTCGGCCAACCTCTACGACGGAACGGGCGCGGTCGTGAAGAAGGGGCAGACCATCTTCGCCCGCTACCTCGGCGAGGTCTACGACGGCAAGAAGCCGTTCGACCAGAACTTCGACGGCAGCACGCCCGCGACGTTCCAGATCGGCACCGGTGGCGTGATCGCCGGATGGGACAAGACGCTGGTCGGCCGGCGCGTCGGCAGCGAGGTGCTGCTCGCGATCCCACCCAAGGACGGCTACGGCGCGAAGGGGTCCCCGAGCGCCGGCATCAAGGGCACCGACACGCTGTACTTCGTGGTCGACATCGTCGGGGCCGCCTGAGCAGGATGTGGACCATGTCCTCCCGGAGCAACAGGGCGGGTCGCCGGTGACCGCGTCGAAGACCGAGCGTCTTCTCAACCTGCTGATCATGCTGCTGGTCCAGCGACACTACGTCTCCAAGCAGCGCATCCGCGAGATCCTGTACGCCGACGCCCCGTCCACCGACGCGTTCGAGAAGACCTTCGAGCGTGACAAGGAGGAGCTTCGCAGCCTCGGCGTCCCGATCGAGGTCGGGCAGATGGACGCCTACTTCGACGACGAGCCCGGCTATCGCATCCGGGCCGACGAGTTCGCCCTTCCCGAGATCAGCCTGGAGTCCGACGAGGCCTCGGTGGTGGCGCTGGCCACCCGGGTCTGGGAGCACGCGCGGCTGGCGGAGGCCACGACCGATGCCGTCGGCAAGCTGACCGCGGCGGGTCTCGAGCTCGACCTCGGGGCGCTCGACATCGCCCAGCCGCGGCTGAGCGCCGACGAGCCGTCCTTCGACGTGTTCTGGGAGGCGACCGTCTCGCGCCGGCCGGTGACCTTCGACTACCGCCGCCCGGGGTACGACGCGCCGCTCACGCGCCATCTCGAGCCGTGGGGGGTCGTGCGCTACTCCGGTCGCTGGTACGTCGTCGGCCAGGACACCGACCGCGCCGAGGAGCGGGTCTTCCGCCTCTCACGCGTGGTGGGGGCGGCGACGATGACCGGGCCGGCCGGCTCGTACGTCGTACCGCCGGGCACCGACGTCCGCGAGGCCGCCCGCCGTCTCGAGCCCTCCGCCCCGGCCGAGGAGAGCGTCGTGCTCGTCAGGCCTGGTGCCGGGGCCGCGCTGCGACGCGAGGCGACCGGCATAGAGCCCGATGTCGACGGCCCCGACGACCAGACGCCGTGGGACCGGCTGCGCCTGCCCCGAGCCCAGGCCGACGAGCTGCTCGCCTTCGGGGCGGACCTCTACGTCGAGGGTCCCGACGC
The DNA here is from genome assembly GCA_025924815.1 of Nocardioides sp. Classification (GTDB taxonomy): domain Bacteria; phylum Actinomycetota; class Actinomycetes; order Propionibacteriales; family Nocardioidaceae; genus Nocardioides. The sequence continues at coordinate 2,922 of JAICHQ010000096.1, forward strand.
GCTCCGCGACGAGGTCGTGGCTCGGCTGCGGGCGGGCGCCGGGGTGTCCGCATGAGCCCAGGCACGACCCAGACCACGGCCGGCGCCGCGAAGGACCAGGTGGCCCGGCTGCTCCGGCTGGTGCCCTACCTCCACGCGCGCGACCAGGTGTCCCTCGACGAGGCGGCCCGGGCGCTCGGCGTACCGCCCGAACAGCTGGACAAGGACCTCCGGGTGCTCTTCCTGTGCGGGCTGCCGGGCGGATACCCCGACGACCTGATCGACGTCGACCTCGACGCCCTGGAGGGCGAGGGGGTCATCCGGGTCTCCAATGCCGACTACCTCGCGCGACCGCTGCGGCTGACCCCGACGGAGGCGAGCGCCATCATCGTCGCGCTGCGGGCCCTGCGAGCGGGCTCCGACGGCGACACCCGCGAGGTGGTCGACCGGGCCCTGGCCAAGCTGGAGGCCGCGGCCGCCGGCAGTACGCCCCTGGTGGACCCCGGCGACGACGATCCCGTCCCGCGGGCGCTGCGCGGGCAGCTCGAGGACGCCGTACGCCGGCGTCGTCAGGTACGCCTGACCTACTACGTGCCGGCCCGCGACGAGGAGTCCGAACGGGTCGTCGACCCCCACTCGGTGGTCTCCCACCACGGGGTGGCCTACCTCGACGCCTACTGTCACAGCGCCGAGGCGCCGCGGCTGTTCCGGCTCGACCGGATCCACGAGGCGACGGTGCTCGACACCGAGGTGACCGCCGATCCCGTCGAGCCGCGCGACCTGTCCGACGGGGTCTTCGGAGGCGACGAGGCGACCCGGGTCACCCTCCACCTGCAGCCCCAGGCCCGCTGGGTCGAGGAGTACTACGCCGTCGAGGAGGTGCGGGCCCGTCCCGACGGCGGCTCCGAGGTCGATCTCCTGGTGGGAGACGAGCGCTGGCTGCAGCGCTTCCTGCTGCGCCTGACGCCGTACGCCGAGGTGGTCTCACCCGCTCACTACGGTGACGGCGCGTCCGAGGCGATCCGCCGGGCTTTGGCCATGTACGACCACCCTGCGGGCTAGACTCGTGGAGACAGATGTCAGATCCCCGCACGTCAGGACTTGAGAGACTTATGTTGCCCCTGATCGCAGACCTCGGCACTCCCGAGCTGCTCATCATCCTGGTGATCGTGATCCTGGTGTTCGGCGCCTCCAAGCTTCCCGAGCTCGCTCGCGGCAGCGGTCGGGCACTGCGCATCTTCAAGGCTGAGACCAAGGGCCTCAACGACGACGACGCCGACACCGCCGCGACCGCCGAGCGCGAGCTCGAGGCCAAGCAGGCGGCGGAGCGGGACGCGTTCGAGGCCAAGCAGGCGGCCGAGCGTGAGGCGTCGACGCGGCGCGACGACACCACGCCCTGACGGTCCCTGAGCGAGAGCGGCGGGTCTGGTGTCCATCGTCGGTGTCGTCGAGGTCCTGCGCGGCAAGCCGCGCAACCCGGTCGGCCCCGACGGTCGGATGGCCCTCTCGGACCACTTCCGCGAGCTCCGCGCGCGGCTGATCCGCTCGGCCCTGGTGCTCGTGGTGCTGTTCTGCGTCGCCATCGCGTTCTACTCCCAGCTGCTGGAGGTCGTCCAGCACCCCTACAACGAGGCGCGGTCGGCGCTGGCCAACCACAACCCGCCGATCAAGACCGAGCCGGTGATCAACGGAGCCGCCGGCGGCATCCTGCTGCAGTTCAAGCTGTGTGGGATCGTGGCGCTGATCGGTGCCGCGCCGTACTGGCTCTACCAGATCTGGGCGTTCATCCTCCCGGGCCTGCACCCGAACGAGAAGAAGTACTCACGGATGTTCGCCGCCGTGGCCGGCCCGCTGTTCCTGGGGGGCGTGGCGCTGGGCTACTACGTCCTGCCCAAGGGCCTGACCGTGCTGATCTCCTTCGTGCCGCACGGCGTGACCAGCCTGGTCGACTTCGGGGGCTACTTCTCCTTCGAGATGCGGATGCTGCTGATCTTCGGCATCTCGATGGAGATCCCGCTCTTCGTGGTCCTGCTCAACTTCGCCGGCGTGATCAGTGGACGGGCCCTGGCCAAGCACCGCCCGTGGATCATCATCGGGACCATGGTCTTCGCGGCCGTGGCGACGCCGTCGACCGACCCGTTCTCGATGTTGATGCTCGCGGTGCCGATGCTGATCCTGTTCGGCATCTCCGAGGTCATCGCCCGGGTCTCCGACAAGATGCGCGGCCGCGGGTCCCATCGCACGGACCAGTGGGCGGACGACGAGATCTCTCCGATCTGATGGCGTGACGTCCCGGTGAGGCCGCCGCACGAGCCGCCGTCGTACGACGAGTCGGACCCCTTCGACCTGCCCACCTGGCTGGGGGAGTCGGAGGTGACGTGGGAGGCCGAGCGCGACCTGGCAGTCGGCCACCGTGTCGCCGGCAGGCTCACCGGACCCGGCCAGGAGCCGCTCCCGTGCGATCTCCTGGCCGTCGACGACGCCTACCCGGAGCCTGTCGCGGCGAACGCCCTGCGGGTGCGGGCCCACCAGGTGTGGCAGTACGGCGAGGTGCTGCTCGCGCACGACGGCGACCGGGCCCTCCTGGTCGTCCCGGGCTCACGGATCGACACCGACCTCGCCCTCGAGGCGGTTGCTCGGCTCGCTCGTGCCGTCGGGGCGCGGCCCGACTCCTACGGCGTCCGCCTCCGGGTGCGCTCCGGGGGCGGGTGACGCGCCCCCGGTGCGGCACCGGTCGCCGCCCTGCGGGTGCAGGACACCGCCGATGGCAGACCGACCGCAGGCGTCTGCACCGGTAGTCTGCCCGCGTGCCGAGCAGGGAGATCGCCCTCCTGACCAACCCGACGGCGGGCAAGGGCAAGGGCGCGAAGCTCCGTCGGCACGCCGTGGCACGGCTGCGCGACGCAGGCCTGACCGTGCGGGACCTTCAGGGCCGCGATGCCGGCGAGGCCCTGGACCTGGCCCGGCAGTGCGTGGCGGACGGCGTCGACGCGCTGGTGGTCTGCGGGGGCGACGGCATGGCCCACCTCGCCGTCCAGGCCGTCGCCGAGACCGGTACGCCGCTCGGCATGATCCCCGCGGGCACCGGGAACGACGTCGCGCGCTACTTCGACATCCCTCGCAAGGACCCCGCGGCGGCCGTCGACCGGGTGATCGCAGGCTCGACGCGCACCGTCGACCTGGCCCGCAGCGGTACGGCGTACTTCGTCACCGTGCTCGCGGCGGGCTTCGACGCGATCGTCAACGAGCGCGCGAACCGGATGACCTGGCCCAAGGGACAGATGCGCTACAACATCGCGACCCTGGTCGAGCTGCGTGTCTTCCGACCGCTGTCCTACGTCCTCCAGCTCGACGACCGCGAGGTGTCCCTCGAGGCGATGCTCGTCGCGGTCGGCAACGGCCCGTCGTTCGGCGGGGGCCTCCGCATCACCGAGGGAGCCGTGCTCGACGACGGGATGCTCGACGTCGTGGTGATCAAGCCGATGAGCAAGCCCGACCTCATCCGCACCTACCCCCAGCTGTTCAAGGGCACCCACGTCCATCATCCGCAGTACGAGCACCACCTCGTCCGCTCGGTGACCGTCGCGGCGCCGGGGATCGTGACGTACGCCGACGGCGAGCGCTTCGCCCCCTTGCCCCTGACCGTCGAGTGCGCACCCGGAGCGCTTACGGTTCTGGCATGAATCCCACCGCCGTCCTCGAGGCGTTCGCACGCCTCTACGAGTTCGGTCTGGACGACTTCCAGCGGCGCGCCTGCGGCGTGGTCGAGGAGGGCAAGGGCGTCCTCGTGGCCGCCCCCACCGGCTCCGGCAAGACCGTGGTGGGTGAGTTCGCCGTCCACCTCGCTCTCGAGACCGGGCGCAAGGCCTTCTACACCACGCCGATCAAGGCGCTGTCGAACCAGAAGTACCACGACCTCGTCGCGCGGTACGGCGCCGACCGGGTCGGGCTGCTCACCGGCGACACCTCCGTCAACGGCGAGGCCCCGGTCGTGGTGATGACGACCGAGGTGCTCCGCAACATGCTGTACGCCGGGTCCGGCACGCTCAGCGGTCTGGGCTACGTCGTGATGGACGAGGTGCACTACCTCGCCGACCGTTCCCGCGGTGCCATCTGGGAGGAGGTGATCATCCACCTGCCCGACTCGGTGTCGCTGGTCTCCCTGTCCGCGACGGTCTCCAACGCCGAGGAGTTCGGCGAGTGGCTGCAGACCGTCCGCGGCGACACCGTGACCATCGTCGAGGAACGCCGCCCGGTGCCGCTGTACCAGCACGTGCTGGTCGGCCGCCGGATGCTCGACCTGTTCGCCACCTCCGACGTCGACGCCGCCGCAGGGTTCGTCAAGGAGGGCGCTCCGGTCAACGCCGAGCTCCTCCGGATCGCCCGTGACGACTTCGCGAGCACGCGGCTGAAGGATCGACGTACGCCGAAGGGGCGGCCCCAGCGCGGTGGCCGGCGCCCGGTCGGCAACGGCCGACGCGTCTGGATCCCCAGCCGCGTCGACGTCCTGGACCAGCTCGACGGCACGGGCCTGCTCCCGGCCATCGTGTTCGTCTTCAGCCGGGTCGGCTGCGACGCGGCCGTCGAGCAGTGCCTGCGCTCCGGCTTGCGGTTGACCACGCCCGAGGAGCGCGAAGAGATCCTCGCCTTCGTCGAGGAGGCGTGCTCGGATCTGCCCGACGAGGACCGCGCGATCCTCGGCTACCACGACTTCCTCGACGGCCTCACGCGCGGCATCGCGGCCCACCACGCGGGGATGCTGCCGGCGTTCAAGCAGTGCGTCGAGCAGCTGTTCGTGCGCGGGCTCTGCAAGGCCGTCTTCGCGACCGAGACGCTCGCCCTGGGCATCAACATGCCGGCTCGCACCGTGGTCCTCGAGAAGCTCTCGAAGTGGAACGGCGAGACCCACGCCGACATCACGCCGGGTGAGTACACACAGCTCACCGGCCGGGCCGGGCGGCGAGGGCTCGATGTGGAGGGGCACGCCGTCGTCCTCTGGCAGCCGGGCATCAACCCCTCGGAGGTGGCAGGCCTGGCCTCGACCCGCACCTACCCGCTCCGCTCGAGCTTCCGCCCGTCGTACAACATGGCGGTCAACCTGGTGCACCAGGTCGGCAGGTCCCGGGCGCGGGAGCTGCTGGAGATGTCGTTCGCCCAGTTCCAGGCCGACAAGGCGGTCGTCGGGCTCGCTCGCCAGCTGACCAAGAGCGAGGATGCGCTCGCCGGGTACGCCGCGTCGGCCACCTGCGACCGCGGCGACTTCATGGAGTACGCGGCGCTGCGCCAGCAGGTCTCCGAGCTGGAACGGACCGCGGCGCGCTCGCGGCGGGCCGACCGGCGACAGCAGGTCCTCGACTCGCTCGAGCAGCTCCACCGGGGCGACGTCATCGAGGTGCCGGGCGGGAAGTTCGCCGGGTACGCCGTCGTGCTCGACCGTGGCACGTCCGTCGACGGCCCGCGACCGCAGGTGCTCACCGCCGAGCGGCAGGCGCGGCGCCTGAGCGTGGTGGACTTCCCCGCGCCGGTCACGGCCCTGAGCCGGGTGCGCATCCCGCGTCAGTTCAACCCCCGCAACCCCCAGATGCGCCGTGACCTCGCCTCGACGCTGCGGTCGGCCACGCACGGTCTCGCGCCGGCGCCGCCCCGGGCCGAGCGCGACGACGCCCCGCTCGGCGCCCAGGAGCGGAAGATCGCCAGCCTCCGGCAGGCGCTGCGCGAGCATCCGTGCCACAGCTGCCCGGACCGCGAGGACCACGCGCGCTGGGCCGAGCGGTGGTTCAAGCTCGACCGCGATGCGAAGACGCTGCAACGACGGGTCGAGCAGCGGACCAATACGGTGGCGCGTCAGTTCGACCGCGTCTGCGACGTGCTCGAGGCCCTCGGCTATCTCGCCGAGGACGACGTGACCGACCTCGGCCGTCCGCTGCGGCGCATCTACTCCGAGCTCGACCTGGTCGTGGCCGAGGCCATCCGTCTCGGCGTGCTCGACCGACTGGGCCCGGCCGCGCTCGCGGCAGCCCTCTCGACCCTGGTCTACGAGGCGCGCCGGCCCGACGACGTGGTCGCCGCTCGCGTGCCGGGGGGAGACACGCAGCGCGCCGTGGACGACCTGGAGCGTCTCTGGCGCGACCTCGCCGCCGTCGAGCGCGACCACCGCCTGGACTTCCTGCGCCGGCCCGATGCCGGCCTCGCCTGGGCGGCGTACCGCTGGACCGAGGGAGACGACCTCGGTGAGGTGCTCGAGGACAGCGACCTGACCGCCGGTGACTTCGTGCGGTGGGTCAAGCAGCTGATCGACCTGTGCGGCCAGGTCGCCGATGCCGCGGGCCCCGGACCTCTCCGGGAGAACGCACGGGACGTCGTACGCCGGACGCGCCGCGGAGTCGTGGCCGTCGCGCCGATGGAGGACTGAGGCGCCATGGCGGACATCGAGCTGTTGGTGATCGGGGCGGGGCCGTACGCCTACTCGGCGGCCGCGCACGCACAGGCCAGCGGCATCGCCACCCGGATCGTGGGGCGACCGCTCAGCTTCTGGCGCGAGCAGATGCCGCCGGACATGTTCCTGCGCTCCGGACGCGACTGGACGCTCGATGCCGACGGGGTGCACTCGTTCGCGGCGTACTTCGAGGAGCGGGGCTACGCGCGAGACGAGCACGACCCGATCCCGATCTCGGTCTTCTTGGACCACACCGAGTGGTTCCGCGAGCAGAAGGCGCTCGACGTCGAGGAGATCCTCGTCCGCTCCCTGACGTGGGACGGCGACTTCGAGGCCCGGATGAGCGACGGCAGCACGATCACTGCCACCAAGGTGCTCGCTGCCCCGGGGAACGCGCACTACGCCCAGCTGCCCGGCTGGTACGCCGACGTCCCGGCCGGACGACGGACCCATACCAGCGAGCGGGTGACGTTCGACGACCTGTCCGGTGCGCGCGTCGCCGTCATCGGTGGCCGCCAGAGCGCCTACGAGTGGGCCGCGCTGCTGTGCGAGCACGGCGCTGCGAAGGTCGACGTCATCCATCGCCACGACACCCCGGCGTTCGCGAGGGTGAGCTGGGCGTTCGTGGATCCGTACGTCGAGCAGACCGAGGCCGAGCGTGGCTGGTGGCGCTCCCTGCCGGCCGCGCGTCAGCATGCGATCGCCCTGGAGTTCTGGACGGTCGGCCGGCTGACCCTGGAGCACTGGCTCACGCCACGCCTGGACCCCGGCGTGGTGACCTCGCGCCCGGGGACCCAGGTCGTCTCGGTCGTGGCCGGCGGCGAAGGCGCCGTACGCCTCGTACTGTCCGGCGGTGAGCGGCTCGAGGTCGACCATGTGATCGCGGCGTCGGGATACCGGGCCGACCTGGCGGCCGTTCCCTATCTCGCGGGCGTGCTCGACCCGGGTCTCGGTCACGGACGGCTTCCCCGACCTGTCGCCCGGCTTCGAGACGACGCTCCCGGGGCTGTACGTGACCGGCTTCTCCGCGACGCGCGACTTCGGCCCGTTCTACGGATTCACCAAGGGCTGCCCGTCGGCCGCGCGCATCGTCGTGGCCGAGATGACCCGTTAGCCCGGGGCTCCGGTGGATCAGCCGGCCAGGGCGGCGCGCAGGCGCTTGACCGGGGAGCCGAGGTTGTAGCGCTCGGCGAGCTGGTCGAGCCGGTCGGCGTCCCGCGGGGACGCCGGCAAGGTGGCGTCGTACGCCGGGATGTCGAGGTCGCGGGCGACGGCCACCACTGTGGGGGCGACCGCGAGGTAGCCGGCCGCATCCAGGATCTTGCGGCGGGGGCCCGGTGACATGTCCGAGCCGGGGTCGGCGGCAGCGGCGACGATGCCCTCCAGATCGCCGTACTTCAGCAGCAGCGACGAGGCCGTCTTCTCGCCGACGCCGGCAACGCCGGGGAGCCCGTCGGAGGCGTCTCCGCGCAGGGTGGCGAAGTCGGCGTACTGGCTGGGGAGCACGCGATACTTCTCGACGACCACGTGGTCGGTGACGCGCTCGTGGTTGCCGACCCCCCGGGCGATGTACAGCACGCGGACGCCGTGGGCGTCGTCGACGAGCTGGAAGAGGTCACGGTCGCCGGTGACGATGTCGACCCCCATGGGCGCGCCCGTGGCCAGGGTGCCGATCACGTCGTCGGCCTCGTACCCGTCGGCGCCGATGACGCACAACCCGGCGGCGGCGAGGACCTCGCGGATGATCGGGACCTGCACCTCGAGCGGATCGGGCACCTCCTCGATGTCGGGGCGGGGACCGGGGATCGCCGCCACGACCCGGTGGGCCTTGTACGACGGGATCAGGTCGACCCGCCACTGCGGCCGCCAGTCGTTGTCCCAGGCGCAGACCAGGTGGGTCGGGCGGTAGTCGCCGACCAGACGGCTGATGAAGTCGAGGAACCCGCGGACGGCGTTGACGGGTGTGCCGTCGTCCGCGGACACCTCCGGGACGCCGAAGAACGCGCGGAAGTACATGGA
>JAICHQ010000097.1 GCA_025924815.1 Nocardioides sp.
CACGGGCAAGGACGGGGAGCCGAGGTCGACGTACTACTACCACGTCGTCGACAACGAGTGGACGATGCGCGAGTACGGCCACCAGTGCGTGGTCTGGCAGACCGCGATCAACCCGGTCATCGCGCTCGAGCTCCTCTCGCGCGGCATCTGGTCCGGCGCCGGCGTGCTCGGCCCCGAGGCCTTCGACGCCGTGCCGTTCCTCGACCTGCTCACCGAGTACGGCTCGCCGTGGGGCCGTCGCGAGATGAGTGCCTGAATGTCGGCGGTCACCGCTCGAGGGTTGAGCAAGACGTTCGGCGACGTGCGCGCCGTCGACGACCTCGACCTCGAGATCGCCGACGGCGAGTTCTTCTCGATGCTCGGTCCGTCGGGGTCCGGCAAGACGACGGTGCTGCGGCTGGTGGCCGGTTTCGAGCGGCCGACGTCCGGGCGCGTGCTGCTCGGCGACGACGACGTCACCGACCTCCCGCCCTATCGGCGCGACGTCAACACCGTCTTCCAGGACTACGCGATCTTTCCCCACATGGACGTGCAGACGAACGTCGAGTACGGCCTGCGCGTCAAGAAGGTGGACCGCCAGGAGCGCCGTCGCCGGGCGGAGGAGGCGCTGTCGGCGGTCCGGCTCGAGGGCTACGGCAAGCGGCGACCGACACAGCTCTCGGGCGGGCAGCGGCAGCGCGTCGCCCTGGCCCGTGCGCTGGTCAACCGGCCGAAGGTGCTCCTGCTCGACGAGCCGCTGGGCGCCCTCGACCTGAAGCTGCGCCGGGAGATGCAGCTGGAGCTCAAGCAGATCCAGCGTGACGTGGGCATCACCTTCGTCTTCGTCACCCACGACCAGGAGGAGGCGCTGTCGATGAGCGACCGGGTCGCGGTGTTCCGCGACGGCCGCGTGGAGCAGGTCGCCACCCCGGTCGAGCTGTACGAGCGCCCGGCCAGCTCCTTCGTCGCCGGCTTCGTCGGCACCTCAAACCGGATCGGGGGCGAGGCGGCGCCGCGGCTGCTCGGCAGCCCGGGGGAGTACGCCGTACGGCCCGAGCAGCTGCGGGTGGTGCCGGCCGGCTCGCCGGTCGAGCCCGGGGAGCTGGCGCTCCCGGGGAAGGTGCGCGAGGTCGTGTACCTCGGTCCGCTCACCCACGCCGTGGTCGAGCTCGACGCCGGCCCGCGGCTGACGGTGTCGCGTCCCAACACGCGCACCGCCTCCGAACGCCCGCTCGAGGCGTCGGACCGACCCGTCGCGGTGGTGCTCCACCGCGACTCCCTTATCGCTCTTTCGGGACCCACCGAGATGACCGAGGAGACAGCATGACCAGCACACGCAGGACGAATCGCGCACTCGCGGCCTTGGCCGGCGTCGCCGCACTGGCCCTCGTGGCCGGATGCGGCTCGTCGGGCTCGAGCGGCACCGCCACACCCGGGAGTCAGGGCTTCACGCCACCGGACGTTCCGATGCAGCAGTCGATGGGCGACATGGAGGGCTCGGTCAACATCCTGGCGTGGCCCGGGTATGCCGAGGACGGCTCCAACGACCCCAAGGTCGACTGGGTGACGCCGTTCGAGAAGCAGACCGGCTGCCAAGCCCACGTGAAGTACTTCGCGACCTCCGACGAGGCCGTCAACCTGATGAAGACCGGTGACTACGACGTCGTGTCGGCGTCCGGCGACGCGTCCTTGCGCCTGGTCGCCTCGGGTGACGTCGCGCCGGTCAACACCGCCCTGATCAAGGACTATGCCGACATCGAGCCGTTCCTGAAGGACCAGCCCTGGAACAGCGTCAACGGGCAGATGTACGGCGTGCCGCACGGGTGGGGCGCCAATCTGCTGATGTACCGCACCGACATCGTGAAGCCCGCGCCGACCAGCTGGGGCGCGGTGTTCACCGACGCGTCGAAGTACCAGGGCAAGGTGACGGCGTACGACTCGCCGATCTACATCGCCGACGCCGCGCTCTACCTGATGAAGACCCAGCCCGACCTGAAGATCACCGACCCCTACGCGCTCGACCAGAAGCAGCTCGACGCGGCTGTGTCGCTGCTGAAGGATCAGCGGGCCGACATCTCGGAATACTGGTCGGACTACCTCAAGGAGGTGCAGGCCTTCAAGACCGGCGACTCGGTGATCGGCACCACCTGGAAGGTGATCGAGCAGGTCGCGGCCGGTGAGAAGGCGCCGGTGAAGGCGATCCTGCCGACGGAGGGCTCAACCGGCTGGTCCGACACCTGGATGATCAGCTCGAAGTCCCAGCACCCCAACTGCGCCTACGCGTGGATGTCGTACATCACCGAGCCGAAGCCGCAGGCGGACGTCGCGCAGTACTTCGGCGAGGCGCCGGCCAACGGGAAGGCGTGTGCCATCACCGGGCCGACGTTCTGCAACGACTACCACGTCACCGACCAGGCCTTCGCCAAGAAGATCTGGTACTGGACCACGCCGATCACCCAGTGCCTCGACGGTCGCACCGACACCACGTGCACCGACTACGGCGACTGGACGCAGGCCTGGACCGAGATCAAGGGCTGACCTTGGCGACACCCTCGGCACCGCCGGCCCCCGCCGGGGCGACCCCGCCCCGGCGGGGGTCGGTGCTGAGCCGCTCGGCGGGCCTCCGTACCGGGCTGCTGCTCCTGCCGCCGATGCTGTGGCTGGGGGTGGCCTACCTGGCCGCGCTGGCGGCCCTGTTCGTCACCTCGGTCTGGGGGCAGAACGACTTCACCGGCGACATCGAGCGGGTCTGGACCTGGGACAACTACCGCCAGCTGTGGGACATCCCGGTGTACCGGACGATCGCGTTCCGCACGGTCGGGATCGCCGCCCTGGTGACGGTCGTGGACGCGCTGCTCGCGTTCCCGATCGCGCTCTACATGGCCAAGATGGCCAGTCCGCGGACCCGGCGGCTGCTGGTGATCGCGGTCCTGATGCCTTTGTGGGCGTCGTACCTGGTGAAGGCCTACGCGTGGCGCGGGATGTTCTCCGGCGGCGGCCTGATCGACTGGCTGGGGTCGCCGTTCGGCCTGCACTCACCGGGCTACGGACTCGTCGCGACCACCGTGACCCTGGCCTACCTGTGGCTGCCCTACATGATCCTGCCGGTGTACGCCGGGCTGGAGCGCGTGCCGGACTCCCTGTTCGAGGCCTCCGGCGACCTGGGCGCAGGCGCCCTGACGACCATCCGGCGAGTCGTGCTGCCGATGGCGTTCCCGGCCGTCGTGGCCGGCTCGATCTTCACCTTCTCCTTGACGCTGGGTGACTACATCGCGGTGACGATCGTCGGTGGCGCCGGCCAGCTGATCGGCACGGTCGTCTACGCCAACGTCGGCTCTGCCAACAACCTGCCGTTCGCGGCGGCGTTCGCCACCGTCCCGGTCGTGGTGATGCTGGTCTACCTCGCGGCGGTACGCCGCACCGGCGCCCTGGAGAGCCTGTGAGCACCCCGGTCCCGCATCGGCAGCACGCAAGGAGCGCCGGATGATCGTCGACGGACGCCTCAAGGCGGTGCTCCGGGTCCTGACCGGCCTCGTGCTGCTGGTCGTCTACGTGCCCCTGGCGCTGGTGATGGTCAACTCGTTCAACGTCGACCGCACGTTCACCTGGCCCCCGAGCGGGCTGACCTTCCACTGGTGGAACGTCGCGGCCCACAGCAGCGGGGCCCGCCATGCCCTGCTCGTCAGCATCGAGGTCGCGATCCTCGCCACGGCGATCGCGCTCGTGCTCGGCACCCTGGCCGGCCTGGCCCTGCGGCGTACCCGCTTCTTCGGCCGCAACGTCGTGTCGCTGCTGATCATCCTGCCGATCGCCCTCCCGGGCATCGTCACCGGCATCGCGCTCAACAACGCGTTCCGGACCATGCTGGGGCTCCAGCTCGGGTTCTTCACGATCGTGGTCGCGCACGCGACGTTCTGCATCGTGACCGTGTTCAACAACGTGCAGGCGCGGCTCCAGCGCCTCGGGCCCTCCTTCGAGCAGGCCTCCGCCGACCTGGGGGCAGGGGCGTTCACGACGTTCCGGCTGATCACCTTCCCGATGCTGCGCTCGGCGCTCCTGGCCGGCGGCCTGCTGGCCTTCGGACTGTCGTTCGACGAGATCGTGGTGACGACGTTCACCGCCGGTCCGCAGGAGCAGACGCTGCCGATCTGGATCTTCCAGAACCTGTTCCGCCCCAACCAGGCGCCGATCGTCAACGTCGTGGCCGCGGTGCTGGTGTTGGTCTCGACGGTCCCGATCTACCTGGCCCAGCGGCTCTCCGGCGACGTCGTCTCCGGCGCTTCCGGCGCCCACTGAGCCCGACCGATCAGCCCCTCGTCAGCACGAGCGAGGCTGTCGGCAGCGAGCCCGCCCGCGGCCGAGCGCAGGGGCAGCTCCACGACCGTCTTCCCTGCCAGGTAGGACCCGTGTCATCCCTCCGGTCGATCGCCGGTGGCCCTGCCGACGGACGAGGCCAGGAGGCGCAGGGTCTCCTCGCGGTACGGCGCGCGGTCGGGAGGCGTGTCGGTGGACGCGCCCGCCACCGGGTGCAGCATCACCTCGTCGACGTCGTACGTCGCGGCGAGCTCGGCCAGCTGCGCGGCCGACTCGTCGGGGGTGCCGACGACCCAGCGGCTCGTCATCTGCTCGGCCAGCGTCCGGTGCTGCTCGGGCAGGCCGAGGCGCTCGGCCTCCTCGATGGTCGGCTGTGCCGTGAGCGGCTGGCCGGTGCGCAGCGCCACCATCGTGAGGAGGTTGGGCAGAGCCCGCCGGTCGGCCTCCTCCTGGGTCGCGGCGACGACCGCGTTGACGGTGAGGAAGGTGCGCGGCTCCGGGTGCTCCTCGGTCGGCTGGTACGACGTGCGGTAGAGCTCCAGCGCCTCGGCCGTTCCGCGTCCGGAGAAGTGGTGGGCGAAGACGTAGGGGAGGCTCTTCGCCGCTGCGAGCCGGGCGGAGTAGTCCGACGAGCCGAGCAGCCAGACCTCGGCCCGGGAGACGGCGTGCGGGGTCGCGTTGAGCGGGTGCATCCGCCCGTTGACCTGCAGTCCGGCTCCACCCGGCGACATCATCGTGACGATGTTGTCGACGTACGCCGGGAACTGCTCGACCGCGTCGTCGGTGACGCCGCCCGCCCCGTGCCGCAGGGCATAGCTGGTGACCGGGTCGGTGCCGGGGGCACGGCCGATGCCGAGGTCGATGCGGCCGGGATAGGCCGCCTCCAGCAGCGCGAACTGCTCGGCGATCACCAACGGCGCGTGGTTGGGCAGCATCACCCCACCCGAGCCGACCCGGATGCGCTCGGTGGCGCCGGCCACGATCGCGATCAGGACGGGCGGGTTCGTCGCGGCGACGGCCGGCATGTTGTGGTGCTCGGCCAGCCAGTAGCGGCGGAAACCGAGGTCGTCGGCCACGCGCGCCAGCGAGCGGGTCGCGGCCAGGGCCTGTCCACTCGTCTGGCCCTGGCGGACCGGGACGAGGTCGAGGACGGAGAGCGCGGGGGAGGTCACGTGGTGGCAACGCTCACCGCGCCGCTCTCCATTCCGTCAGGCGTGTGGCCCCTGGGTGCGGACGTCGGCGACCCGGCTCATCGCGGAGCGGAGCTCGGTCAGCCAGTCGTCCTCGTGCTGGGCGACGAGCCGGACGCACCAGCCCAGGGCGTCGGACCGGCTGCGGGCCACACCGGCGTCCACCAGCGTGTCCAGCACCTGTCGCTGCGGTTGTCGGAGCCGGGTCATCGTCGGGGCCGCCAGGTGGGTGAAGAGCTGGCGGTGGTCGCCGATGCGGACACCCCAGCTCACGGTCCGCTCGTACCGGTGCTGGGCCTCGCGCGCGATCGCCATCCGCTGCTCGCGGGTGTCCTCGCGGAAGGCGCTCGCCCGGCCGGCGCGCGCCTCGGCGGTCTCGGCCTCGCTGGCGCCGCCCTCCACGTCGGGCAGGCTCACCACGACCACGATCTCGTCGCGGTCGACGGTGATCTCGGCGGGGGAGTCCTGCCAGTCCTGCGGGAGCCGGCCGGAGAACCAGCCCCGCACCCGCTCCGTTGCTTCCTCTGAAATCATGATTACATCATTACACATCACTCAAGGGAGGATAGTCCCCGACGAAGTGTTCGTGTTTCGCGAAGACACGACCACTTCGTCGGGGACTATCGCTACATGCGGTCGGGGGAGGAGATGCCGAGCAGGTCGAGACCGGTGACCAGTACGGCGAGGGTGGTGCGGCAGAGGGCCAGCCGCGAAGCGCGGGTCTCGGCATCGGGGGCCTTCAGCACGGGGCAGCTCTCGTAGAAGACCGAGTAGGCCTGGGCCAGGTCGAAGAGGTAGCCGCAGAGCCGGTGGGGCTCGAGCGCGCCGCCGACCTGCACCACGACGTCACCGAAGCCGAGCAGGGCCAGGACCAGGTCGTGCTCGGCCGGCTCCGTGACGGCGACCGGCACGGGCTCCGGCCCCGTGTCGCCCGCCGACCGCAGGATCGAGCGGATGCGCGCGGCGGCGTACTGGAGGTACGGGCCGGTGTTCCCGGTCAGCGCGACCATGCGCTCGAGGTCGAAGGTGTACTCGGAGTCGTGCGCGACCGAGAGGTCGGCGTACTTCACAGCTCCGATGCCGACCTGCGGCGCGATCTCGGCGCGTACCTCCTCCGGGAGGTCCGGACGCGCCTCGTCGACGACGGCCCGCGCGGTGTCGACGGCCTCCTCCAGCAGCGCCATCAGCCGCAGGGGTGCGCCCGAGCGCGTCTTGAGGATCTTCCGGTCGGGCCCCAGGACGTTGCCGATCTGGACGTGGACGACCTCGACCGACTCGGGAAGCCAGCCCGCCAGCCGCGCCGTCGCCCAGACCATCCGCAGATGCAGCGACTGGGGAGCGCCGATCACGTACAGCATCCGGTCGGCGTGCAGGTCGCGGACCCGGTGACGGACCGTCGCGAGGTCGGTGGTGCCGTAGCCGTAGCCGCCGTCGGACTTGCGGATGATCAGCGGCACCGGCTTGCCCTCCCGGCCGGTGAAGCCCTCGAGGAAGACGCACAGAGCGCCCTCGCTCATCGTCGCGATGCCTGCCTGCTCGAGCTCGTCACAGACCGCAGCCAGGTCGTCGTTGTACGTCGACTCACCGGCCAGGTGCTCGTCGCGGAGCCCCACTCCGAGCATGCCGTAGATCCGGTTGAAGTAGGCCTTGGAGAGGTCGACCAGCTCCTGCCACAGGCGCAGGGTGTCGGCGTCGCCGGCCTGCTGGCTGACGCCGCGCGACCGGGCGCGGTCGGCGAAGGCCGGATAGCCCTCGAACTTCGCGCGCGAGGCCTGGTAGAAGGCGTTGGGGTCGGTCCGGAGCCGGTCGGCGTCGGCGGACTGCTCGCCGACGTCCAGCAGATGCTCGATGAGCATCCCGAACGGCGTACCCCAGTCTCCGATGTGGTTCTGGCGGATCACGTCGTGACCGAGGTGCTCCAGGGTGCGGGCGAGCGCGTCGCCGACGACCGTGGTGCGCAGATGGCCGACGTGCATCTCCTTGGCCACGTTCGGCGCGGAGTAGTCGATCGGCACGACCTGCCGCTCCTCGACCGGTACGCCGAGTCGCGCGTCCGCGCCGAGGTCGGTGACGGCCTCGCCGAGCCAGGCGTCACGCAGCCGCAGGTTGAGGAACCCGGGACCGCTCACGTCGACCGGCTCGCAGACGTCGTCGACCGTCAGGTGCTCGACCAGGGCGGCCGCCACGTCGCGCGGCGGCCGGCCGAGCCGCTTGGCCAGCGACATCGCCACGTTGGCCTGGTAGTCCGCGAACTGGCTCGGCCGGATCAGCGGGTCGGCATCGGCGTACTCCTCGCCGAAGGCCGTGCCCAGGGCAGCCTGCACCCGTCGCGTCAGCACCTCGACCGGACTCGTCACGGGCGTGACGCTACCGACCGGCGTGCGACCCGGCTCGACCGCACGCCTCAGGCGGTCGCCGCGAAGGCCTCCGCCACGACGTCGAAGGCCTCCTCGAGCAGGTCGTCGCCGATCGAGAGCGGCGGCAGGAAGCGGAAGACGTTGCCCCAGGTGCCACAGGTCAGGACGACGACGCCGTGGGCATGGCAGTACGCCGCGACTGCGCTGGTCCGCGCGGCGTCCGGCTCGAGGGTGCCGGGCTTGACCAGCTCGATCGCCATCATCGCGCCGCGACCGCGGATGTCGCCGATGGTCGGGTGGTCGGCGGCGATGGCATCCAGGCGGCGGCGGATCGTCGCCTCGATCGCGCGCGCCCGGGCCGGGAGGTCGTGGTCGCGCATCTCCGCGATCGCACCGAGCGCAGCCGCGCAGACGACCGGGTTGCCGCCGTAGGTGCCGCCGAGGCCGCCGGCGTGCACGGCGTCCATCACCTCGGCCCGGCCGGTGACGGCCGCGAGCGGCAGGCCGCCCGCGATGCCCTTCGCGGTGGTGATCAGGTCGGGGACGACGCCCTCGTGGTTGCACGCGAACCAGTCGCCGGTGCGGCAGAAGCCGGACTGGATCTCGTCGGCGACGAACAGGACACCGTGGTCGCGGCACCACGCGGCCAGCGCCGGCAGGAAGCCGTCGGCCGGCACCACGAAGCCGCCCTCGCCGAGGATCGGCTCGATGACGACGCACGCGAGGTTCTCCGCCCCCACCTGCTTCTCGATCTGGTCGATCGCCCGCGCGGCCGCGTCGGCACCCTTGATGCCCTCGGTCTCGCGGAACGGGTAGGACATCGGCACGCGGTAGATCTCGCCGGCGAACGGGCCGAACCCGTTCTTGTACGGCATGTTCTTGGCCGTCATCGCCATCGTCAGGTTCGTCCGGCCGTGGTACGCGTGGTCGAAGACCACGACGGCGTCCCGGCCGGTCGCGACGCGCGCGATCTTCACGGCGTTCTCGACGGCCTCGGCCCCGGAGTTGAACAGGGCGGACTTCTTCGCGTGGTCACCGGGCGTGAGCTCGGCGAGGGCGGCCGCGACGTCCACGTAACCGTCGTACGGCGTGACCATGAAGCAGGTGTGGGTGAACGCCGCGACCTGCTCCTGCACGCGGGCGACCACCTGCGGGGCGGCGTTTCCGACCGTGGTGACCGCGATGCCCGAGCCGAGGTCGATCAGGGTGTTGCCGTCGACGTCGCGGAGTACGCCGCCACCGGCAGCCTCGACGAAGACCGGGAGGGTGGTGCCGACCCCGTCCGCGACGTACTGCTTCTTGCGCGCCAGCTTCTCCTGCGACTTCGGACCGGGGATCTCGGTGACCAGGTTGCGTTGCTGAACGAGGGCCGTGCCGCCTGCGACTGTCGTGCTCATGATCGCAGCCTACGACCGCCGTGACCGCGGAGTCCAGCGGTCCCCGCGGGCCGACGCTGCGGAATCCGTCGTCGGATCCGCACGGGTCGCGGTGCCACACTGTCCGGCATGGCATTGGCGACGTACCAGGACCTCTGCATCGACGTGAGCGACGTCCGGGTGGAGGGCACGTTCTGGTCGGCGGCGCTGGGCTGGCGCCTGGAGATGCACGCCGACGGTGGCGCCCACCTGCGCGACGACGACGGCGCCGTCCAGGTCTGGCTCAACCAGGTGCCGGAGCCCAAGACCGTCAAGAACCGTGTGCACATCGACATCAACACCGAGTCCGTCGAGGCGCTGACGGCCCGCGGGGCCACGGTGCTCTACGAGACCGAGGGCTGGACCACCTTCGCCGATCCCGAGGGGCAGGAGTTCTGCGCGTTCGTGCGCCAGGAGCCGATCGACCACCGCCCGTACGAGCTCGGTTGGGACTGCGCCGAGGGGACCCGGGCCCACGAGCTTGCCGCCTGGTGGGCCGAGGTCCTCGGCGGCACGGTCGGCGACGATCCCGACCACGGCTTCTCGTGGGTGGAGGGCATGCCCGGCTGCCCGTGGGAGTCGTTCGACTTCGCGGGTGTCCCGGAGCCGAAGGTGGTCAAGAACCGGGTGCACATCGACGTCGAAACCGACGACCTCGACGCGCTCGTCGCCCGGGGTGCCACCGTGCTGCGCCCGAAGGGGGACGGTGGGCTGCGCTGGACGGTGCTCGCCGACCCCGACGGCAACGAGTTCTGCGCCTTCACCGCCGACTGATCCGGCCGGCCCTGAAATGCAGGTTCTCGAAGGTCGGACCGAATATCTTCGAGATATTCTTCGAAGCCGGGCTGACATTCCTGTGGATAACGCCCGTGACTGTCGGTGGGCCCTGATGTGATACTCGTATGTCGATCTCGGAGGTCTCCTCCCGCCAGCGCGGGCCGGCCGCGTTGCTGGCCGACGCGGTGCGGTCTGCCCGAGAAGCCGCCGAGACCTTCTTCGCGGCCCAGTCCGACGACGACCTGGTCACGACGTGGGGCTCGCGGCCGAGCTGCGGGCGGTGACCGCGGTCGTGGAGGCCCGGGCCGTGGCCGAGGCCGACCACCGCGATCTGGCCACGCAGCGGTTGCACTACGGATCGACCGATGACTGGCTGACCCATGTCGGCGGGCTCCGCAAGGGAGCGGGCCGCCGGGTCGTGGCGCGCGCCCACGCCCTCACCGCCCCGCTGGCGCAGACCCGTGACGCGATGGCCGCCGGACGAGTCCCCCGAACACGCAGATGTCATCGCCGCCGCGGTCGAGCAGCTTCCCGTGGGCGAGGCGGTCCGTGCCCGCGGCGAGCACATGATGCTGGACAAAGCGGCCGGTCTGGACGCCACCGATCTGGCGCGGACCGGGCGTCACCTGGTCCACGACCCGCGTGAAGCCGGAGCCCGGATGTGGGACGCGCTGATCCAGACGGCCCGACACGGGCTCGACACCGAGCTGCCGCCGGAGTCCCGCGGCGCGGCCCGCCCGCCTGCTGGTCACCCTCGCGATCTGGGTCGCCCTGGTCCTGCGCGATCGGCATTGTTCCTTCCCCGGCTGTGATCGGCCACCGGTGACGTGTCATGCCCACCACATCCGGCACTGGATCGGCGGGGAGACGAAGCTCGACAACCTGGTGTTGTTATGCGGTCATCGTCATCGCGTAACCAACCATTCACCCTGGAAAGTCCGGCTCGATCCCGACGACCACCGACCGGAATTCCTCCCACCCCCGAAACCCGGAGTGCAACCACCCTGGATCCGACGTCGACCCCGGCGCGAATGACGACCCGCGCGCGGGGGATGCGTCAGGGCGTGTGCCGGAGCCGCACAGACAGGCAGGTGACGCAGCCCTCGAGCTTGATGAACTCGCTGATGTCGACCGCGACGACGTCGAGCCCGCGCTCCTCGAACAGCCGCTTGCTCGCCGGGGCGTCGGCGCTCATCAGCACGGTGTTCCCGCCGAGCAGGACGACGTGCGAGCCGGAC
>JAICHQ010000098.1 GCA_025924815.1 Nocardioides sp.
CGGCGACAGCAGGATTCGACACTCGTCAGGCGGTCTCGGGGAACCTGATGCCGGTGTTGGCGTGACAGCGGTAGCCGAAGGGGTTCTTCGCCAGGTACTGCTGGTGGTGGTCCTCGGCGTAGTAGTACGGCGTCTCCTCGGCGGAGCGGATCTCGGTGGTGATCTCGCCGATCCGTCGCCGGCGGAGCTCGGCGCCGTACACCTCGGTCAGCTCCCGCGCGGTCTTCTCCTGCCCGGGGGTCGTGTAGTAGATCGCCGAGCGGTACTGGGTGCCGACGTCGTTGCCCTGGCGCATCCCCTGCGTCGGGTCGTGGACCTCGAAGAACGCCTTGACCAGGTCGGCGTAGGAGACCTGCTCGGGGTCGTAGACGACGCGGACGGCCTCGGTGTGCCCGGTGCGGCCGCTGCAGACCTCTTCGTACGTCGGGTTCGGGGTGACCCCGCCGGCGTACCCGACCGACGTCGACCAGACCCCCGGGAGCCGCCAGAATATCTCCTCGGCGCCCCAGAAGCAGCCCAGGCCGAAGACGGCGACCTCGTACCCGTCGGGCGCGGTCGGGGTCACGACGGGGGCGTCGAGCACGCGGTGCCTCGGGGCGATCACGAACTCGCTGGTGGCCCGTCCCGGCAGTGCCTCCTCCGAGGTGGGCAGGGTGGTCTTGGTGCGGGTGAAGATCGACACGTTCGCTCCTTCGCGAGCACCTGGGTGGTGCTCTCACAGTGTCCAACACCGGGGGTGTCCGTGTCGTTCCCGGCAGAGGTGACGAGACGGTGACGCCCGTCGGCAGAGCCTGTCGCCACCACGGCGTACCCCGCCACTACCCCCGCCACTACCGTGGTCGTCGTGACCCAGGAACACCGCCAGAAGTCCGGCTTCGACACGCGCGCGATCCACGCCGGCTACGAGCCCGATCCGACGACCGGGGCGGTGATCCCGCCGATCTACGCGACGTCGACGTACAAGCAGGACGGCGTGGGCGGACTGCGGGGCGGCTACGAGTACAGCCGCAGCGCCAACCCGACCCGCACCGCGCTCGAGGGCGCGCTCGCGGCCCTGGAGGAGGGAGAGCGCGGGTTCGCGTTCGCCAGCGGGCTGGCGGCCGAGGACACGGTCCTGCGTGCACTCACCCAGCCCGGCGACCACTGCGTGATCCCCGACGACGCGTACGGCGGGACGTTCCGATTGTTCGACAAGGTCCAGCGACGCTGGGGGCTGGAGCACTCGCCGGCCGCGGTGTCGGATCCCGATGCGGTGCGTGCGGCCATCCGCCCCGGCGCCACCCGGGTCGTCTGGGTCGAGACGCCCACCAACCCGCTGCTCTCGATCGGCGACATCGAGACGTTGGCCTCGATCGCCCACGAGGCCGGCGCCTTGCTCGTCGTCGACAACACGTTCGCCTCGCCGTACCTCCAGCAGCCGCTCATCCTGGGTGCCGACGTCGTCGTGCACTCGACCACGAAGTACGTCGGCGGGCACAGCGACGTGGTCGGCGGTGCCGCCGTGGTGCGCGACCTCGACGTGGCCGAGGCGATCACCTTCCACCAGAACTCCATGGGCACGGTCCCCGGGCCCTTCGACTGCTTCCTGACCCACCGCGGGCTGAAGACCCTGGGCGTGCGGATGGAACGCCACTGCGACAACGCCGAGCGCATCGTGGAGTTCCTCACCGGGCACCCCCGGGTCGCTCACGTGTACTTCCCCGGCCTGCCCGAGCACCCCGGCCACGAGGTGGCCGCCCGCCAGATGAGGCGGTTCGGCGGGATGGTCAGCTTCCGTCACTCCGGTGGTGAGCAGGCGGCCGTCGACGCGTGCGCACGGGCGGAGGTGTTCACGCTCGGGGAGTCCCTCGGCGGAGTCGAGAGCCTGATCGAGCATCCCGGCCGGATGACCCACATGAGCGTCGCCGGCACCGAGCTCGAGGTGCCGGCCGACCTGATCCGCCTCAGTGTCGGCATCGAGACCGCCGACGACCTGATCGCGGACCTCGACCGTGCCCTCGGCTGACTCCGACCCGCCCGGCGGGGTGGTGATCTGCGTCGACTTCGGCTCGACGTTCACCAAGGCGCTGCTCGTCGACCTCGCCGAGGGGCAGATCGCCGCGTCGGCCGAGCACCGCACGACCATCGAGACCGATGTCCTCGACGGGTACGACGCGTGCCTGGCGTCGCTGCAGGAGCAGGACCCCCGCGCGGCCGAGGCGCGCACGCTGGCCTGCTCGAGCGCCGGGGGCGGGCTGCGGATCGCAGTGGTCGGCAACGAGGAGCTGGTGACCGCCGAGGCCGGTCGTCGGGTCGCCCTGTCGAGCGGGGGGAAGGTCGTCGCGGTGTTCGCGGCCGGCCGGGGTGACGACCTCGGCGAGATCCCGGCGAGCGAGCCCGACGTGGTGCTGCTGACGGGTGGCACCGACGCCGGCAACCCCGAGCCGATGCTTGGCGCCGCCCGCGAGCTGGCCGTGGTCTGGAAGGGACCCGTCGTCGTCGCCGGTGACGTCGAGGCGCAGGACGCCGTCGTCGAGATCCTGGCCGGACTCCCGGTCGTGGTCGCGCCGAACATCGTCCCGCGCATCGGCGTGCTCGTCCCCGAGGGTGCGCGGGCCGCGATCCGCGAGCAGTTCCTGACCCACGTCATCGGCGGCAAGCACCTCAGCAGCCGCGACGACTTCCTGGCGATGATCCAGGGCGCGACACCCGACGTCGTACTGACCGGCGTCGAGCTGCTCGCCGAGGCGGCCGGCGACACCGTCGTCGTCGACATCGGCGGCGCGACGACCGACGTGCACAGCGTCGTCGCGCTCGACCCGGAGGACGCCGGCCTCAGCCGTGAGGTCGTGGCGTCCACGCCCGTGACCCGCACCGTCGAGGGCGACCTCGGCATGCGCTGGTCGGCGGTCACCACCGTCGAGGCAGCCGGCCGCGACGACTTGGCCGAGGCCGCCGTACGCCGTCGCGACGACGTCGGCTTCATCCCGGAGTCCGACGCCGAGTGCGACTTCGACGAGGACATCGCCCGCGCAGCCGTCGGGCTCGCGCTCAGGCGGCACGCCGGTCGCAGCCGGGTCGTGGTCAGCCCCGAGGGCCGGGTGGTCGAGCGCACCGGCAAGGACCTGCGCGAGGTCCACCTCCTGGTCGGCTCCGGCGGCGTGCTGCGGCACGGGCGCCCCGGAGTCGCCGACCGGGTCTTCGCGGGCAGCGTGGGCGAGGTGGAGGGCGGGTGGCAGCTCCCGCGGCGTGCCAGGCTGACCGTCGACCACCAGTACGTGCTGGCGGCCGCCGGGCTCCTCGCGGTCGAGCATCGCGATGCCGCGTTCCGCGTCGTGGGTCGCCTGGCCGGTCCGACGCCTTAGGGTTGCTGCCGTGAGCGACGACGCCTCGGACTCTTCGCAGCCGGCCGCGGAGAGGCCCGGCGAGCGGCTCACCGAGCGCCTCGCTCACCAGTGGGCACAGCTGCGTGCCGAGCAGCGGCGGCAGGAGGACGCGGCCATCGCGACCGGTCCGTCCAACTTCTCCCGGGCCCAGGTCCCCTGGGGGCTCGACCTCGCCGCCGCGTGGGCGTGGCGGCTGATCGTGATCTCGGTGGCGACGTACGCGATGTTCCGTCTCGTCGTCTTCTTCGCCGAGCTGACCATCCCGCTGGTGGTCGCGATCCTGATCACCGCCCTCGGAGCTCCGATCGTCTCGCTGCTCGAGAGGGCCGGGATCCGCCGGGGGCTCGCCGCCGGCCTGTTCGTCATCGGACTGCTCGCCCTGGTGGTGACCATGCTGGTGCTGGCCGGGCAGCAGGTCGCCAGCGGCGCCAACGACCTCGCCAGCCAGGTCTCCGACGGTCTCGGCAAGATCGAGGAATGGTTGAAGACCGGCCCCCTCGACCTGACCGACAGTCAGATCAACGACTACATCCAGAACGCTCAGGACAAGCTCGCCGAGCAGGCCAAGAGCGGTGAGGTGCTGAGCCAGGCCACGCACCTCGGCAGCGCCCTGGGTCATGTGGTCGCCGGGTTGTTCATCGTGCTGTTCGCGACGTTCTTCTTCCTCGCCGACGGCGCCCGGATCTGGGCCTGGGCGGTCCGCATCGCGCCCCGAGCCGCCCGCGCGCGGGTGGACAGCTCCGGTCGGGTGGCCTGGATCTCGCTGACGCAGTTCGTCCGGGCGACGGTGATCGTCGCGATCACCGACGCGGTGGGGGTGATGGTCGCGGCGTCGGTCCTGCGCGTGCAGTTCGTCTTCGCGATCGGGGTGCTGGTCTTCCTCGGGGCGTTCATCCCGATCGTCGGGGCGTTCGTGGCCGGCACCGTGGCGGTCCTGGTGGCCTTCGTCGACCACGGCGTCGTGATCGCGCTGGTCATGCTCGCGTGTGTGGTGGCCGTGCAGCAGATCGAGAGCCACATCCTGCAGCCGTTCCTGATGGGCCGCTTCGTCGCGATCCATCCGCTGGGCATCATCGTCGCGATCGCCGCCGGCATCCTGATCGCGGGGATCGCCGGGGCGCTGGTCGCGGTACCGTTCGCCGCTGCCGCGAACGCGGTCGTCCAGCACCTCGCGAGCGAGACCGAGATCGGCGAGGACCCTGAGGTCGCCCTCGAGGACGACTACGAGGACACCGGTCAGCACGTCGACACACCCGATGAGGGCGAGGACGACGGGCGCGTCGGCGACCTGGACGACGTCGGCGTGGCCGACGAGTTCGACCCGCCCCCGGAGACCGTGAGGGACGATGACTGACCGGGTGCAGGTGACGGTGGCCGACATCGAGCGCGCGGCGGAGACGCTCGCGGGCCTGGCCCTGCGCACCCCGATGGAGGAGTCGCGCTGGCTCTCGGAGCTCACCGGCAGCCCGGTGCTGCTGAAGTGCGAGAACCTCCAGCGCACCGGATCGTTCAAGGTCCGAGGCGCCTACACCCGGATGGCACACCTGACCGCCGACGAGCGGGCACGCGGCGTGGTCGCGGCGTCCGCCGGCAACCACGCACAGGGTGTGGCCCTGGCCGCGCAGGCACTCGGGATCGCGGCCACCGTCTACATGCCCGAGGGCGCCCCCATCCCCAAGGAGAAGGCGACCCGGGCGTACGGCGCCCAGGTGGTCTTCCACGGGCGCTACCTCGAGGACTCCCTGGCCGAGGCCCGCGCGTTCGCCGAGCGCACCGGCGCCGTCCTGATCCACCCGTTCGACAATCCCGACGTGGTCGCCGGCCAGGGCACCTGTGGGCTCGAGATCCTCGACCAGGCGCCCGAGATGGAGACGGTGGTCGTGCCGTGCGGGGGCGGCGGCCTGCTGAGCGGCATCGCGATCGCGGTCAAGTCCGCGCGTCCCGACGTACGCGTGGTCGGCGTCCAGGCCGAGGGTGCCGCCGCCTTCCCGGCGTCGCTCGCGGCCGGGCATCCGGTCGCGCTGGACTCGATGTCGACCATGGCCGACGGCATCGCGGTGGGGCTGCCGGGCGAGGTGACCTTCCGGACCGTCCACGACCTGGTCGACGAGGTCGTCACCGTCTCCGAGGCGTCCCTGTCCCGCGCGGTGCTCGCCGTGCTGGAGCGCGCCAAGCTGGTCGCCGAGCCGGCCGGCGCGGCCGCGGTCGCGGCCATCCTCGACGATCCCGACCGCTTCGGTACGCCGACCGTCGCCGTGCTCTCGGGTGGCAACATCGACCCCCTGCTGCTCGGCAAGGTGATCCAGCACGGCATGGCGGCAGCCGGGCGCTACCTGAACCTGCGGCTGCGCGTCCCCGACCGTCCGGGTGCCCTGGCCGAGCTCCTGTCGGACATCGGACAGGCTGGCGCCAACGTCATCGAGGTGTCCCACGCCCGCATCGATGCGGACCTGTCACTGGACGAGGTCGAGGTGCACCTGCAGCTCGAGACGCGGGGCGATCTCCACACCGAGGCCCTGCTGACCCGGCTCCGCGAGCGCGGCTACCGCGTCTTCGAGTGAGCCGCCGGAGGCAGGCTGGGTGAGCTCAGCCGCTGAACGGCACCGCGCTGATGATCTCGATCTTCGCGACCTTGCCGTTCGGCTGCTCGAAGTCGACGGTCTCGCCGGCCTCGTGGCCGTTGAGCGCGAGGCCCAGCGGTGACTGGGGCGAGTACACCTCGATGTCGGTGTGGTCGTCGGCGATCTCGCGGGCGCCGAAGAGGAAGCGCTCCTCGTCGTCGTCGCCGTTGAAGCGGTAGGTGACGACCTTGCCCGGTGAGACCCGATGGTCGTCGGGCGACGGCTCGGTCGTGGCGTTCTTCGGGTCGAGCATCTGCTCGAGCTGGGCGATCCGGCCCTCGATCTTGCCCTGCTCGTCCTTGGCGGCGTGGTAACCGCCGTTCTCCTTGAGGTCGCCCTCGTCCCGCGCAGCGCTGATCCGCTCGACGATCTCGGCGCGGCCGGGGCCGCGCAGGTGCTCGAGCTCGGCGTGAAGCCGGTCGTAGGTCGGCTGGGTCAGCCAGATCATGCGAACTCCTCGGAAAAGCGCGTGCGGATATGCCGATGTGGTGTCGGTGTGGGGTGCGCCACCGAAAGGACATCTGCGTCGTGTCTGCTGCGTCGTCGTGGCGCGGCCGGAAAGAAGCAAGTCTAACAAGACAAGCGCGGCAAACCCATAAACGAGACCGACGTGATCCCGGTGTGCGGCTTGTCGGTCAGCGCGGGTGGTCCTGGCCCTGCGCAGTGCACCCCGGTACGTCGACGGAGGTGGCGATGCGCTCGGTGCGGACCGTCACCTCGTTGGTGCCCGACGTCGGGCGGAAGTGCAGCTCGCCGACCAGCGAGTGGTCCTGGGCGAGCGCCTCGACCGTGCAGCTGACGTTCGCCGCGTCCGAGGAGACGTGCACCTCGATGCGAGCCGTGACGCTGTGCTCGCCGACCACCTGGAAGCTCATGAGCTGTGACTGGACCTTCGGAGTCGACTGCACCCACGCCGCCCACACCAGCCACGCCAGCGCCACCACCGCCAGCGCGGCGACCGTCGCGATCGTCACCGGGCGCCGCCACGCCGGCGGCGCGACGTAGCGCTCGGTCAGGGTCCGGTCCACGGCGTCGATGGTGCCACCTAGTCTGAGCGCCATGTCCCACGACCCTGCCGGGAGCCCGCGACCGGGCACCGGCCTCCGGTTGATGCACGTCCACGCCCATCCCGACGACGAGTCCAGCAAGGGCGCGGCTTCGACTGCGAAGTACGTCGCGGAGGGCGTCGACGTCCACGTCGTCACCTGCACGGGTGGCGAGCGTGGCTCGATCCTCAACCCGAAGATGGACCGCCCCGAGATCGCGGCCAACATCACCGAGGTGCGTCGGCAGGAGATGGAGCGCGCCCGCGACATCCTCGGCATCCGCCAGGACTGGCTCGGCTTCGTCGACTCCGGGTGGCCCGAGGGCGACCCGAAGCCCCCTCTCCCGGAGGGCTGCTTCGCGCTGGTGCCGCTGGAGGAGTGCACCGAGCGGCTGGTCCGGATCATGCGCGACTTCAAGCCCCACGTCGTGACGACGTACGACGAGAAGGGGGGCTATCCGCACCCCGACCACATCCGCTGCCACGAGGTGAGCGTGGCCGCGTTCGCGGCCGCGGGTGACCCCGAGCGGTTTCCCGGCGCGGGCGAGCCGTGGCAGCCGTTGAAGCTCTACTACCACCATGGCTGGAGCTACGCGAAGATCAAGTCGATCCACGACGCGATGCTCGAGCACGGCCTGGAGTCGCCCTACGCCGAGCGGCTGGCGAGCTGGGAGCGCGACGAGACGTGGGACAAGCGGCTCACCACGCGCGTCGAGTGCAGCGACTACTTCGGGGTGCGCGACCAGGCCCTGCTCGCGCACGCGACGCAGATCGACCCCGACGGCTTCTGGTTCTCCATCCCGCGCGAGCTGCAGGTGGCGACCTGGCCGACCGAGGACTACGAGCTGGTCACCAGCCATGTCGAGTCCTCGCTGCCGGAGGACGACCTCTTCGCGGGGATCCGCGGTCGCTGACGGGCCCGACACCTGAGAGACTGGACGCATGATCGACGTCGTCGTGCTCGCGCTGAGCTCTGACCCGAGGCCCGACGACAACAACGTCGTCGCCGGCTGGGTGGGCGCCTTGGTCCTCGGCGCGCTGGTGGTGGCGGTGGTGTTCATCCTGCGCAGCTTCACCAAGCAGCTGAAGAAGGTGCGCGAGGCCCAGGAGGCGGGTGTCTTCGACGACCCCGAGGCGCCGTCCGCCGAGCCCGACCACGACGCCGCCGACGGGTCCGGCGACTCCTCCGACACCCCGCCGACGCACCACCAGGCCTGAGCCGGCCCGGCGACGCTCAGTCTCGGCGTACGACGCGCACCAGGCAGTCCCACGCGGCGGTCGAGGAGCCCTCGCGATGGCCGTCAGGGACCATCCGCGCCACACGCTCGGCCCGCTGAACCTCGAAGGTGCGCCCGCCGAGGTCTGCGAGCACGTCCTCGGCGGTCATCAGCACAGCCGGGTCCTGCGGGCCGCCGGTGCCCTCGGTCAGGTTGGTCGAGTCGTGCGCGACCAGCAGGAACGTCCCACCCGGGCACAGCGAGTCGTAGCCGTTGCGGACGGCTGCCGCTCGCTCGGTGGCGACGAGCTGGAGATAAGCGACCAGGCAGACGTCGTACGCCGTCTCCGCGCGCCAGGTGGTCGCGTCGGCACAGACCCAGTCGACGGCGAGTCCCTCGCCGAGGATCCGCCCCTTGTCCAGTGCGGCCTGGGAGAAGTCGACGGCCGTCACCTGCCAGCCCCGGTCGGCCAGCCAGATCGCGTTGCGCCCCTCGCCGGCGGCGAGGTCGAGGGCCCGTCCGGGTGGTAGGTCGGCGAGCTCGACCTCCACGAACTGGTTGGGCCCGAGCGACCAGACCAGCTCGCTGCCCCGATAGCGCTCGTTCCATGCCTCGGCGTCCATGAGCCTCAGTCTGCCGGGTGTCGGCGGCGGTAGCGTCGGGGCATGCACCGCAGCCGGATCGGCGTCGTCCTGATCGACCACCCCGAGGAGTCCTACGACGCGGCGGCGGCCTTCTGGGCCGCGGCCCGGGGGTCGGAGCGTCGCGGGGACGCGACCGACCCCGACGACCCGTACGAGTCCCTGGCGCCGATGGCCGGCGGGATCGGGCTCGAGCTCCAGCGCACCGGCTCGGGCACCCCCGCGCGGGTGCACCTCGACGTCGAGACCGACGACGTTCGTGCCGCGATCGCCCGGGTCGAGGCGCTGGGTGCCACGGTGGTCGACCACCACGACCGCTGGGCGGTGCTCGCCGACCCGGGCGGACTCCTGTTCTGCGTGGTGCCCGCGCAGACCGGCGACGACTTCGCCGCCTCCGCGACGACCTGGGACTGACCGACCGGGCCGGGGGGCGACGTCGTGGTGAAGAGGAAGGCCGTGGGCGGCACGCCCGCGGTGCAGGCGCTGGAGCGGGCCGGCGTACCCCACACGCTGCATCCCTACGACCACGACCCTCGTGCCCGGTCCTTCGGGGCCGAGGCGGCCGACGTGCTCGGCGTCGACCCGGCCCGGGTGTTCAAGACGCTGGTGGCGCAGGCCGACGAAGCGCTGGTCGTCGGGATCGTGCCGGTCTCGAGGTGGCTCGATCTCAAGGCACTCGCGCGGGCGGTCGGGGCACGCAGGGCGGCCATGGCGGAGCCCTCGGCGGCGCAACTCGCGACCGGCTACGTCCTCGGCGGCATCTCGCCGCTCGGCCAGAAGCGCGGCCTCCCGACGGTCCTCGACGAGTCCGCGCTCGCGCACGACACGATCCTGGTCTCCGCGGGCCGCCGCGGCCTCGACGTCGAGCTCACTCCCTCGGACCTGGTCTCTCTCACCTCCGCCACCACCGCCGCGATCACCCAGTCCACTCGGTAGTCCCCGACGATCCGGTTGCTCCTCGAGCGGCACCAGCCACTCACGTCGACCCGCGTCCCGGTGCGAAGGCAGGCAGCGACGGTGAGGGCCACGTCCTACACGCCTGAAGCGTAGAGCCGGGGGACGGGTGTCGCGACGCCCGCACAACCGAGTGCTGAGGTGCTGCTACACACCCTTCGGACCTCGCCCTGGTCAACGCGACGGACCTCCACGGCGGATTCCAGGCTGGACGCGAACGCTCACCGGCGACCTCACCCCCAAGCGGAGACGCGCGTCGTGAGGCCTCGACATGACACCGGCGTTCTCAGGCGGCATCAGCGCCCAGGAGGGTGGCGTACCTGGCGAGGTACAGCGGCCATCCCTGAGCGCCGTCGACCCCGTCGCGCAGGGCGGCCCAGCCGGGTCCGTGCCGGTCGATGTGGCGGTGCTCGAGCTCGACCCTGGTGTGCTGGTCGCCCTCGGCGATGAACCGGACCTCGACCTCGCTGGCGTTGGCGAGGTCAGACTCGAGCTGCCAGCTGGGGCCGATGTCCCAAGAGAAGACGACCCTGTCCGGTGGGTCGTAGGCGAGCACGCGCGCCCAGCGGCACTCACTGCCGTCTGCTGCCCGGTCGACGATGTGGCCGCCGACCCGAGGCTCGAACGTGGTGGTCACGATGGGCGCCCCGAGGAGGTTGTGCTCCTTGGGTTTGATGTCGCCCATCCGCTCGGTGAACGCGGCGAATGCCCGCTCGGGGGTGCCGGGCACCACCACCTGGTGCCGTACGACGGGGGTCTCGGTCATCGGTCTTCCTCCATCAGGTCCTCGAACCCGGTCATGGTTCGCTTCCAGAACGTGTCGAGCTGGTCTCGAAGCGCGCTCACGCCGGCCTCGTTCAGCCGGTAGATACGCCGTGTGCCTTCGGCGCGGTCCTCGACCAGGCCGACGTGCCTGAGCACCTTCAGGTGCTGGGACACCGCCGGCTGGCTGATCGGCAGGGCATCGGCGAGCTCGCCCACTGAACGTTCGCCGCCGGCGAGCTCGAGCACGATCCAGCGCCGGCTTCGGTCAGCCAGAGCGGTCCAGACCTCTTCATCTTCATAAGTCATGACGAATGTAAGTTACGACTGATGGATGTGTCACGTCAAGCGTCCCACTCATCGGATCCGTCCCAGCACTCGTGGACCGTTTCCAGGGCCGTGGTTGTGTGTGTCAGGTGGGGACTCTGTGAGAGTGCTCCGTGAAGCGCAGTCAGGTTCAGGCGCTTTCGACATCGTGACCAGTGACATGAGGTGGCATTCGTGGCCAATCGTCTGGCCCACGCGACGAGCCCGTACCTGCTTCAGCACAAGGACAACCCGGTCGAGTGGTGGGAGTGGGGACCGGAGGCGTTCGAAGAGGCTCGGCGGTTGGACAGACCTGTCTTTCTTTCCATCGGGTACGCCGCCTGCCACTGGTGCCACG